>JAMOBH010000413.1:0-4246 GCA_039908085.1 Magnetococcus sp. YQC-5
CTGGACCCCACCAAGGGCTTCGCCCCTGGACCCCACCAAGGGCTTCGCCCCTGGACCCCACCAGGGGGATAATCCCCCTGGACCCCTGACAGTAGAAAACTTCACATCCCAAAATGGTTTCAGTTGATCCGTCTGGAAAGGCGGTTCACCGCCTCCCCCGAAAGGTTCTCCTGATGAAAGGTCGGAACGATTCGGTTGATTGGGCATCACTTCACAAAAAAGGAACGAAAATTGCGATAGTGTCATCCAATCATTGCCAATTCAAGATCAAGATGCCAACATACCAACATAAGCCCTAAAAAATATCAACGTTTTGATTGTTTCTTTCCGCCCGAAGGGTATCATGTTCATAATATTTTGGCCAAAAAAATGATCCAGACACGCTCCTCCAATTTGACATACATCCATGAACGCATACTTCTGGCCTGTCAACGTACAGGCCGGGATCCAACCAAAGTCCGACTGGTGGTCGTCTCCAAAACCAGAAGTGCCAAGGAAGTGCGTGACGTGATGGAAGCAGGACAGGTGATTTTCGGGGAAAATCGCGTGCAAGAGGCCCGCGATAAAATTCCTTTGGTGAACAATCCCGCCTTGCAATGGCATCTCATCGGTCCCTTGCAAACCAACAAGGTGAAAACTGCGGTCAAATTGTTCCACATGATCCACAGCCTGGATTCCTTGCGTTTGGCTGAAGAGTTGTCAAAAGAGGCCACACCGATGAGTCCCATGCCTGTTTTGCTGCAAATCAATCTGGGCCGGGAACCCCAAAAATCCGGTCTGCCCCCGGAAAATGCCACAGAGATGATACGACGCATGGCTCTCTTGCCAGGGATTGTCATTCAAGGTCTGATGGCCATTCCCCCACAGACCCCAAGCCCGGAAGAGGCACGCCCCTGGTTTCGCGCCCTGGCTCAATTACGCGACCATGTCATGGAAAACCTCAAAGCAGATCACATCGATGGGGTCAACCTGCATGAATTATCCATGGGCATGAGCCATGATTATGAAATCGCCGTGGAAGAAGGGGCAACCCTGGTACGTATCGGCAGCGCCGTATTTAACTTAAATTAATAAAATTTTTTCGCAACTACAAAAGTTGCAACCAACAAACCCCATCAACACGATGCAATACATGATTATGGGTGTCAGCCATGAAAAAAAATGGGATGCCAAAGAGTGCTGTCATACCGGTTTTCTGGTCTGTTCTCCTGTTGTACGGCCTCTCTCCAAGCTGGCTGATGACACCGGTTTGGGCCGAAAATTCGGTCGAGGAGACCCTGAAAATCGCATCCGAAGCCTTGGGCAACAATGCCCTGGATGAGGCCGAACAACGCTTCACCCGTGCCACCAACGCCCCAGAGGCCAACCGTCACCAGCGAGCCACCGCCTTTGCAGGACGATGCGCGGTACGTTACAAAATCAGCCTGAGTACCAAAAATCCAGGCATGATCCCGCAAGCCATCAGTGATTGTGACCGGGCCATCGAACTGAAATCAGACATGCAACAGGCCTATCGCATTCGCGGAGTGGCTCTGTTAAGCGCAGGCCATCCAGATCGGGCCTCCGAGGATCTCAATGTGGCGGTCGCCTTGCGCCCGGAAGATTATCTGGCGTTTCAAAATCGCGCCTTGGCCCTGGCCAAACTGGGACGCGCCCAGGAAGCCATGACCGAACTGGATTCCGCCATCCGACTCAAACCGGATCATCCCTGGAGTTACTACAATCGGGGTCGCCTGCATGTCACTCAAGGGGAATACGAAGCAGCCATCGATGATTTCATTGCATTCATTCGTTTCAAACGGGATCACGAAGAGGTCTATCGTTTGCGTGGCCAATGTCGTCTGCTGGTCGGCTTGCCGCAACAGGCCGTCGGAGATTTGTACGAATCCTTGCGTTTGCGTCCCAACAACAATCCAGAAGCCCATTTTTTACGCGGGGTGGCGTTTTATATGCTGGAGCGTTTTGTCGAGGCAGAACAGGATCTTGTCCTCTCCTTGCCCATGCAATCGAACAACATGGAAAACCGCTTGTGGCTCTATCTCGTCCGCGAACGGTTAGGCAAACCTGGCAGAGAGGTGCTGACCGATCCGGCCTTCAAAAAAAATCCCAAACAGTGGCCTGGAGCTTTGGTCGCCGTATTCCTGGGGGAGATGCCACCGGAAAAAAGTCTGGAAGCCGCCCGTCAAACTGAAGATCCCATTGAAGCACAACTGCGAGAAAATTTGACGCTCCTGCTTTTGGGACACTGGTCGCAAATCAAGGGCCGTCAGGATGAAGCCGCCCGGTGGTTTGGCACCGTCAAAAACGGATCAGGTCGGGAAGGCCCCTATTTCCGCACTGCGCAACTGTCACTCCAGCAGATGGGAGCACCATACAACACCCTGTCCGTTGCCAAAACGCCCCGACTCTCTGACAAACCGACCCAACAGGTGTCACCGACTTCGACCAGCCAGGCTTCAAAACCGGAATCTGACATTCTGCCCCAACAGGCACCGTCAACGACGCTCAAACAGACTTCCAAGCCAGACTCTGAAACCCTGTCTCAACAGGTGCCGTCAACGACGCTCAAACAGACTTCCAAGCCGGACTCTGAAACCCTGTCTCAACAGGCACCGTCAACGACGCTCAAACAGACTTCCAAGCCGGACTCTGAAACCCTGTCTCAACAGGTGCCGTCAACGACGCTCAAACAGACTTCCAAGCCGGACTCTGAAACCCTGTCTCAACAGGTGCCGTCAAAGACGCTCAAACAGACTTCCAAGCCGGACTCTGAAACCCTGTCTCAACAGGCATCACCAACTCCGATCAAACAAACCTCCAAACGAGACTCCGACACCCTGCCCCGACAGTTGTCACCGAGTCCAATCCAGTCAAGCTCTTCACCTGAGCCTGAAGCCCTGCCCACAACAGCGGGCACACCAGCCGAAACCAGCGGTGCGCATGCTTCAGACCCAGCCCGGAAACCTGCCACCGCAGCCCGCCGACCAGCTCTCACGCCACCTTCTGTTGACACACCATCATCCACGGTCAATCCAGCTTCCGTCCCAACCTCCACACATTCCCTGCGACATGGTGGGACTGAGCAAGAAAAGCAGGGCCAATTTGTCTTCAAGGTCGCCTCGTATTCAAATGCCAAATTTGCAAACGAGGCCATTACTCAATATGCAAGCATGGGTTTGCCGGTCTTTCTGGAACAAAGTGCCGCACCCAACAAAACCTATCAACGCATCTGGATTGGCCCGTTCAATAATCGCGCCTTGGCCGAAGCAGCCAGGGAACGGATTGCAACACTTCCAAAACACAACCCAGGTGAGATTACTCAACGATGAATATCCATACCCATGACGTCAATCACCCAACCCTCATTGCCTTTCTGGGTGGAGGGGCCATGGCCGGGGCCTTGATCAAAGGTCTGTTGGGAGCAGGCTGGCCATCTGATTGTCTGCGCGCGTCCGATCCATTTGAAAAACAACGACATTCCCTGAAAGAACAGTTTGACATCCCGGTTTTTGCCGACAACCGGGAAGCTGTTCAAGGTGCCCATGTCCTGCTTCTGGCTGTCAAGCCGGGGGTCATCACTGAGGTGCTGGAGGAAGTCGCCCCGCTTTTGACACCCGAAGTGTTGGTTCTCTCCATTGCGGCTGGTATTCCTCTGACCACCCTGGCCAGTCGGCTGCCGCCTGGACAACCCCTCATGAGAGTGATGCCCAACACCCCTGCTTTGGTTGGAGCTGGCATTTCGGTACTGTTGCCCAGGCCTGGTTTGACCAGGCAGCATCGTGACCTGGCCCACCAGATCATGGGAGCGGTGGGTATGGTGGAAGAGATCGACAACGAAGCCTTGATGGATGGTGTCACCGGGTTGTCAGGTTCTGGACCGGCCTATGTTTATCTTATGGCCGAAGCACTCTCTGATGGAGGGGTTGCCAGTGGTCTGCCCCGCGCCTTGGCAGATCGATTGGCGGCGCGCACTCTGTTGGGAGCGGCCAAACTGCTGGAAGAGAGTGGTCTGCATCCTGGGGTGTTGAAAAATCAGGTCACCTCGCCGGGCGGGACCACCATTGCTGGTCTGGAACCTTTGGAAAAAGCAGGTGTGCGTGGTGCCATCATGGCAGCGGTCATGGCTGCGACTCGACGTTCCAGGGAACTTGGGGGTGGTCATTTGAAAACGTGATCTCCCCCCCAAAAAAGAGATTTCAAAAAAAAAATAACAAAAAAGGGTGGAGGGGTCTGGGGAGGCGGTTCA
>JAMOBH010000414.1:0-4242 GCA_039908085.1 Magnetococcus sp. YQC-5
TGATTGCAGGGGTCTGGGGACCGTCACGGTCCCCAGCGGGGTGGTGGGGCAGAGCCCCGCGGTCTTGCTTTTGCCGTTGCAGTTTTTTTGCCCGAAGGGCATAATGTTCCACCTGGTCGATGTGCGGGGTGCCGTCAGGATTTCCGGCGTAGTTATGGAGGAACACGAAGGATATTAATTTGTTATGCTTGTTGACGCTCTCCTCCAGATATCGGATCTGGTAGTGTCGTGTGTGGCAGAAGGCCGGGAATCCGTTTAAGGAGTGATCTGATGGATATAAGGGAGATAGCGTTGAGTCTGAAGGTTGATCATGCTGTTATTTTGGATATGTTTGAACAAATATCTGCAGCAGATCGTAATGAAGCGCGTAAGCTTTTCACAGTACTTAGACAGCTTTTGATAAAGCATTTTTTTATGGAGGAATTTTGTTTCTATCCTCTTGCAATAAGGATGAAGAAAGACGGTGAAAGAATGCAGCTCAGTTTGTATGGTGGTGCGACTGATGAATACCTGAAAGGAATTGTATCTGAATTGAAAGAGTTCCATTCAGTAGGTGAAAATGTTATTAAGTTAATGAACGAGTGTTTGGATAGTGATGAGAATTTTAAACAGTGCATGGAAGGCGTTATTGTATTAGTTAAAGCACGCATTGAATATGAGGAATCAGTGCTGTTAAATACAATAGATACATCTTCTGCGTGAATGGGAAAGGGGGGATAATGACTCAAAGAATTATAGAGTGCGTAAGAATCTTGGTTGGCTATCCTGCTGGCTCAGTGGCTCAAACCAACCAGCAATGACGCATGGTCCGCCAGAACGGCGTGAACGGATTGGCCGGAACCCCAGGACAGTGGGGCCATGGCAGTGGATGGCAACATGGTGATGTCTTTCAAGACAGGTAAGGCATTGCGGGAGTTGGTGGGTGGATGAACGTGAATACAACTGTCATGGTTTGCATCAATGAACGTTTCGGTGGCCGATCCTCCTGTGCGCAGAGAGGGGGCGTTCAGCTTGCAAACGAGCTGGAAGAGGAGTTGTCTGTACAGGGTTTGGAGGTTCCTGTCGAGCGCATTTTGTGTTTTGGTCGTTGCAAAGAAGGGCCTGTCATGCGGATTGCACCGGGTGGGGCGTTCTTCACTGGGATGACACTGGAGCGGCTTGGTGATGTGGTGACGGCAGCTCGATCAGCAATTTTGATGTCTGGGGATTGACTCGCCGACCCCGACACGGTAGAAACCGTCTGCCCGTTTTTTTTCAACATGGAGGAGATGATGAGCTCTCAAGAAAATTTGCAACACGCATTTGCTGGCGAGAGCCAGGCAAATCGGAAATACCTCGCATTCGCTGCCAAGGCGGAAAGGGATGGTTTCTCCCAGGTGGCCAAGTTGTTCCGGGCCGTTGCGGAGGCAGAAACGATTCATGCGCACGCCCACCTCAGGGCAATGGATGGCGTTGGCTGTACAGTCGAGAATTTGCAAGCAGCCATTACAGGCGAAGCGCATGAATTCACCAATATGTACCCGCCTTTTGTGGCTGCGGCCCAGCAGGAAGGTAATAAGCGGGCCATGCAATCCATGCAGGGTGCTATGGAGGTGGAAAAGGTGCATCATCGCCTGTTTGAACAGGCACTGGCGGCCGTTTCCGCAGGGCAAGATTTGGCTGTGGGAGATATTTACCTCTGTCCGGTCTGTGGGCATGTGGAATTTGGCCAACCGCCAGAACAGTGCCCTGTCTGCAATGTGAAGAAGGACAAATATCTCAAGATGAACTGACGGATTCTTGCTGACGGTGTTGGTTTGCTACCGCGTAGAGCTACGAGGTTTTGGCAAGCTTTGGGCTCAAGGAACGCCAACCACGCACGGGCCGGAACCCCAGGACGGGGGTGTCCGTACCGGTGGAGGCCAAGAGGGTTTTGTTTTTCAAGACGGGGAAGTCGTTGAAAGAACGGGTGGACTAAGGATCAACTGAAATTGCAAGAGAGGAGCACCGATGAACAAACCAGAACTCACAGCTCATGTGGCTACTACCACCGGATGACTCAAGCTCATGCCGAGAAAGCCATCAACGCCGTGGTGGACACCATCCAGGAGACTCTGGCGGCAGGAGGGGATGTGACATTGCTTGGGTTCGGTTCTTTCTCAGTGTCTGAACGAGCGGCCAAGACAGGCAGGAACCCTCGGACTGGGGAGGTGCTGCACATTCCTCCCACGCGTGTGCCGAGCTTTAAAGCTGGGCAGACGTTGAAGAAGGCTGTGGCTTTGAAGGCTACTGAAGATCCGAAGTTGGGAAAAAACGGCAAAAAATAGCGGGAGGATTGTGCCGAGTTGTGCCGGGGGTGCGGGCGGGTCGATGGGGCGATCCTGATGTTACGGGGGGGGGAGCGATGAGGACATTCGCACAGATGCTGTTTGCCGCTATTTGGTTGGCCGTTCATGCTTGGCCATGCCAGAGACGCGCTCAAGGAGAGCCCCCTGCCAGGAGGGGACACCCGAGGTGGGGCAGATGAGACGAGTCGCTCCGGCTATCATCGTTTTTATGTTGGTGGCTGGGTCTGGATATCCTGAGAGTCGGGATATGATCCGTGCCGCAGCTGAGCGTGGAGATGCCAAGGCCCAGCATGTCCTCGGCGCAATGTACACAGCGGGTAAAGGAGTCCCCCAGGATGACATTGAGGCTGTGAAGTGGTATCACAAGGCCGCCGAACAGGGCGACGCCAGAGGCCAATATCTTCTGGCATTGATGTATCTGCAAGGCAGAGGGGTTGCCCAGGATCGTGTTCAGGCCTACATGTGGGCGGACATTGCAAGGTTACAAGGATACAAAGATGCCGTGAAATGTCGTGGTCTTGCTGCCAAGAAAATGAACCCTGAGCAAGTCGCCTTGGCGCAGGAACTGGCACAGAGCTGGATCGCTTTGAAGAGATTGGGCCATGAGAAGTTGGGGGAGTCAGGGGAGGAGCCAAAACGGATGCGTGAAGCAGAGCAAACGTTGCGGGAGGAAATGGCAAACGAGCTGGGGAAAAGTGGCCACCAGATGGTATCCAGTGATCGTTTGGCCCAAGCAAAAGTGTTCGGACAGAAAGCAAGAGCACAACGGACAAACAGTGGTTCTCCTTATGTTGTCCGATACTCCTACAGGCTTGGTGGCCGGTATTTTCCCCCTGACACAGGGGGAGAGCCACCAGTGGGAGCAGACGGCCACTCCTTGCCAGGCTGGAGCAGATAATGCCATAGGCCGGTGTCATGCACCCCAGATGTCAGACAGAGAGGATGGTTGATCATCCAATGGACGGCTACGTCCCCCACAGAATCGTCAAGGGATAAATCCTCCGTGTCGCCTGATATGGGGATGTGCGCAGGGGCCGTGTCGTGCTCGCTTGTTTCTTGGCATGCGGCACTTCTGCCGATGGTGGTCCAATAGAAGGCCGTGGGGACTGAATGATGATGTGCATGCTCGTTACCTCCCGATACCGCAATCCTCGATTGGATCACGTCTCATTATCCATCCCTGGCTGGAGGTGAGTTGTTCGTTTTACAGGGCCAACCCTAACCCTGAGAATCCCGGTGACGCTTTGCCTGCTGCACGCTAAGGTATCGAGTTCGGGAACCGACCTTGACTACCGTCCTGTGCGGGGCGGACTGTGCTGATGATAGCCCCCCTTAAAGATCTTCTCGGTTCAATAACCCCTGGAGATAAGCGGTAGATTTCTGATGCTCCACCAGCACGCTCACTCCCTCTCAGGAAACCCCAGCATAACCCGCTGCTCCTCCCACCCCATCGGCAACGCCACCATCAAATCCGTCAGCGTCAACCCCTCCGGACAATTCCCGAACAGGATCCCCTCCACAATATCTGGAGCGAGAAATGCCAAACGCAGATGCCGCGCCAGATACGACGGATCAATATTCTCCTTTGTGGCCAACTCCTGCACCGACGCCACCTGCCCAGTGTCCAACATTCCCTGCCACCGGTGCCCCCGGACAACAGCCCTGACCAACGCATCATCCTGCTTGGCCGCCGGGAGAAAGGCCGACTCGGCACCCTCCGGCGCAATGATCTGTTTGCGTCCGCCAGTCCGCTTGAAGCGATAGGGGATGCGGATGATGATCGTTTTGCCGTCTTCACTCAATCTCGCGTTCATGCAATATTCTCCTCAGTTTAAGTCACACAGTTCGTATGTCAAGGCGTCCAGTCCCTCGCCAAGAAGGTGGACATCGATATAATCCAGGCCGATTGTCACCT
>JAMOBH010000415.1:0-4242 GCA_039908085.1 Magnetococcus sp. YQC-5
GTGCTTTTCACCCGGATCTGCCCACCCAACAAGACGGCCAACTCCCTGGAGATGGACAAACCCAGGCCAGTACCGCCGTAACGACGGGTGGTGGTGCCATCCGCTTGCCGAAACGCCTCGAAAATGATCTCCAGCTTCTCTTCCGGGATGCCGATGCCGGTATCAGTCACGCTGATGGCCAATGGACAACTGGCGTCCAATGGGTGAAAACGGACACTGATCATGCCACGATCCGTAAACTTGATGGCATTGGAAATCAGATTTTTTATGATCTGCCCCAGTTTGCCTTCATCAGTAACAATCTTTGGGCAGAGATCTTGGGCCACCTCCACCTTCCAGGCCACCCCTTTCTCCTGAGCCATGTGCCGGAACTGCTGATCGATCTTTGCGGCAAAGGCCTGGATATCGACTTCATCTTGGCTGATCTCCAGTTTGCCGGATTCGATCTTGGCCAAGTCCAGAATGTCATTGATCAAAGCGAGCAAATCCTGTCCGCTGTTATGAACGATCTGGATGGAGTTGACCTGGGCAGAGGTCAAATTGCCTTCCTCGTTTCTGGCCAATTGCCTGGAAAGAATCAACAGGCTGTTGAGCGGATTGCGCAATTCATGGGAAATGTTGGCCAAAAATTCAGATTTGTAACGGTTGGACTGTGCCAATTCATCGGCAGTTTTTTCCATCACCCTTTGCGCGTGTTCCAAGACCTCTTGCTGGGTTTCAAGTTCTTTGGTTCTTGACAATAATTCCCTGTTGCTGGCCTTGATCTCCTCCTGTTGTGCCCTGAGTTCTTCATCCGAGGCCAGCAATGCCTTGTTTTTTTCAGCCAGGACTTGATTGGTCTGCTTGACCTCTTCTTGTTGCACTTGCAGTTCTTCAGCCAGGGTGGTCATCTCCTGTGCCTGGAGTCGAGTCTGTTCAAGCAACTCTTCGGTACGCCTGGTGCGATTATGATTTTCCAGACCCAATCCCAGGATGGGACTCAACTCCTCCAACAAAGCCTTTTGAATCGGAGTGAACCGATGAAAAGAGGCCAACTCAATCACAGCCAAAACCTGATCCTGAAAAAGCAATGGCAGGGTCAGCAGATTCAAAGGTTTTGCCTCGCCCAGACCAGAGTTGATCTGGATATAATTCTCCGGGGCCTCGGTTTGCAGGATGGGCTTTTTTTCCAAGGCGCATTGTCCCACCAGTCCCACGCCAACAACGAATTCATTATTCAAATGTTTTCGTTCCTTGTAACCATAAGTCCCTTGCAGCCGCAAACAGCGTCTGAGTTCATCCCAGACATAAATCACCCCATGCCCGGCCTCCAGAAGCGGAGCCAGGGTACGAATCAGAGCGTCTGAAAATTCTTCTGAAGTTCGGGTGGTTTGAATAATGGCAGTCAAGTCAGCGATTCGGGACTTGACCCAGAATTGTTCTTCATTGGTTTGCGCCATTTGATTGAAGACACGCGCAAGCTGACCTATTTCATCGGTTCCAGATACATCCACACGCGCTGACAGCGTGCCGCCGGCAATTTGCCTGGCTGCACCATTGATTTTCTGCAAAGCATCGACAATGACTTTGCTGACAACAAAAGCCACTCCAATCACCAGAACCGCCATCATGCATCCCAACAAAAGAATGGTCTGGTTGTTTTCATAAATGGGGGCCTCCACTTCATCCAAAGAGATGGCCCCGATCACCGCCCAATTCAAACCCGGAATTTCCAGGGGGAAATAACTGATCAAGTGCAACTCCCCGGTGACTCCTGGGGTGATTTCCGTTCCCTTGAAACCTGCCAACGCCTTCTCGATATAAGGAGTCTGAACGGGTTGACCGATTTTGCCTTCCTCAATGATGCGATTGCTGCGGTAGGCGATCACTCCTTTATGTTTGCCTGCCAGATAGGTTTCTCCGGTTTGCCCCATGCCATTACGTTCCGACATGATGGGATTGATCTCTTGAGGTGACAATTGCAACACCAGTACACCAATGGTCTGATCTTCATGGCGAACAGGGGTGCCCATGAAAGCGGTCTGTTGATCATTGGAAGGGCCGTAGGCCTCAAAATCTTGAATGGCGTCTCCATGTTGGGCACGCATAAAGAGGTCATGCAAGGACGACGTTTTCAATGGACCAGTGATCACATTTTGTCCCAGATCAACTTCTCTGGCGGTGGAATAAATCAGATTGCCTTCCATATCAAAAAAACAAATATCGTAATAACGATACTTCTTGACATAATTATCCAGCCATTTGATTATTTTTGGATCAAGCGACTTCTCCCACACCTTTCCGCCAATAATTTTGGCTCCCTTGTTGAAATCATCAAAAATCTGCTTGAAATGCTGCATGGCAACAACGGTATCATGGTCGATAGCCAACATCCCAAGATCCAGCTTGCGCCTGGTAAAATGGGCTTCAACCTGAATTTTCTTGGAACGCTGGATCGCTTCCATTTGTGAAAATGACTGTTTGAGCATAGACTCACTGAATTTTTGCGAAGTGATCCATTCCGACACAATCAAAGGCAACAGACCAAGCAAAAGAAACAACAAAATCAATTTGCTCCGAAGAGATACAGTGCGTAACAGTTGCATAAGGCGGCCTCCCACATAAGCCGGAATAATTTTAAAGTATCTTGAATGAAATGGATTGATAGTGGCTCTCGCCCCAAACCCCAGCATTGGCTCTCGCCCCTGCACCCCACTTGGCGGAATGGTTCCCTCTGAACCCCCCAATCATTTCTTATCCTTCAATGAAAAATGATATCAAAAAAATTTTATCAAGCACAGCCAAACTTTGGATTGGAGCGCATGGAATCCTGGATTTTCTTTAAAAAGACCTGTGCCCCTGGATAATCCATTTTTTGAATCCGTTCTTCCAATTTTTGCAAATCATTTTGCCAACTTTTCCTGTTCATCACCTGTTTCAAGGTTTCCAGAGTCAATTCCGCATCGGTATCACGGAGTTCAAGCAGGCTGGACAACTCTTTGAGTATGGGATCAATGGCAGTCTGTTCAAGATCCAACGTGTTATCGGACCGGGCCTCCCCAACAGGTTGGTCAACTGGAAGTTGCTCAACTGGAGGTTGCAAAACCTGAATGGCATTCAAAACCTGTTGCAATGCCTGAACCAATTCCACAACCAAAAAAGATTCCTGTTGGATAAGACCCTGCTCAATGGCCACCTCCACATCATGCGCAGCCTTTTGCAAACGAATCGCGGAGAGATTGCCCGCGATACCGGTCATCATGTGAGCCAAATTCCTGGCCGTGTCGAAATCCTCACATTGCAAAGCCGCCTGGATCTGGTTGCCAATGTTCGCATGTTCCGTAAACCGCAACAACATCGACTTGAGGAAAGCCTCCTGTCCACCCAAACGTAACAGGGCACTCTTGAGATCAATCCCTTCCATGACCTTCGGCAACAACCCGGTCGCACACACCATTCTGGTCACACCATGGGGCGGACGCCCGAAACGCAAGTTGGCACCATCTGGATTGATCCAGTGGGTCAATACCCCATACAGCTGTTTGATATCAATGGGTTTGGTGAGGTGATCATTCATCCCGGAGGCGAGGCTCTCCTCCCGCGCACTTTCCAGGACATGCGCGGTCATGGCAATAATGGGCAGAGACGCAAATTTTGGATTCGTGCGAATGGTGCGAGTGGCAGTATGACCATCCATCACTGGCATCTGCACATCCATCAGGACAGCGTCAAAAGAGCCGCTCTCCAAACGCCACACCGCCTCCTGGCCATTATCAACGATTTCAACCGTGACCCCCACCCGTTCCAACAATTCACGAGCCACCAGTTGATTGATCGTATTATCCTCAGCCAACAGAACCCTGGCTCCCCCGATTTTCATGGAGGCTTCCAGTTCCTCATTGAGTACCGCCACTTCGGCATGTTGATCGTCCATGACACGTTCGCCGAATACTTCCAGAATGGCATTGAACAAAGGAACCCGCGTAACCGGTTTATGAATGAACAGGTCAACGCCAGATTTTTCGGCACTCTGTTGAATGGTGTGTTTGCCAAAAGCGGTCAGCATAATGATTTTTGGAACAGCATCCAGTCCGGCGAATTTTTGGTGAATCTCCTGGACCGTCTGAATGCCATCCATGCCCGCCATTCTCCAGTCCATGAAAACCAGATGATAAGGGGTTCCCATGGCGTGGGCAGTCAAGAGTTCATCCAGGGCTGCTTCGCCGGAATCCACCGAAGAGGTGGTAAATTTGAATCCGCGCA
>JAMOBH010000416.1:0-4231 GCA_039908085.1 Magnetococcus sp. YQC-5
AAGGCCAAATGGGTTTGCACCCTGGCCCGGACAACGGCGGGATTGATGGGTTTGATGAGATAATCGACGGCCCCCAGTTGCAGACCTTTGGTTTCATCATCCGCATTGGACAGAGAACCTCGTCTTTTCCTGGTCAAATCGAGGAAAAACGTCGGCAAAGACCTGGAAACACCCATTTGGCTGACATAAAAATTCTCCTTGGTGACCCGAATCAAACAGGCCGCAGGATCGTCAAGGAGATACTGACGCGCTTCGGTGCAACGGTGGAGACTGCGGAAAATTCCCAATCCCTGATTGATATCTGGCATCGTTCCATAAAAACCAACCAGCATTTCGACCTCATCCTGCTGGACCATGGCTTGATGCCCCATCCAGACACGCTTTTGAATCAAATCTGCCATGCTGAGGCAAACAAAGCAAAAATCCTTTTTCTGCTGCCAACCCACATCCAGAACTCAGATCAACCAGGGGCACCCCGCTTTCATGAGTGTCACGCTCTGAAAAAACCGGTCAAGCTGTTTGGGTTGCTCAAGACCATTGACCGTATGTTGAACAGAGTCACAGATGCCCAGGAAACAAAAAACGCCCCCTCCAGCCCAAGCCAATCGCATGTCCCTTTACGCATCCTGTTGGTCGAGGATATCGAAAACAATCAAAAATTGGCCACCACCCTTCTGCAACAGGCTGGACACACGATTACCCTGGCCAACAATGGTCGCGAATGTTTGCAAAAACTCCAAACCAATGATTTTGATTTGGTATTGATGGACATGCGTATGCCGGAAATGGATGGATTTGAGGCTACACGTCATATTCGCATGGGAATCAATTGCGGGGCTTGCGACCCCAAAATTCCCATCGTTGCATGCACCTCGCGAGCCATGCGGGAAGAAGAGGCTGAATGTCTGGCCGCTGGCATGAACGGCTATTTGCGCAAGCCCTATCATGCCGAAGAACTGTTCAAGGCCATTGAACCGTTTGCCAGAAAGCGTTCCAGTAGTAGTCCCAAACCAGCCAGAAATCCGGACGCTGCCCCACTCATCAAGCCTGTCGAGGATGTGGCACGCTTGCAATCCAGCTCAAATACCTTGCTTCTGGAAGGTGCCGAACACATACGATTGTTGCAAACAGGTTTGCATGAAAAGCGCGTGGACCAAGTGCTGAAAGAAGTGGAATGGCTCAAAACAACGGCTGCCAATATCGGTGCCATCCGCTTGAAAACCCTGACAATCCGTCTCAAGGGCACTGTGGAGGTGCATGATTGGGCCGAATCACTCGACATCTGCACCAATCTTGAACTGGAGTTTCGTAAAATCTCCAAAACATTGACAAAATAACATCAATATAAAGGGATGATGTCATGAATATACTAATAGTCGATGATCTTCTTAATAATCGTAAATTGCTACGCGATCATTTGAAACCTTATGGAAATTGCGATATGGTCAGTAACGGCATGGAAGCCATTGAAATGTTCGAGGCGGAACTCGTGGATGGAACACCCTATGATTTGATCTTGCTGGATATCATGATGCCGGAACTCAATGGTCAGGATGTACTGAAAGAGATCAGACGCATTGAACGGAATCATAATATTCCAGAAGACAATAAAACTATTATAATCATGGTGACAGCAGTAGATTCCAATCAAAACATTCTGAAAGCATTCTACCAGGGGGGATGCAATGATTACATTGTCAAACCTTTTATGAAAGAAGATTTGATAAAAAAATTACAGTTATTCAAACTCATTTGACACTCAAGCAAGCGTTCCATTCAACGTAACGTTTCCATGAAATGGATCACCTTCCAGATATCATGCTCACTGAGACTTTCTTTATAGGATGGCATGCTGCCACCAAACCCTTTACCACCTTCGGCAATAATCCAAAATAGAAAGGCATCCTTCTCAAAGACACTATTACCGGCCCACCCCACCATTTGCAAATAGACATCCAGATGAATGGCATCTGGTCCATTACCCCGTCCATTTTTGCCATGACATCTTTCACAATGTTTGCCATACAGAAGCCCACCATTCAAGATGGTATCCTGATTGGCCGGCATGGGATTAACAACCGTATTGGTTGAACTACACTCTGTTTTCATATACTCTCTGCAATAATAATTTTTCATATCTTTTGCATAAAAATAGTCCTTCATATCCATTTTTACTTTTTTCTCGCTCGTCACAGGTAACTTCTCAGGCTTCCTGCCATCAATCACGCCGTTATCCTTGGCAATCGTTTGATCGGCATCTGAAAAAATCGACATATTACTTAAAACAAACCAGCCAATCAAGCCAAAAATCAACAGCAACGACATTACATTAAGAATGACATTGCGATTACTCTTATCTGGTGCTGGATAATTGATCGCCTTGGAGGGAACAACAGGCATTAAACTTGATGGAATGGCCGGAGATGATCTGGAACGTGATTGAATGGCCGAAGATGGCCTGGAACGTGATTGAACAACCGGAGATGGGGTATTAACAGCCGGAGATGGGGTGGATTTCGGTTGAATGGCTGGAGATGAAGTGGCATGCGATTGAATGGCTGGCGATGGGGTATTAACAGCCGGAGATGGGGTGGATTGCGATTGCATGGCTGGTGATGGGGGTGGCGGAACCGGCGTTGGCATAGACAACATGCTCGCCTCTACGGATGGAGGCATCTTATTGTGACGCGTCCCCTTTTTGACAGATAATAATCTTTGGTTTGAATCCAGACCAGTCTGAAGCAATTCATTACCCAGAAGGATAAAAAAATTGTGTTTAATTATGTTTTTGCTTTTCAAAACATCAAAATAATTGGTAAACATCTCTACCACATGATCCATATTTGTCATTTCTGGAGCATAACGCTTCAAAAACTGACTGATCTCCTCCAATGTGGTCGATTGGATCGTCTGACCACTTGCAACCAAATGCCTCTCCAAGGTTTGGAGCCACTCCAGATCCTCTTCCAGCAGAGCCACGCTCCCAGACTCTTTTCGGTGTTGAATATAAAGCGCGATCTCTTTGGAAACATCCGTCTTTGCTCTTGATGCAAACGGATTTTTTTTGGCATCCACCATGGGATTGACCAGGATCATGCCATGCAACACCATGATGTCGAACAATTCCATCAGCACCTGTCCCAACGAGTCGGATGGTGTTGAAGTATTCTGGTTTTTGAGAAATTGATTCACCTCCGACCGGGTGACTGAACGCAAGGTCATGTTATTGGATGCCAGATTCTGTTCCAATTGGGTTATGCCTGCTACGTCTTGTTCCAAATGATCCACCAACTGGTTTCTTTGCCGATGCTGTATATACAGCGCAATTTCTTTGGAAAAATTGGTTTGATAAAATTCATTTGGCTTCATGACATAAAATGAACGGTTACATGCAGCACAACGCACCCATTCTCCAAACACTGGAATGAGATCCAAGTCACCCATATATTCAGAGCCGCAATGCCAACATTTTTTCATATCAATCTCCCAACTTCAACCTGAACTGGATGTCTGTAGATTTACCATTCGCGAGGTACGAACGACTCATCATTGACCAAACGCACCTGATCACCTGCCTGAACAATCACAAACAACCCGTTTCTCATAGCGAAAAGATCCACAGTCTCATCAATCACAATTCCAGCCACCGCGCCGATCACACGTTTATTCGGAAAGATAACTTTGCAATCCACTAAACGCACCATATGTTCTCGCACATCCTCAATAGTTAATGCACTTTTGACTTCAACCAGTGCAACCATTTCTGTATTTTCGACAAGGACGTCGATCTCCTTTCGACGACCATTCGGTAATATCACCTTAATCTTCCGACTGACCTTGTGAACCGGGATGCCTCTTTGTGCAAAAAGAGTTTCGCATGCCGGTGCAACCAACCCTTCCACAAAATCCCCCCATCTCCCGCCAAGATTTCCTACTAATGTGGACACTTCTTTGAGCTTTCGGTCAGTTTCCTGCATTTGGCGTTCGAGCCTCTCCCACCGTTCCCGATCCTCACGGGCCATTTCCTCTCTGCGTTCCCGATCCTCACGGGCCATTTCCTGAAACATCCTCCATACATCCTCAAACGTTGCGGCCTGCGTCATGGCAATTTCTCCTTGGTAGTTCTGCGACAGTATGGATATTCCTAAATTTTCTGTTGGAATCCTTACAAGCAAAAGTCAAAGGCAAAACCCTGGGGGATGAATCCCCCAGACCCCCTCTTTTTTTTAAT
>JAMOBH010000417.1:0-4224 GCA_039908085.1 Magnetococcus sp. YQC-5
GGCGGGTCCAGGGCAGCGCCCTGGGACTTTGCCGTTGCTGTTGCCGTTGTTTTTCAAAGAAGCCGCAGCCGCTTTTTGCTGCGGCGTTTTCAACATGCGCCGCAGGCAAGCTGGCGATTCTGGAACGGCTTGTACCCGTCAAATCAGGTTGGTTGCCCCAGTAGCCATTTTTCACGGCCCATTCCCGGGTGGCAAAACCACCCTCTCCCTGTCCATTACATCCCGTTCCAGTTGCACCATGTGGTTCATTCGTTTTTGAAGGAACGCCTCGCGGCGGTCCGCCAGCAGGTCCGGGAAGGCATCTGCTGGGATCCCGTGACTCAGCAAAACAGCGTTACGTTGCTCCTCATGCAGCGTCGACAGCCCCTCCAACCAGGTCTTACCCTGAAAGTTGCCTTTTCCCGGCATGCGCAGAATGCGATTGGCGGGGCTTGATTTGAGTGTTGCATCCGATACATCCGCAAAAACATAACCAAAGGCACCGGGGCCGCGTTCGGCAATCCACCTCCAGACGTCCACCATCTCGTTGCCATCCGGGTCGCGTGGTCGTTGGGCCAGCAAAACCAGGATCAGGGTGCGTGTCCTGGCGCTGCGTGTATCAAAAGTATTGGAGAAAGATTGTGCCGGTACAAGGAGTTCCATGCTTTCCAGTATCTGGGGATCGGGGGTGGTTGCAATCTGTTCCTTGAATTCCCTGACCATGGCCGCCACCCGTGACGGGTTGCCGGAGCCGAACCATCCGGTAAAAGAGGAGACCCAAAACCATCGGGAGAGAAACGCTCTTTGTGCAGGAGTCGGATTGGCGCATGCAAAGAAAAAGGCGCTCAAGACAACCAGTTGCATTGCATACGGCAGCAGACGGTCTGTATGGACTCCCAGTGTATTCAAAAATTGTATTGCATTGACCAATGCCTTCCCGGTTTTCTCTGTGACCGACTTGAACCGGTCTTTCATGTCTTTTTTTTGTGTATCCGCTATCCGGGTCCAGTCTGTTCGGTAGATGTCTTCGCCCATGGTGGCCAACAAGGCGCGCAATACCACTGTGCGATCCACACCGCCAAAGTTGTAGCTGCCAATTTCTTCGATCAGCGCATCAATCTGGCTGGCAAGATGGAAATCGGATTGTCCTGATGGATCTGTGCTGTAAGTCAATGCCGAAACCATCTCATCGGTGGTGATGGCCCTCCCCTTGGCATTGAGTCGGGAAAAAATGGCGACGGCCTGAGATAATTCGGTATGTTCAATACTGATAACGGGCAATTTGTAACTCTGAAAGGTGCGGGCAAGTTCTTGGACCCGCCGCACATACAATTGCCCATTTTTCTCTCCCGCCTCATCCACCATGCGTTGTCCTTCCTTCAGGAAGGCATAAGTATCCATCAATTTCCACAACGGAAAGTGGTGTCCCCCTGGAATCTCCGGATTGGGACCTTCCCGCAAATATTCAAACTCTTCTGTCTTGGCATTGAAATGAATGCGCCAGCGACCGGGGTCGTCCTCTGTATTCAATGGAGGATCGGCTTCCTGAGGCATTCTCAATGTACCGACCAGGGTGGAGAGGCGTTGCTGTCCATCCAGGATGTGGGCAATCGTACGTGCACCTTTGCGTGACACATGGACGGGGCCAATCCACTCACGACCTTGCACTGGCAGATCGGTTACCCAAAGCAGCAATGAACCGATGGGATATTGCTTGCGAATACTGTCCAGCAGATCCACCATGTTTTCCCGCTTCCAAACAAAAAGCCGCTGGAAAGAGGGAACACAAATCTGTCCTGATTCGACACGACGAATCAAGTCATAAATATGTACAATTTCAGGTTTGACTTCCGGCATGTTTTCCATTGGTATTGCTTATACCTCATCGATAATCATGTGTACCAATTGCGTCAACTCCTCATCACCAACACGATCACTCATGTCTTGTTTTGAGAGAATATGTCTATATGTTTCAAATAGATGGATGACTTCACCAAAACCATTTTCCAGTATTGTCCGGTCTTGTGGCGCCAGAGAAATATAGAGCTCTTTTTGTTTTTCTTTTTCTTCTGGTAATTTTGACAGCCCTTTTTTTATGTTAAAATGATCACGCTGTGCCGGAGTGAGTCGCAACAATGCTTCGGCTCGCGGACGCACATTCGTCTGTGTCGGTTCGGAAGACCATTGCCTAAAGATTATATCTGGCATATAGTTTTCGATGGCACGTTTCTTTAACAGGCAGCATGGTATGTTATGCGTCACGCAGATGTCCTGTACTTTCTTGGCATTTTTGCTGACCTCGCCCGGCACTGTGCCATCACTATCCGCCAACACGATGACACGCAGGGGAACCCCTGCCTGTCTGGATTTTTGCACATGTTTTTTGACATGTTTGGGGATTTCGCCAATACCGCCCACTCCTTTGCAGTGGATGGCATCGGGTACGCCGTGGCAATAGTCCAGCAACTCTTTGGGGCCCAGGACATGTAAAACCGTTTTGAGAAATATCGTGTCAGTAAACTCGTTTTCCAGCAGGATGACAAGCGGTTGATCCAGAAAATTTGCTGCGGCAGGCGGAGTCAGCGCCCATGGATTCTGGGTGTCTGGATTGGCAGTAACGGTCACACACCGTTTGTGCATGTTGGAGTGGCCCCAGATCCCGCGGGTGCTGGCCTTGGCAAACAGTTCGCGAAGGTAACTGCGGCCTTCCCGCAGCCACGCACTTTCCTCAATACCATCCGGGTCATCCACCTCCCACTCATGTGCGCCGCGATCTATCCTGTTGATTATGCGATCCAGATCGCGCCAGAATCCCTGTTCCGTCAGTACCTCTCTGCACAGCGCCACCCTCACGCGACCTCCTCCTTTTGCTTGCGTTCCAGATTGGCGCGGCGCAAGGCGCGTACTTCCTGGTAGTCCTCGGAAAAAACACCGGCTGGCCACCAGTCCACGCTGCCGTCGGGTAAAAGATGAATACGCCGGACACCACTGAACCCCTCTGGAAAATCTTCAATCCAGTACAGGGTCACCAGGTCAGGGGCGACCCTGCCTTCGGCAATGCGGCGACGAATGCGCAACAACAGATTTTCCGAATGGGTTTCCACCAACACCTGGCCCCGACCGAGTTGTGCTGTTGCCAGGAAAAGGTCGCCCAGTGCGGCTTGCGCTGCCGCATGCAAGCTGCTTTCCGGTTCTTCCACCAGATCAAGGAAGGGTTCAGTCGACCCGACCTGATGGGCCAACTGCAGCACAACAACCGGCAATACCTGCTGCATACCCTGGCCGGCGTCGGCCATGTTGATCGACAAACCACCCTTCCGGAGCACGCATTCTACCATGGACCCGGCTACATCCAGGGCAAGGCGCCAACCATCCAGATGGGTTTCAAACCAGGCCCCCACTTGTCGCAGCAGTTCTGGATCACGAGCCAGCCAGTTGACGAACCCGTCTCCGTTAAACGCCAGCGAGTCAGGCGGTTCAGGCTTGTAGACAGATTTGATCGGAGCACGCACAGGGCCAAGATGGGTCAGACAATCTTCCGCATCGGCAATGATTGGTCGACAGGCTTCGATCCGGGCGAGCAACTCGCGGTGCAAAATCCGAGAGTCGGGCCATAATCCTGCAGAAAACGGGACTTCAGGTTCAAGATGATCTACTCCTCTTTTTATGCCTTGGGCCAACGGCCAATCCCACTGCTCGCCATTCAGTCGCACATGCGATACCATCGGGTAGTCGAACAGTGCACCCTGGACATGCCGCACTGTCACTCCCAGTTCAAGCGGTTCGGGGAAAATCTCCTGGTCCAGTGCCAGGTGAAAATCGATACAACCATTTGGAAGTTTGCCATGGACCAGATCCAAAAACGTTGTGCCGTAAACAAGGCCGTCCACCTCCAGGGGAAATCCCCGACGCAACCGCCCTGATCGCCCAGATGCCGCCCGCAGCAACAGGCGGACCAGGCGCAGCAAAGCCGATTTCCCACTGCTGTTCTTGCCAAAAAACAGAGTCAAGGGGCGCAGTTCGACAACGACCGGGTCCCGAAACGCCTTGTATTGTGTACAACCGAATGAACGGATTTGCAGCATTCCAATCCTCTCCATGCCAAAAACAACCCTTTGTCCTGATCATCTACCATGCCTTTGCCACCACAAGAATGGTACAATGCCCCGGGCTTGTGCTGCTACCCTGGCAGAAACCGTTGCGTCTGACAAGGAAATCCATACCGGAGCGTACTCAGGGCAGGCA
>JAMOBH010000418.1:0-4197 GCA_039908085.1 Magnetococcus sp. YQC-5
CCTCCACCACACTACATTTCACCGCAACGCTCTCGCAAAAACACCGCCCTCCAAGGCGGTTTTTTTGTTGGCAAAATTCATTAACATTTTCAATGGTTACGCCACACCGCCAATTCCGACTCCAGTGCGGTTCCCTCCCCGGTTTGGCCGTAGAAATGCCTTTTTTCGACTTTCGCTGCAAGATGATGATATTGCTGGAAAAAGATCACTCCAAAAGTAGGGGCCTATTTTTGGAAGTGTCCAAAAGTCCGCCGAGAAACAGAGAAGGGTAGGCCAGAATGGGGGCGGAAAAAGCCAAAAGTCGGGGTGACGGGGGCGGCGTGGGGGGTGCGGGTGTCGGAAGGGGTGTGGCGTAACCATTGAAAATGTTAATGAATTTTGCCAACAAAAAAACCGCCTTGGAGGGCGGTGTTTTTGCGAGAGCGTTGCGGTGAAATGTAGTGTGGTGGAGGGAGATGCACCGGAATCGGAAATTCTCTGTTTTCCTGGGGCCAAAACGTAGAATTTTCCGGCGTTTTTTTTTGGTTACCAAGATGGGGTTGCTATGAGCATCTTGTTGATGTCATTGTCAATTTAATCTAACGCAGGAAATTTCTACGTTTTGGGGCTGGCTCTGGTGTCAGAATGGATCCGCCAGCACGCTCTCCAGGGTGTGGCGTCCAGAATCCGGATTGTGTTGCACCCGGCTTTCCGGACACAAAAATGGATCCCGATCCGATCCCGATCCGATCCCGATCCGATACCGGAAAATGGGGCTGGCTACCTTTTTCCGGCCTTCTCCAGCAACTCGAGCTGGGC
Source organism: Magnetococcus sp. YQC-5 (assembly GCA_039908085.1). Taxonomy (GTDB): domain Bacteria; phylum Pseudomonadota; class Magnetococcia; order Magnetococcales; family Magnetaquicoccaceae; genus Magnetaquiglobus. The sequence goes on from JAMOBH010000418.1 coordinate 799, forward strand.
CTTTGCACCGTCATGCCCCTGTCCGGCAGCTTTTTTGTACCAATTGATTGCTTCTTTCACGTCCTGTTGGATACCTACTCCTTCCAGGTACATCTCACCAAGATTGACTTGTGCATCAGCATTTTCCTGATGGGCAGCCTTGCGGAACCATTCCATTGCCTCCTTCTCGTCTTGCGGCACACCCCTGCCCTTTCTGTACAGCTCTCCCAAAGCGTTTTGGGCATCCTCATCTCCCTGCTCAGCAGCCTTCCGATACCAACTTGCCGCCTCCTTGTCATCCTGAGAAACCCCTTTGCCTTTGGCGTACATTCTGGCCAGGAAATACTGCCCGAGCGCATCCCCCTGCTCGGCAGCCCGGCGATACCAGCCTACTGCCTCTGTGTCATCTTCTGCGATACCCTGCCCTTTGTCATACATCCTGCCCAATTTGACCTGCGCATTGGGGTTCCCCTGCTCGGCAGCCCGGCGATACCAGTTCACTGCCTCTTTGTCGTCCTCCGTAACGCCTGTGCCTTTGTCATACATTTTGCCCAACCTGGTTTGGGCTTCAGCGTTCCCTTGCTCAGCGGCCTTGCGATACCAATACACCGCCTCCTTGTCGTCCTCTGGAACACCTTTTCCCCTGTCATACATCAAACCGAGCTTTAACTGCGCTTCGGATTCTCCTTGTTCAGCCGCTCTGCGTATAATACTAGGATCATCCTGCTCAACTTGCGATCTACTCGGCCTCCACTTGAATGCCAATTCCTGGGCCTGAGAGATCTGATCGGCACTCATCCTCTTGGTGACATTATTGCGATCAACGGCATATTTACTCTTCTGGATCGCCGCAAGGTTCAGCCACATGTGGGCCTGCACGATATCCTTGGGCACCCCCCTTCCCTCATAGTACATCAACCCCAGATTATGTTGGGCGTTGGGATTCCCTTGTTCAGCCGACTTACGATACCACCTGACAGCATCCTTGTAATTTTGCAGAACCCCCGATCCATTTTCGTAGACCTCTCCGAGGACGAACTGGGCATGCATATCGCCTACTTCTGCCGCCTTGTACGTCGCATCAGAAGGCTCTGCAGAGAAGTGAGGCTGCCAGGCTGTTGGCACACATGCGGCAGCAAGCAACGGAAACAGGAAAATAGTTAAGTATTTCATGCTTGTCCTCGTGTAAACAGAATCACCGATTGCGTATCACAATTCCATGGAAACGTCACATCCAAGGCTAAGTATGACTTCCATCCACCCAGGATCTCAACAACCTCCGGGACATCTCCGGACCGTGGAACTCTGAAGCCAGCTGGAATCAAAATGCCCGCAAGAACCAAGAAACTTTCAACACTCAAAGAACGACACCTTCCCGCCACTCCACATCGCAACAAAAGACATGCTGCACCCCTTGAATAGTCACCGTGATGGAGAGGGTGACACAGACATTCCGGCTGGAGTTGGAACGATACGGAGGGGAAAGTTGCACCACGCCAGGGTTGCGAACGGCATCATGGAAGCTGAATCGACGGGTCCAGGTCGCACCTGTGGAGTCCTGCAACGGCTTGAAACGAGGGTCCAGGTGCAAGGGCTCCCCCTTGCGAAAAATGTCCGGCTCCGCCTGGACGCCCCGATCATTCAGCAGATAGACCCGCTCCACCCGGGGAATGCGCAACAGATTATCCGCAGCCACCAACAAAGGCGTGCCATCCACCAGGGCCCAGGCACACTCCAGTACCTCACCGCTAAAGCAACCCATCTCAAAATCAACCTGGCGTTGATCCTGCGCCACCACATGCTCACTCTTGGCCAGCAAAGCCGCAAAGGTACGGTCTATCCTGGCATCATTGCTTCCATGCGCCAGTTCGGCATCATAAGCTCCCCAGAACGGCCCCTGAACAAAATCCGCCTCCATGCGCATCGCCATGAAGGCTTCTTCCTCTGTCTTGATCTGCTCCATGAGCACCAAAGCCCCTGAGGCATGTACCAGAGAAACCAGCTTGGCCAACATCCGCTTGGCACGCCCACTGCGGGCTGCATTCTCCAGCCAGAGACGATTCAGTTTGACAATATCCGGACGCAACTTCCACAAACTGTCCAGGTTGGCCGATTCGGCCAGAAAATCATCAAACACTACCAGACAGCCCATATCACGCACCACATCAATCACCTTGACCAGTTTGGCCTGCCGGTCCTGGGTGTGCTCACGCACCGCCACCACCACCTGGTTGGGCGACAGGCCGGTATACTGCAACGCTTCCGCCAAAAAAGTGGGGTCCGGTTCTTTATGCCCCAACATGATGCGGGGATGGAGATTGGCAAACACCCAGCGATCCTCTAACCCGGAAGCCTTGAAGGTCTTCAGGTGCAACAGTAGACGCAACCGATCAACCAACTCCAGATCCTCCGTCTTACAGACACGGGAAAAAAGCTCCGACGAAGGAATATCCGACTTGTCAGGACGCACTCCCACACAAAAGGCCTCGAAACCCACCCCCCTTTGCAGGGTGGAGCTGAAGATACGCTGAAACTTTGAGGAAATTCGGAGGGAGCAGAGCTGCGAACCAAAAGAGCCGCCCTGCTCCTCAATCAATTGATCAATAGACTGGGGCGAGTAATCTCCAGACAAATCCTTACGTAAAACACCCGCACCTGTCTTACCCTTTTTTGCAGACATGATACCTCCCTCTGGGTTTTGACCACATTGCAGTCCAGAAAACTGGCAGTTATTGAAACCGATTTGCAAGAAAAAAGCACCCGAACGACCCTCCCCGCTCGGCATCTCCGGGCGGGGAGTGCTGATTCAGGAGCCCGATTCAACACTCAACGGCGCAAGCTCCGTCCAGCCAACTCTTCCCCCTGATCCACGTTTTCCACACCGGCCAACTGCTGCAACAATCGCCAGTTTTCCAGGCGATCCTGCATGGAGCGTTTCAGCACCTCGCTCGGGTTGCCCGCTTTGTCAAACTGTTTGGCAAACCGCCCCTCCTCCCGGGCGAAGGAGACAAAATCAAAAACTTCCTCTGTCCCATCCTTTTTTCTGTTCCGGTGCCAGTCCCGTTTGACCGACGGGTTGCCCTGCAGGGAGAGACGTGAGGCCAGGGTGGGCCCTCCATCCGGGTTGTAGATGAAGACGGGAAAGGCCCTGGACTCTACCGCCGCAATCGCCCTGGCACAGGAGCGGTCATCCGCCACCTGATGTTCCGGCTGACAGGTGGTGTAGATGTTGATAAGGGCCGGACCATCAAAGAGCAACGCCTGCTCCACCGCCTTGTAAAAGTGGCTGATCATGGGACCAGCCGTCTGGACCACAAAGGTGCGGGGATGCATCATGGCAATATTGCCAATCTCCTTGCGCCGCTCCTGCTTGCCATAGACACTCGAACCATGAACGGACATTTTGGCATCCTGCCCCAC
>JAMOBH010000419.1:0-4197 GCA_039908085.1 Magnetococcus sp. YQC-5
CAAGGGGGATGCCAAGGGGGATGGCAAGGGGGATGGCAAGGGGGAGAAGGCCGGGGAGGGCAAGGAAGAGCTTGAGCAGACCACCACCCTCCGTCTTGAGCACATCCTCCCGGTAGATGGGGTCGCCTTTTTTCAGATCCCGCACCACCCCCGCCTTGTTTTTGGCCGAGACCTTGCCGGTAATCTCCCCCACCGTGCCGATAACCTCACCCGGGTCTGCCACCATATCCGGCCCGGCCACCAGGGTGCCCGGCAGGCGGGAGGTGTCGGAAACCAGCATCAACTGAACCGTCTCCGGCAGCAAAAACCGGCCATCCGCCGTGGCCAGGGTGGCCATATGGTCGCTGCTGAAATATCCTTCCACGGTAAAGCGTGCCCCGTCCGGGCCGATAATGAGCAGATCGTTGCCCACCCGGTGAAAATCCCCTTCCAGCAGCAGAGCCGTATTGGGAATATGCGCCAATTGACCCACGGGCTCCATTCCCATCTCCAGAACCAGGGGAGAGGATCGGCTGTCGGAGAGCAGACTGCGCATGTCGAAGGAGAACGGATTACTCATCGCTGACCACCATTATTGCCGCGTTCAAGGAAGAAACAGGAGGCCACACACCAGCCCATTTCAACTATACCTGCTGTGAATTGCCGACTTCAACATGTTTATTATCTTTTTTTGACAAGAACATGGGCCAAATTGTTCCGCCTTGGAGATGCTGACCGTGCAACAATCGGGGACACGCACGAACAAAACCCCTTAAAAATAATGCTCTTCGACGTATCATACCCTCGGAAGCAAACCGGATGCCAAAACGCTTCTCTTCTGCGGGCTGCCGGCACATCTTCCATCCGCTCTACCCTGGACCCGCATTCATGAGACGCGGGAACGACGCACCCAAAGCTCCGCCGGATAAAAGGAGTCATGATTGCTGGCATCGCTGGCCATGCCTGGAAGGGGCACGAACGGATTTCATTACCCGCTCGACACATCAGGTTAATAAAATACACATCTGAAATTTTTTATTGTCCTGTTTGGTTCGCCCATGCTAGGATCACCCGTAGCCTGTCAGGTATGACATCTGGCCGTTCGGCGGTGCTCTGCCCCATCTTGCATTTTATATTAAACGGTCATGAGGTCCGCAAAAACCCAAAATATTCATAGGAATACAGTCCGGTTCTATCGACCTTCCATGAAGGAGAATCATATTATGGACGCTCCGCCCACCTGCACAGGTGAAATCCATTTAAACCTTGACGCGCCGCCAGCCAATCACCCCCCCCGGTTGGCAACCGGAAGAGCACTTGCCATCCTCAACACCAACCCGACCAGAGTTCGTACCTTGCATGATCTGGCTCTGAGCAACCTCAGCCTTGCAGATTTTCCAGTCGTCAAGGCCTGGCGGGACAAGCTTTTTCAGCCGGAAGGTCTGCCGGAGATCTGCCCGGAACTGCCAACCTTGCTGACCGAGGGTATGCGGTTGACCGAAAACGAGCAACACGGCCCCAGCAGACGGGCCCAGATTCTGCGTTATGTATTGGCCAACAAAAGTCCAAAAGTGGCGATTGACGACCTGCTCCCAGGGAGTACCACCACCCGCTTTGTCGGACCGGTTATCTATGTTGATACCATCGGTTATTGCATCTGGCCAGAGTTGAATACCATGGCCAATCGACCCCAAAATCCGTTTCGCATCACGGAGGAGACCGCCCATAAACTCAATCGGGAGATTTTTCCCTACTGGCTGGAACGACGCACGCTCCAGGAAGTGGCCCGCTACAGTTCCTACGACACCGCCGATTATGCCCTTGCCCCCCGCAACCAGGTAAAGGGTGATGCCATTGATCCCCCCATGAAAAAAAAGGCAGGAGAAACGCCAAAATGTCAGGAGTTGATGGAACGGGTGGCCTTTTTCCTCTCCGACAAAACCTCCGCCGTCTCACACACGGTTCCCGACTTTGAACGCCTGCTCAACCACGGTTTGCAAGGGTTGGCCCAGCAAATGCGGCTGGACATTCAAAACGGAACGGCCACCGCCGAAGGAGCACGCTTTTTGGAAGGGGTGATACTGGTCTTTGAGGGGGCCATGATCTATGCCAAAAACTTGGCTGATGCCGCCGAGGCGTGTGGCAATCATGCGTTGGCCACCATCTGTCGTCGGGTGCCTGCCCAGCCAGCCCGCACCTTGCATGAGGCACTGACCAGCATCTGGATCTGCTATCACCTGCTTCTCCAGGAAAACACCAATTTTGGTCTCTCCATCGGCCGCCTCGACCAACTGCTCAACCGCTATTATCTGTCCGATTGGGAAAAAATGGCAGACGACAAGGCCAAACAGAACTATGTATGCCGTGCGGTGGAGCTGGTATGTCACTTTTTCCTGCACTGTTCCGACCATGTGCCACTCTCCACAGAGGGCTCTGAAACCCTTTTTGCTGGCAGTGGCTCCAACCAGGCTCTGACCGTCGGTGGCGTTCGGGTCGAGGGCGACAAACTGGTTGATGCCGTCAACGACATGACTTACATCATTCTCAAAGCCACCGAATTGCTCGCCATCCGCGACCCCAATGTTCACGCCCGTTATCACACAGATATCCATCATCGGGATGCCGCCGACAATCCCCTGCCAGCCGGTGTGGAAGATGCCTATTTGCAACGCATTTGCCAGGTCAATATTCTGACCAGGGCCACTCCGGCCATCCATGGTGATCTCCCGGTGATTGAGGCCATGTCCGACTATTATGCCAGCCACCAAGGAGTCAGCAGAGAGGAGGCCCTGGCCGATGCCGCCGATTATGCCTCTATTGGCTGTATTGAACAGAATGCCGCTGGCAAACATTATGGCCACACCGGCTCGACCCTCATGGTTCTGCCAGCCGTTCTGGAACTGACACTGTTTGGTGGCAAGCACCGGGGCGACGGCATTGGTCCAGAAGATCCCGGACTGTTCGACAACACCAAGGATTACACCACTCCGCCGTTGACCGAAATGGCCTCCATGGATGCCTTTTTGCAGGCGTTTCGGCTGCAATTGGACCGGATGGCATGCCATACTGTGCAAAACAACAACTATCTTGGCCGCACATTTGAAAAAATTCGACCCTCGCCCTTCCTCTCCGGGCTTTTTACCGGTCCAACCAATCTGCCCGGGCAACACGGGGCACACTTTCGGGATGTAACCGCTGGTGGTGCCAAATATAATTCTGCCGGGGTGGCCATCATTGGCTTGGCAGATGTTATTGACTCTCTGTGTGTAATCGAAACCCTGGTGTTTAGTGGTAAAATTGGTGCCCGGGAGCTTCTTGCCGCCATGGCCGCCGATTTTGACGAAGCAAAAATGGCCCCCCCTCTCACCGCCAGGCGTCTGAAAGAGATCACCACCCTGATCAGTCGCACACCCAAATATGGTGCCGGGGTGGAGGATCGCCCGGATTATGACAACAAGCTAGCCGTCGATATGACCAACCGACTGGTACGGATGATTGACTCGGTGTTCAGCCAATATAAAACCCACCGGGGTGGAATCTACCTGACCGGTTACTGGAGCATGACCAATCATGCCGGTTTTGGCATGTTGACCAAGGCGACACCCAACGGTCGCAAATCCGGGGCGGCCTTTGCTGGTGGTATTACACCTTGCCCTGGCATCAAGAAAAAAAATGGTGCGGATGTCACTCTCCTCGACCACATGCTTTCGGTGGCGGCGGTGGATTACAGGGCGGTACGCAACGGGTACACCTATAACCTCAGCCTCACCCCCCGTGGTCCCTCTCTCATCCAGGAGGACACCCGGTTTTTTGCCAACCATATTAAAACCTTCATGGATCATAAAGGGGTTTTGGTGCAGTTATGCGTCTCTTCGGTTGCAGATCTGCAGGAGGCCCACAAGGCCGCCACGACTGCCGCGACCAAAGGAGCCGGAGATGCCGAAAAGAAGGCATTGGAACCATTCAAGGATTTAATGATCCGGGTAGCGGGATATTCCGCCTACTTTGTCACACTAAGCCCGGAAATGCGCGAGGAGATTATCCACCGTGCCAATTTTCCCATAAACTCTGGTTGTTCATCGAAGCCGGTTGTTAACGGTTAAGAGGAGATTCACTACCGGACACTTTTTTCCCACCCTGCTGACAGCACAAACGCAACCGGAATTTTTATCCCTTCGTTCATGACGTACTCCAGGAATTTCAACCCAAGCTGAAACA
>JAMOBH010000420.1:0-4166 GCA_039908085.1 Magnetococcus sp. YQC-5
ATCCCCGGAGGCCTCCAGGAATCGTCGTGGGCGGCAAGCCTCCGGGAATCGTCGTCGGCGGCAGGCCTCCAGGAATCGTCGTGGGCGGCAAGCCTCCGGGAATCGTCGTCGGCGGCAGGCCTCCAGGAATCGTCGTGGGCGGCAAGCCTCCAGGAATCGTCGTGGGCGGCAAGCCTCCGGGAATCGTCGTCGGCGGCAGGCCTCCAGGAATCGTCGTGGGCGGCAGGCCTCCAGGAATCGTCGTGGTTGCTCCACCAGAGTTAATTACCGGCAAGATTGTAGTTGTAGCTCCAGTTCCAGGAGTTCCATTCAGTGAGGGCATCCCCTCAAACCCCTCCAGAATATCTGGAATTTTGTTGTTGTTGACATCCTTGTTCAGATTGTCTTGATTGAAATTATAGACATGATCTGGAAAGATCCCGCGCATGGTATCATCCGGGAACAGACCAGTCGGCTTGCTGCCGGTGAACTTCGGCATGAGGAGTCTCAGATCCACCCCATCAAAAAACTTGCTCAAATCCAAATGCATTTGCTTGACACCCGCAGTTAAAACAGCGGATCCGGCCATTGAAGATTTGAATTCATTCAGAATTTTTGTAGCACTGGCAACTTCCTTGAGATCCAGGGTAACAAAATCATCCCCCTGTATATCGGTTTCAGCTTGAATGGATTTGATGGCAGCCAAGAAGTCATCTGCAGCCTGGAGCAGAACAGCTTTCGCCGAACCCAGACTGGTGGAAGCCACCGCAGAGCGCGTGCCAAAATTCGGATTGGTGAGAAGCTGTTGTTCGGTATTTAAACTGAGTGCCGCATCAATATCCCCGTTCAAATCATAGGCCTGATTGATATGCATCTGGCCCAGCATGAATTCCAGGATGGATTTCACAACCAGCACGTCAGAATAATCCATTTCCACAGGATTCGAACCACTCAGCCCGGATTCCCATTGCTCTTTTTGCTCCACAAAGGGAAGCATGGTGGTGGGAATTTCATTCAGTGTCGCAATGGCACCCCGCAATTCTGGAATCATATTGGCATTCAACCACCCACTGATATCACCCCCAGTCGGTGAAGAAAGCGGCAAGGTCTTTGGACAAATCAATGCGCCAATACCCAAATGTCGCTTGCTACAGCCAAACCCCGACAGGAAATCTCCCACTGTCGTGCCTGGAGCCGTATAACTGGTCGTATTTCTGGAGGCGGTGTTGAGCGCGAGTGCCGCAACACGGGAAATGGCACTCAGGATGCGTGTTTTGTTCTTGACCTCTCCCACTGCCAGTTCATTGGCTTTTTGAAAAAACTGATTGGCTGCCACCGCCCATCCATGACGCACCGCTGCCTTGCCCAGTTCAATCAAACCATTGACATCCTTGGCATCCACGCGAGACAAGGCAGGTTGGCTTTGCAACAAGGAATCCTGGATCTCTTCCAGATGTTGCCTGTCACGCAATGGAGCAAAGGAATCCTTCACATTGACTCCATTAACTGGACCGGTGGTTGGATGAACGCTCCCATCACCACCTCCCACAGTAATCAAGCCCCAGGGCAATGAACCATCCTGTGATGTAAACTGAAAGGCATCCTTGGTCCCGGAACTGAAAATCATGGGATACAAGGAGCCATCAGCGAACAAGTAGAGAGCCAAATCCGCATTCAGGGGCGGATTGCTCACATTCAGGGTAAAAGGAGTCCCCCCCTTGGCTTCCTCTGTCTGAATGACGCTGAACTTCGAATCCACCAGAAGCACCATGGCGTTCTTGCCAAAAGTACCCGTGATGGTCGCCGCCTGGGCCACGCCTGAGGTCGAAAACACCCAGACCAAAGCCAAAAAAACAAACATTAATGTCGTTTTGATCCATTTTCCGAGCATTTTCCTTCCCCTATCAAGGCTGTCAATTGACCCGTACTGAACCCTATCCATGCCTGACTCCTGTGCTGGCGCACCCAGTAATTTTTAAAAAACAGTTGTCCCGACTTAAACCCTGACCCTCTGTGGGATGGTTCATGAGTGGCTCTCGCCCCAAATCCCACCAGGGAGATCATCCCCCTGGACCCCTGATGTCAGGAAACTTCACATCCCAAAACGGTTGAGGTTTAAGTGGGAGACCTTGCATCCATCCCCTAAGGCTTGAGTGCCGACTGACGACGCATCGCTTCACTGCGCGCCGCAGCCGCCGACTTTTGCGCGGCAATGATGCTTGCCTGTCGCAAATTTTCCTGTTGACGCATAACCTCGATCTGAGAGACCTGATCATGCATAACCGCAGCTTGCTGATTCATGATGGCCTTTGCTTCAATCTGTTGCTGGGCTGGACTCTTGAGATTGACCAGATCCTGCTGATATTGATTCAACTTCACCTCTTCGGCCATCTTCATCTGCTGATTGTTCTGCTCGCTACGTGATTTTTGCTGCTCCAAAGTTTTGATTTTCTGTACCAACTCACGCGCATCCCCTCCCCGACCGGCAGCCAGCAGGGCCTGAGTACGCGCCAATTCAGATTGCAACGCCTGGCTCTCTCCGATTGACTTGCGCTCAATCATGTCAATATTGGCACGGGTCTCGACAATGGCCGCCATGACCTGGGCCGGTCCTCGCACACCATGCACGTCAATACGCGCATTCGGCTCTGCCTCAGCACCCCCCGATTTCGCACCCACATCAACACCACCGCTGCCATCCGTGACCGCCACATCCTGGCCTGTCTTGACAGATCCAGGCTTGAAAGCATTGGCCTTGGCCGCATCGCTCTTGGCCGCATCCGTTGCAGACTCATGGCCATCTTTGTACGTGTCAGATCCAATCCGTTCGCCACGAGCTATGGCCAACTGACCCTTCTTGAACACCTTCACCTGGCTGATACGATAAGATCCGTCTTTGTTTTTGGAATGAACCAGAGCATGGCTGTGACTTTGCAGCAAACGGCGCAAAGCTGTCTCCAGGGGAAGCTTGTCGAATTGCATCGACACGGTGGATTGAATCTCAGAATCCAGCAAAAATTGAATACCAGCCTTGGACGCCACCTGCTCCAAAACCGACCGTATGGGAGTCCCTCGGAATGTCACGCTCAAGGTGCCATGACGGTATTCCACCGCATCGCTCTTTGCAGAGGGCGCAGCACTGGTGGACAACGATGCCATCAACACCCATCCACAAACCAGGACAGCAAAATAACGCTTCATTGTCTCCCCTCGCAACCAGCCGGATAGTACACGAAAAGTGAGTATAAATGCAGAAATCACATATATTTAAAATTTCCTGCCATGTGCAAACAAAGCAACACTGGCTTACAAGGTATCCTCTGCCCCAAAAAAGTCAATCAAAAAATACCCTGCCAACCAAAAAATCCGCAAAGCAATCTTGTGTAAAATATTTAAAGAGCCTTCAGTAAAAAATCCAACCCCACCTGCAACCCCTGAGCCATGGCATGCCCTTTGGGAGATTCGGCATAATAACGCCCTGGTATTTCAAATACCTGTTTTGCCTCATCCCAGAACACGGTCTCGCTCACAATGGTCTTGTTCTGGTGTAACTGTTTCATGGTTGCCGCTGTCATGCGGATCTGTCCCCGGTCTGGGTCCACCAGGGCATGCCGTGCTTCCAAATGAATTTGGGGAACCTGATCCAGCAGAATATCCACGACAAAGGGTTCCATAATTATCTGCGTAATCCGCACCCCGGATGGATGCGCAAATGTTTGCCCACCACCCTTGGGGCCAGTGGAGAGCTTGATCATCTCCCCAAAATCACCAATCAAGGTGGCCGGTGCCCCTTCGCCTGCCTGTGTGTAACGATAAAGTCGCACATGGACGGCCTCAAACAGAGCCTCATGAATGGACTGAACTTGAAGTGCTAAAAAACTACGCTTGTTGATGACGAATCTTTTGGCTGCGAAAGACTTCTGAATCTGCCCATCCCGCATTTCAGAAAAACTGGGAGTTTCAATAGTGTACAGGGTCAGTCCATCCCCTTCCTGCCAACTGACCGATGATTCCATGATCCCTGGTGGAGAACGAAAATACCAAATCAGCCCACATGTCACCACCATGAGACCAATCATCAGGAGCTTCAAACCAAATGAGGCTGAAAACCATTCCTTGCTCATGAATGCCCTTCGGGGGAAAAGTCAAAGGCAAAACCCTGGGGGATGAATCCCCCAGACCCCCTC
>JAMOBH010000421.1:0-4161 GCA_039908085.1 Magnetococcus sp. YQC-5
GCCATGGCAGGCGGGTTATGCAGCACGTCAGGCTGTACGCATTGATCCCACAGTGGGAACAGGCTTGCAAACTCTGAAGCTCGGGCCCTGGCAAGATGCGGCATCCGGAGATGCATTGCTGGGACGTCCTGCGTTCTCGCAGGCATCTGCATTGGCAGGACGCTTCTCTTCATGGCTCAAGAGATCGCCTGGCGACTGGCTGACTTGGCTCTATCTGGCCCGTTTGCGGGAGATCTCAGTGCCAGACGGCTCCCCCCATTCCGACCAGGATGCACTGCAGCAAGCGACGAGGCTTGAGTTTGTACCCGGAGAATCCTTGCATTGGATGGGTGTCTGGCGTCTCAATGCGGGTGATGCTCCGGGTGCGGTCAAGGCTCTTTCTGCCCTGCTGGAGATTCGCCCGGTACGTCACGGATCGATGATGTATCTGGGGGATGCCTTGCTGCGCGTTGGCAATATTGCTGCCGCCGAGAAGGCTTTTGCCCGTGCCTCCCTCTCGTCCAATGCAGATTTTTTGCTCACTCTTTCGGCCAAGGTATATGCCAACAACTATTGGCAAGAGGCCGTCGATATCCTGCAAAAGGCCATCGATATCCGACCGGAGAGTGTACCGATCCTGCTGTCACTGGCAAAAATCCAGTCCGAGGTATATGCCCTGGCCGATTGTCGCGCAACCCTTACCCGACTTCAGACCCTGGAGCCGGATCACCCCGATGCGCGCCTGCTGGATGCGGGACTTCATGGTCGCATGGGTGACGCAAGAGGACATCTGGCTTTGTTGCAGTCTGCATATACAGCAGGTGGCGATCCCCTGTCGCGACTTGCTTCCAGCGTGGCCATGACGGCACTGTACAATGACATCATGACGCCAGTTGAAGTATCCGACCTGCATCGACGTGTCTGCTCGCCCATTGAGGCCAGTGTGCTGAAGACAACCGATTTTGCCAACCCCCGTACCAGCAACCGCCGACTGCGTGTTGGGTTTGTGACAGGGGATTTGCACCGTCAGCATCCGGTGAATATTTTTATACTGCCGGTATTGCTTCGTTTTGACCGTGCTCGTCTTGATGTCCATGTCTACCACACGGGCAACATGCACGATGCGTACACCCGTCAGGCACAAGCGAGCGTTGATGGTTGGCTGGAGGCGACGGCCCTGGATGATCTCTCCCTGTTGCAAGCCATTATTGCCGACGGGATTGATATTCTGGTTGATCTGGCTGGCCATACTTCCAGCCACCGTCTGGGGGTGTTTGCCATGCGGGCCGCGCCGGTACAGGCCACTTTCCTGGGATATCCCCATTCGACGGGCCTCTCCACCATAGACTGGTTGGTTGGCGATGCCATTGTCAGCCCTGCTGAGCACGCCCAACTGTTCAGCGAGGGACTGGCACAGTTGCCAGACAGCCTGTTTTGCTGGGCACCGGTGGATGAATATCCCCTGCCGCCCCCCCGCTCGGCATGTGACCCTGTGGTGTTTGGCTCCTTCAACAATGCCATGAAACTGTCGCCAAAGACCATTCAGCTTTGGGCCAGGGTGTTGCGTGCCGTTCCGGATGCCCTGCTTTTGCTCAAGGCTCCGGCATTACGGGATATGGCTGTGCAGGAACGATTTACCGACTTGTTTGCCAAACAGGGAATTGCAAGCAACCGATTGGTCTTTCGCGGCCCCTCCGGGCTTGCCGATATGATGCAGGAATATGGCGATATCGATATTGCGTTGGACCCCACTCCCTATAACGGGGGCACCACGACTCTTCAGGCATTGTGGATGGGCGTACCTGTCGTGACGTTGACTGGCGGGAATTTTGTCAGCCGGATGGGAGCCAGTTTCATGCAGGCATTGGGGCAGCCTGATTGGATCGCTGGTGACGGAGAAAAATATGTTGAAATTGCTGCATCACTAGCACGGGATCATCCTTCCTGGCGCAAACGACGCGCACAACTGAGAGAACGGATGCTGGCATCGCCGTTGTGTAACATTCATGGTTATACCTCTAATTTTGAAAATTTATTGCACCGGATGTGGCAGGCATACTGTAGGAACGAAAACCTGCGTCTACTCCAGGTGGAGAACAAGGATATGGGTGCGAGGTTGTACCCATCCGCAGACACCTCCTCTCGTCAAGACTCGGTCACCGCATTGCACAGGATTTCACCCTTGCAAGAGAATGAACTGGCCTCCCATTCATCGCTGGAAATCACGACGTCCAGACAGATGTTGAGTTGGCTGGCTGAACAGAGGCTCTCCATCGTCCTGACAACCTATCAGTTCGGCAAGCTCTTTTTGTTGGGACTGAAACCCAATGGCGAGTTGTCGGTATTTGAGCGAAGCTTGAATCGGTGTACGGGGCTCTGCCCGACCGACAATGGGTTTTACCTGAGCAGTGCCTATCAGGTCTGGAGGTTTGAAAATCTGTTTACTCAAGGGCAGAAACAGGATGGTTATGACCGGCTCTATATACCGCAGGTAGGTAATACGACGGGTGATCTGGATATTCATGATATGGCTGTTGGAGCAGACAACCGCTTGATATTCGTGAACACGCTGTTTAGCTGCCTGGCAACCCTGAGCGAGACGCACAGCTTCACGGCAATCTGGCGGCCATCATTCATCAGCAAATTGTCCGCCGAAGATCGTTGTCATCTCAACGGATTGGCCATGAGAGATGGACGTCCATCCTACGTCACAGCAGTCAGTGATTCAGATGTAGTGGACGGATGGCGTGACCATCGTGCCGATGGCGGTATTGTGGTTGACATCGACAGCAATGAAATCGTCGCCAGAGGCTTGTCGATGCCCCATTCCCCTCGTTGGTACCAGGACAAGCTCTGGTTGCTCAACTCAGGTACCGGAGAATTTGGCCATATTGAGCTGGATAGCGGACGCTTTGTGCCGATAACATTCTGTGCTGGGTACATGAGGGGCATCTCCTTTCACGGCCACTTTGCTCTGGTAGGTCTCTCTCTGCCACGCCACAACAAAACCTTCATCGGCCTTCCCCTGGATGAAAATCTGAAAAAGCGAAACGCCCAGGCACGTTGTGGAATACAGGTAATTGATCTGCGTACGGGAGACGCTGTCCATTGGCTGCGTGTGGAAGGGGTAGTCAATGAGCTCTACGATATCATCACACTGCCTGGTGTGCGTAGGCCGATGGCGTTGGGATTCAAAACTGATGAGATTGAGCGTGTACTCAGTGTTGAAGAATAAGCAGATCCTGGGTACCCCAACGATTGGGAGTGCGTCGCAGACTTTCCGTCTGAATGGATTTGTTGAATACAGGTGAAGGCCAATCGACTGAACAATCGCTTCTAAAGGAGTGCAAACATGAAACAACGACGATTTATCAGCTTCGATTGGGCATTGAAACGGCTTTTGCGCAGCAAGGCCAATTTTGAAATTCTGTAGGGTTTCCTGAGCGAACTGCTCCATGACGAGGTTCGTATTCTGGAAATTCTGGAAAGTGAGAGCAACAAGGATGACCAGTACGACAAATTCAACAGGGTGGATCTCAAGGTAAAAAATGCCCGAGGCGAGCTGATCATCATTGAGATTCAGTATAATCGGGAATCGGATTATCTGCAGCGTATAATGTTAGCTCGACATAATGAAACTTCCAGAATCAGAGCGTCTGGCCTATGAGCGGTACAAGGACGACTTGCACTATCAGGCCAGCATGGTGGAGTCCACATATGGCTATGGCAAGATGGAGGGGCGCAAGGAAGGCATTGAGATCGGCGAGCAGCAGGGAGAGAAGAAAGGCCGTCGGGAAGAGGGCGCATCAATGCTGACCCGCCAACTCCAATGCCGCTTCGGCGATCTGCCCCCATGGGCCATCGAAAAAATTGCCAATGCCGATCTGTCCACTCTGGAGGAATGGAGCCTCCGCGTCCTGGACGCCACAACCCTGGAAAGCGTGCTGGCGGATCCAGCAATCCAAGCTCCTTCATGATCCGATAGACCTGCTGATTGGAAGCCTGTATGCCTTCTCGGCGTCGCCAGGATCGTCAGATCCTTCGCCAATTGTTACCAGGATCTGCATGCAGCACGGTAAGCGGTGAATCATCCCCGTCATTCAGGCTATTGACAATGCGGCCTGATCGATGTTCCAAGGGAGAAGTTTTTCGTAGTCGTCCACGGTTTGTGCAGTGGGCAAT
>JAMOBH010000067.1:0-20187 GCA_039908085.1 Magnetococcus sp. YQC-5
ACGATTCTCGATACCCACCATTAAGACTCCCATGTGATGATCCCCTTTCCGCCTTCTACTCTAATTGATCAGGAGGTCAGTGTCTCACATATCATTGGCACACAGGGACCTCGATGGGTACGTGCGGTAGTCCTCTTCAGTGAAAATAAAAGGATCGTTAGCGGGTAGCGTCCCGTGCAATTTGACAATACGTGGACGTTTGCTACCAGGAATTTCAGAAAGCGTTCTCACTACTTGGTAGTTGCGATTGAAGACATCTGTCCGGCCACGTTCCAGGAGGGTATCCCAGTTGGTGGTCAAAACCTCTGCCCAAGGCAGATCCAGAAGAAGTTGATGCAAATCTCCAGGGACGTATTCCTCGTCAGGCACCATGTCACGAATCAACTTATTCATAGCGATTCGTCCAAAGGCTGCTTCGAACTCTTGGGCCAATCTCAGGAACCCGCTGGTCGTAGCAGTTTCTCTCATTGCGCGATCATATTGATCACTCTGTTCAGATTTGATATAAAGACGGCTGACCATTTGACGAGCGGTATCTGCCCATGTTGGCATCTCGCGACTGCTGGCTGAAACCGGATTTGCATTCCGGCTGAATCCAGCACCAACCATCACTGAGGCATTGCCAAAGGGCGCATCCCGCCATAGTGCCTCGCGAAGACGTTCTACATGAGCCATGTAAGGGAATGACATCAAATCCTCCATTCCAAGGTCTTGATTTTAAAACAGCACCCGTTCCAATCCCCCCCGTTGTATCCGATGCAGGAAAGCCTCACGCCACTCTTCACCCAACAAGGCGCGAGTCAGTTCCACGACCAAAAAGGCCGAAGTCGTATTCTCCAGCCGTGAGAGTCCCTGATAACAAGAGGGACAGGATGTAAGGATCCTGGCGGGCTGATCTGGCAACTCTGGTTTTTCCATCCGACTCAAATTGACAAGCAGTTCTTCTTCTTTGCGAAAACGCACCTGGGCGGAAATGTCAGGACGGGCAACCGAAAAGGTTCCGGCCTCACCGCAACAGCGATCCGACTTGATGACCGGTCTGCCCATGAGCGTTGAAACCACTGTAAGCGGGGCATGGCGTCTCATAGGCGAATGACACGGATCATGAAACAACAGGGGTGAATCTGAAGGAGTGGCCATGCGAATTCCTTTTTCCATAAGATATTCATGGATATCCAACAAACGACACCCTGGAAAAATGGTTTCAAAGTGATACTTTTCCAGTTGATCCAGACAGGTGCCACAGGAGACGATCACGGTTTGGATGTCCAAGTGACTCAAGGCATAGGCCACCCGGTGGAACAAAACCCGGTTGCGAGTGGTGATTTGACGGCTAGCCAGATCCATGCCTGCAGCCCCCTGTGGAAAGCCGCAACACAAAGCCCCTGGTGGCAACACGGCCTGGGTTCCGATATGCAACAGCATGGCCAAGGTAGCCAGAGAGATATCGGAAAAGAGACGTTCACACCCACACCCAGGGAAATAAAACACGGTTTCGCCGTTGTTTTCCCAACGGTCGGGATCGCGCAGAATGGGAATGATGGAGGGATCCTCGACATTCAAAAACGCCCGTGCCGAACGAGAGGGCAGATCTGTTGGCAGAGGTCTTTCCAATAAAGGGATGAGCTGTTCCATAAGCGTGGGTGCGCGTCCGGCAGCGGCTTTGGGCGGGGTGGGATGACGACGGTGCTGACCCATGAGGCGTTGGACAAGACGATGGGCCAACCGTTGTGAGGCGTAGCCCAAGCGGATGAAAAAAAATCTGGCCAGACGAATGACTTTCGGGTCTGATGCCGAAAGAAAAGCCAACGCCAGACGACTGCCCAATTGACCGGCGCGTTTTCCTCTGGATTTGAGCAACTCGCGCATGCCGATGGTGACCTCGGCAAAATCGATGTTGACCGGACAGGGGGAAGCGCAACGGCGACAGATGGCGCAATGGTCAGCCAGATCAGCCAGTGAATTGAAATGGTGCATAAAGACGCGGCGACGGGTTTGTTCTTCATAGAGGAAGGCTTCGATGATCAAGCCAGAGGCCAGAATTTTGTCGCGAGGGGAATACAACAGATTGGCCTGGGGAACATGAGTGGAACAGACGGGTTTGCATTTGCCGCATCGCAGGCAGTGACGCACCTGGTCATTCAAAGCCCCCAATGCGCTTTCCCGGAGGATGAGAGCTTCCTGTTGGACGAGGCGCAAGGAGGGGGTATAGGCGTTTTCCAGGCCGGATCCAGGCAAGAGTTTTCCTGGATTGAAACGCCCCTTGGGATCGACACGATGTTTGTAATCTTTGAAAGCGTCCACGATGGAGGGATCCAGATAACGGAATTTGGTCAGGCCAATGCCGTGTTCGCCGGAGACGCGTCCATCCAGGGCCACGGCCAGGGCCATGATCTGGTCCACGATGCGTTCAGCAGCTTGCAACATTTCGTAATCGTTGGAGTTGACCGGGATGTTGGTGTGAACATTGCCATCACCAGCGTGCATGTGCAGGGCCACAAACAGGCGTCTGGTCCGCAGAGTCTGGTGAATGGAGTCGAGTTCACGGCGGACGCCCTCCCACAAAGCACCGCTGAAGGCGTTGCTTAAAGGGCGTTGCACCTCCTGACGAAAGGAGATGCGCACTTTCCGGCACAAGAGCAGGTCAATCAAGAGGGTATCGGGAGCGGCCTGGTCAGGTGAGTCAAGCAGTTCCGTGAGATTCAGAGAGGGTAAGTCCAGCCCATCGAGAATGGCGCGCCATTTGGATCGCACTCTGGCCAAAAGTGAGAGTGCAGCTTCGCGTTTGGTGGCAAGGGCGTTTTGGCTTTCGGTGCTGTTGGGGTAGCCGGAGGGCAGACTGCGCAGAAACAGATCACTGGCGAGATAGTGTTCGGTGGCCTCGATCATGCGGATTTTGTTGTCGATGGAGTGCTGGATATTGATCCGTTCCACGCCTTTGTTGTAGTCGGCGAGTCGTTCCAGAGGGATGACCACGTCTTCGTTGATTTTGAAGGCATTGGTATGAGCGGCGATGGCGGCGGTGCGGGCGCGGTCGGCCCAGTAGCGAGCGCGTTCTTCTGGGCTGATGGCGATGAACCCTTCGCCGTCGCGGGATTTGGCCAAGGATGCCACATGTTGGGCGGCCTTGGCGACGAGGGTTTCGTCATCCCCGACCACATCGACCAACAAGGCCATTTTGGGATGTTCCCCGCGAGAGGCCTTGACGTTGTAACCCACGGCCCGCAGATAGCGTTCATCGAGGTGTTCCAGGCCAGCGCAGCCAACGCCAGGAGTTTGTTCCAGGTAGAGTTTGGTTTCGACAATGGCCGGGACCGCCTTGGAGAGGTCAGAGCCGAAGAATTCCAGGCAGACCGTGCGGATATGGCGTGGTTTGGGATGGAGCAGAAAGACCGCGCTGGTGATGAGTCCGTCGCACCCTTCTTTCTGGAGTCCTGGGAGGCCGGATAAATGTTTGTTGGTGACATCCTTGCCCAGTCCTGGTTTGCGGAAGTGATGGGCCGGAATGACGAGCAGGATGGGGTCTTTTTTCTGGGTGGCACCGTCGGACTGGAAGCGGGTGACGCGGAATTGGGCTTCGGGCAGGGTATGGATTTTGCCCAGGTTGTGATTCAAGCGTTCGACTTCGAGCCACTCCCCATCCGGGGTGACCATGCGCCAGGAGACGAGGTTATCCAGGGTGGTGCCCCACATGACGGCTTTTTTGCCGCCAGCGTTCATGGCGATGTTGCCACCGATGGTGGAGGCGTGTTTGGAGGTGGGATCGACGGCGAAGATCAGGTCGGCGCAGGTTGCGGCCTCTTCCACCCGGACCGTGACGGTGCCGGCCTCGACCCGGATCACCGGGACCGGATGGGTCAGACCAGGGAGGGTGCGTTGTTCCACCGGTCCGATGGCCGTGAGTTTTTCCGTATTGATGATGACGGTATCCGGGTGCAGGGGGACGCCAGACCCTGTATAGCCGGTTCCTCCACCGCGTGGGATGATCGGGAGTCCCAACGCGCCACACACGGTGACCAGGGCGGCGACTTCTTGTTCGGTGTCTGGTTTGAGGACGACAGCCGGGCATTCCACGCGCCAATCTGTGGCATCGGTGATGTGGGCGATGCGTGCCATGGGGGTGAAATCGATATTTTCAGGCCGGGTGACGCGGGCGAAGGCCTGTTGGGCTTGGCGACGCAGGTGATCCCGTTTTGGAAACCATTCGGCAAACGTGGCGACCGCCTCCCGGAGTTTTGTCACCAGGCGGAAGACCAGGGGATTGCCCTGGGCACGGTCCACGATGAGTTGAATCCGTTGGGTCATGGTATCCAGGAGTGCGTCCAGGCGTTTGGGATGGTGGAGCAGATCCTCTTGCAGATAGGGATTGCGGGAGACCATCCACAAGTCCCCCAGAATTTCGAACAGCATGCGTGCCGAACGACCGGTTTTGCGTTTGCTGCGCAAGGTTTCCAGGGTATGCCACATCTCCATGCCCAGAAATCGGATGACGATTTCCCGGTCGGAAAAAGATGTATAATTATAGGGAATTTCGCGGATTTTCGCGGGTTGGGTCACGGGTTGTTCATCCTTAGGGTTGCGGATTTGATCTATACCAGTCAAAAAAAATCATTAAAAAAAAAAGGGTGGAGGGGTCTGGGGAGGCGGTTCACCGCCTCCCCAGAAAATTTTTATTTGAGGTGTGGTCAATTTTTACAAATTAATATCAATTGGTTCCGGTTGCGGTTCGATAAAAGGGAAAGGATCACGGCCCCACTCGGCACAGAATTGATCCAATGTTTTTTCCGTGCCGTCATCCAGCAGGATATCGCCCCGCACGATATATTTCAGCCCCCAGTAGAGATGATCGTTGCCAAATTCGGTTCTCGGTGCGCGTAATTCTGGGTTTTGCGCTATATTATTCAGGAAATTATGGTCATTTTCGATGAATGATTGTGCTTCCGGTAGATGTCGCAAGCCAGGTTGGGCAATATGACGGGCCAAAGTGGGCCAAAGGGGATCCCCTTGGAAATGTTTGGTTGTCCGAAGAAAATCGGCGACGAACTCTTGACCTCGACCATAGGAAAGTATGGCGGCTTGTTTGAACAGGTTCAGTTTATCATTGGCAGGATGGTTATTAATATTTACAAGATTAGATAAAATCCATTGGGGAGAAAATTTTCCGCATGATGAAATTAAAAGCAATGAATATGCTTTATGTTTATCATTTATTGTTTGATGTTTGAATAGGTTGATGGCAATGTTGCGGGCAAAGAGGTGTATAACGTCGTAAGCAACATCGCGGGCAACATCGCGGGCAAAGTTGCGGGCAAAGTTGCGGGCAAAGTTGTGGGCAAAGTTGTGGGCAAAGTTGTGGATAAGAATGCGGGTAAAGTTGTGGGCAACGTCGCGTGCAAAGTCACGGGCAGAGTTATGGGCAAGAGTTCGGGTAAAGTTTTGGGCAAAGTAGCGGGCAAAGTAGCGGGCAAAGTAGCGGGCAATGTCGCGGGCAAAGTCGCGGGCAAAGTCGCGGGCAAAGTCGCGGGCAATGTCGCGGGCAATGTTGCGGGCAATGTTGCGGGCAATGTTGCGGGCAACGTCGAAAATAATATTATTGTACTGTGATTTTTCTTTCGACGTCAAGGGTAAAAATAACTGTAGCATGCTGTTTTTAATGTCATTCCCTGGTAAAAGCAGGTTGGTCATGGATTGAAGAAGCATTCCAGCCACCCGCCGTTCTCCAGGCCAACATTGCAGCACTAGCATTTCCGGGAAGTCGAATCCTGGCCAACAGGGATGGCCGACCACAAGCACTCTTCCGGCTGCCACCAATTGTTTGGTCATGGGAGGTGAACCTTGCAATTCCGAAAGTAACCATTGAGCATTGCCTTTGGTCGGTATTGGCGGAGTTTCCAATCCAATTTGTTCGCAGATCATGAAATAACGCTGCCAGAGCAGCCAGGGAAGTCCATCCGCTACACGATGCAGCTCGGCCTGCATCATCTCCCGTCGCGTTTGTTGTCGGGTATTTTGCCATGCCTGAAGACAGAGTCCGGTTGTTCCCCAAGTTACTGGTCGAAGGAAGGGGGGCGTCAGTTTCAGCCACTGCTTCATTTCCGTCTCGCCCAACAGTCCATCTGCAAGGAGGGTTCCGGCAAACAAGAGATTTTGTTCAAATTTTTCTATAGCTATTGTTACTTGAGGCATGTTTACATCGGCAGGCTGTCCAATAAGAGTACCAAGGATGCGTATGCAGATCCACAAAAATGAATTTTTTATATCCGGTTTTTTGAGCAGTACCCTCATGACTGGTATCAGGTTGTCTTGGTGGCGTTCACCCACCATGGCTGCCCATAAGCGCATGGTCTCCCACCAATGCGCATGTTGAATTTTTTCCAGACACAGGTTTGCGCGATGTTCATCCCCATCAACGCTGGCTGAAAGATAAGCTGCTGTCAGGTGTTCCTGAAAGCTGAGATGGGCAAAGGTGAAAGTGTTATCATCACGCGCTACCATCACCCCGGCATTAGTCGAGAGCCAGTTGAGAAAATCTTCACATTGCTCTAAGTCCCATGTCTGCTTGATTACTCCGAGCATTTGTATCAATTCATCACGGAGACGCACGATGGTTGCACGCTCGGATTTTTGATACCCTTGTTCTTGCATCTTGCAGGCTAACGCCGAGACAGTCTGGAATCGTTCTATTCCGTCCATCGATTGCCAATGAAACGTTAAGCTTTGACCGCCTTCCTTTTTCTTGATGTCAGGTCTAGTATGGAGAAAACTTTTCAAGCAAAGATCATACAGACGATGGCGTTTGTCCGGGAGTTCGTGGGAACGGCTGATCAGCAACAGCATGGTGAGCTGAATGGCCACCCGTGCCAAAGCTTTAGTGTTTTCATAGATATTAATGGTATTTTGAAAACGTGTGAGGTGCGCATCCCGATTGACGGTGTCATCTGCATAGACACGCTCAAAAAAATGAGTGGCCAGGAGGTGAATTTCGTCATCATTCAAGGGTTGGATCAGCAGTTCTTGAAAACCGTCCTCCTGCTTTGGGGTTCTTTCCCCGTAGGGGCGGCTGGTGACCACCACCAGGATATGGGGATGGGAGTTCATGAACCCCTTCAACCGTTCCCAGAACAGGGTGCCCAGATTGCCCAGCTCATCCCAACCATCCACCAACAGAATTGGACGAGGATCAGTTTTGCTGGCCAACATTTGTTTGAGACACTCACCCGACAGGGATTCCGAGGTCATGGTGTGGGCTAAAAAAGTGTCGAGGGAGGGATGATCCGTTGGATTCTGATGTTTGGCCCACGCCGCAGCCAGGGTGCGCAATTCCAGATAAATGGGCAAAACTTTGAAAAAATGGTGATTGACCAAGCTGTGAAAAACAAAGCGCATCCAGGTGGTTTTGCCAGACCCGGCCACTCCACGGATCATCAAATTTTGTTTTCGATTTGGCAAATCATCAGGGGAAATGGGCGTGCCGTTGTCGAATTTATTTTGATTGCTATTTGTTCCCATTCGCAGGGGGATGAACATATCCTTCAATTTGGCTTCGATGGGTTTATCCGCCCCCCCTCCCTGGACTGCTCCCAGGTTGGAAAGATCCCAATTGCTGTAACGATCCTTGAAACGGTCGTGATAATTTTTAAGAAAATCATCGCAATGGTCTGATTTGGGCGCGGAAATTGACTTGGGTGGATCAGGCACTATTGTTGGCCTGCGAACAAATCCTTCTGGAAGTCTGAGGGGTGGACTGTATCGGTTTTGAAATGCCATATCTAACACATAACCGCCTTCACTGACATCCCCAAGCGTGCCTGCCTGTTGGCGATAATTCATGGGAAAAAGGGTAATTTTTTTCTCGTCAGGTTGCAACCAAATCAACTGACAAGAATTAATTTCATCCTTTGGTAATTGGTCGCCTCTCGCAGAGAGACTGCCAACGCCAAGGTAGGGACATTCAAAGAATGCTATTTTCTGTTGAGTTGCGTGTTGATGGCTATGCAAGAGCAAAGCAGGCTTCCCTTGTTCTACAATAGCTTCAAGAAACGTGTTGCCTTCAACCCCAAAGGCATCAGCCAGACACCGAAGCAGTTGTTCTTCTGAAAGCTTGCCTTGTGCCCCAATCTCCTTCCATTTTTCCCGTTGGGAGTCTGGGGCTGAAGTCGGGTTGTGGTGCAGAGCCAACAGAGTTATCCGATTGTTTGGCCAAAATTCCAACACCTTTTGACACTGCTCTTGGCTGATCAACCCTCTGTGCTTTAAATGGGAGATCTCTTCGTTGGAATTGAGTGCCATGATCGCCACACCCAGGTCAGAAAAGTCATAACATCTGGCCCCGCGCACAAGGGCTTGACCCGGAATGGAGCCAATAGGAGAGTAAAAATTGGTCAAAAATTGATCGTAATGAATAAATTTTTGTTTTTCTTGTTCTTTTAATTGTTCTGTCGATAAATTATCTGATCCAGCTTCAAAACAAACAGCCTTGCATTCTTCAAACGAGACATCGTGATTGCCGGGCAAAAATATCATATATTTTCGATCTAAGGATATTTTTTCTTGCAAAGCATCAAAAAATTTTCTGGCAACGCTGTATTCACCACGATTGGCACTCTCAGCAATATCCCCGGTGGTGATAATCAGGGAGAGAGGGGTCTGAATTGAATGCTGATTTCTTATTTTATCAATCGCAATCGCCAGTTTCTTCCCCTGCTCCTTGGCTTCCGACATTGGAAAACGGTTGTGTTCGCCAAAATGCAGATCAGAAAGATGCAAAATCAGTACTGGGTCGCCAGGTTCCATTGGGGTATTCTCCAGCCAGATAAAATTTGATAATCAATCATCCTCGTCACAACATGATCACAATTCAAGTATAAAATTTTTATCAACACTTTCTCAAGAGCCAGCATCCACAATCAAGGTAAAGTTTGGTTTGTAACAGTTTCCAATCCTTCGTATGTCGGCAGCCAAAAACGCCGCAACTCAGGACGATCCACCAAACGACGAAACGCTTTTTCTTGTGCTGTATTCGACATGACTGGTCACGGATGGAGAGTGCGGCCTCGTTGAGGGTTTTGCTCGCCAACGCACTCAAAAATTGAATCGCATCAAACAAATTGGATTTGCCCGCCCCGTTGGCCCCGGCAATGCATGTGAACGGCCCAAACCGAACATCCACATCCACCAGATTTTTGAATCCAGTCACCTTGAGGCGGGTCAACATGTCATTCTTTCCATTTGATGCTGCAACCCATGGTGGTGTTCTGGTGCGCAGATACAGGACGACCTTCCAGAATGGCCAGAACCGCTTCTTTCAACTCCTGTCTGCGTACCGCCGCCGGATTGCGAGGACTGTCATCCAGACGACCTCGATACCTCAACTTGCGTTGTGCGTCGTAGACAAAAAAATCCGGGGTGCAGACCGCTCCATAGGCCTTGGCCGTCTCTTGCGTGGCGTCGTATAGATAGGCAAAGGGATAGGACTTCTTCTTGGCTTTGGCCTGCATATTGGCAAAACTGTCTTCCGGGTAGTTGGTGGGATCGTTGCTGCTGATCCCAACAAATTGCACCTGCTGCGCAGACAAGGCATGGGTCAATGCTATCAGACGATCCTCAATGGCCTGCACATACGGGCAATGATTGCAGATGAACATTACGACCAGTACCTTGGATGCGCTATATTCCTCCAGAGTGTGTTGATGTCCATCCACACCAGGCAGATTGAAATCAGGTGCAAAAGCCCCCAATTCACCAGGGGGTGAGTGCAGCAGTACCATAGGACGCTCCCAAATGTGTGCAAGTGAAAAATTAAAAAAGGCCGGATCTTCAGATCAATGGGCTTCCAAACCGGGACCATGTCGTGTGAAAATGATGATTCGTGGCTCTCGCCCAAAACGCCACCAGGGGCTTCGCCCCATATGCATTAACATTCATCCTCCAATCCTGCCATTTGTCATGTCTGTTTTCTCGGTGAGTGGGCACGTGACGCCACCATGTCAGACCCGTTTGTCACCACCTCAAGGAGTCCATAGGAGCAACACGGACTGCAATCCTTGGTCCAACCTTGACGTGTGAGGCCAGCCATTCAGTTGGATGATAAAACAGGTCGGCGTATCAGTGTCAGCATGGTCATGGCCAGGGGATGGTTGGGTTCGAGCTGCAAGACCGTCTCCCATTCACTGATGGCCTCGGCTTGTTTGCCCATATTGAAAAGATGCAGGGCCAGATAATGATGGTAGCCCGCCTCCTTGGCCCCTAATTCCGCAGCTTTTTTCAAGGTTTTCAGGGCTTTTTGGTCCTCTCCCATATAAGCGAACAAACGTCCTGCTGTATAGAGGGCGGCTGGGTGCAAGAGTTTGGGCAGAACCTGACTGATCAACGCAAAGGCTTGCGGGTATTCGGCGTTTTTGAAATGACGGATGGCAACTGGCAATAACGGCTCCATATCGCTTTCCGACTTCTCTTTGCTGGCCAAGGGATAGTTTGGCTTGGACAAGGTCACTTTACGTTTGGTATCGGAATCGATCACGGAAACGATTTTGCGTGGACCTGCAATCCGGTCGTAAATGGCTTCTGGCTGTATGGTGTTCCATCGATTCTCATCGATTACAAAGGTGTCCTTGCCACTGTTGACAATGACGACATCAAATTCCTGATTGGCCTGGAATAAATTGTTTTTGAGTTTGGGTCTGCCATCCTTGAGCAACAGACCCGCCCCACCTTTGTTGACAGTGATTTCTGAATCGGTGATGCTCGGAGAACCACCTGCCACGATGATACCGCCCTGATGGTTTTGGGTGATGAGACTGCTGATGATTTGGGTCGAACCGCTTTCCAACAAATAAAATCCAATACCATTGTGGGATACGGTGGTTTGTTTGGCGGTCAGTTGGGCATGATTGACGACAACACCGTATTGCGCCCCGGTGATGGTCGCATAACTCAATTGATTATTGCTTTTGGTATGATCAAACAGCATTCCCAACCATGGTTCCTGGTTGCTGGCCTCTTTGGTACGCCATGTGATGGGTTGGGTGGTTGTGCCATTGGCGACCAATTGTCCTTTGACGGTCATGCCAACATGGGGTGATAAAATGATTTCAGTGCCAGGCTCGATGTTCAATATGGCATCGGCTTGGATAATGATCGACTGGGTCACCACATAGGGTGATGCCGCCTGTCTCCAGGTGGTCTCGATGGAGATATCTTTGGTCACAGGGGTTGGACCAGGTGTCATGGGAATGCCGTCGATTTTGTCGGATTGGCTCCCCACATTGCCTGCCTGATCCAGTGCTTGTACCCGATAATAATATTTTTTATCGTTGATGAGATTATGATCCTGATATTCAGTACGCTCCACTTTGCCCAGCAGGGTATAACCAGCCAAAGGTTGGTTGCTGCGGTAAACCTGATAGGCGACCACATCGGCGTCTGGGCTGGAGTGCCAGGAGACATGGATTTGCTTGTCACGGCTTTGCGTTTTCAGTTTTTGCGGGGGGGCCGGAGGGGTGCTGTCAAAGGTGACCGGAGCCAGAAAATCGATCCAGGTGGCGGTATTGCCATTGGTATCCTTCAAATAGGCCGTCAATTCGGCGCGGGCGAGATTATCCCCTTGGCCGATGCGAAACGAGCCTTTGTAGATTCCTGGACTCTCTTCATGGAGTGGGAGATTCTTCTTGAATGAGCCGATATCAAAGGTGCCGGTTTTTTGGGGATCCCCTTGCAAAATCACTTGCAAAACATCACCGGCTTTTTTGGGGCCATCCACCCCGTTATGAGCAAACAGGGTGATTTTGGGGGGTTTGCTCACCTCTGTATCGGGCAAATCGGGAATGGTCTGGACCATCTCGCGTCCCATTTCGTCAGCCATGCGGAATAAAATGGTTTGACGTACATTCATGGCACTGGAGACAATCGCCGCAATCGCGCCGATGGGACTCAAGGGAATGGAACCGTCCGTACTTTGAGCAGTATGCTTGTATTGCCACAGGACTTTGCCATCACGCAAGCGGACCAATTGCAACTCGGCACCCACCGATACCTGGGAGGCGATCACTGCGAACGTCTTTTGATATTGGATGATTTTCCCGCGAATGACGGCATCGACAGGCAGAATTTTTGCCAACTGGGCAGGGGTTGCCGCATGAATGGCTTTTGGATCATCAAGCTTGTTTTGTTTGAGTTTTTTATCAATCGCGGTCAGTTCCATATCCAGATAGTTCATGGAACTGAAATGATTGTAAATGGAGCGACGTACAATCGTATCGGCCTCCGGGTCATCGGTGGTATTAAGAAATGGCAGCACGGCCACGAGGCGAGGACGACTCGATGGTTGTTTTTTGAACTCTGGATCCATGATGAGCGAGTCATCGGCATCAGGTTCGGAAGCCGTCGGTTGGGACGTAGCCGGTTGGGAAGCCGTCGGTTGGGAAGCCGCCGGTTGGGAAGCTGCCGGTGGTGTTTCCTCCCCGCGCACAGGCACGGGATTGATGCTGACCAAAACAATCAGCAACATGGCAAGCCTTAGACGTTGATCAAACATGACCTGTTCGCCTCCTATGCATACAACACCCCGTGATGATTTATTTTCTCTTGAATTTATCAATATTCACGGGTGATTTGTCAAAGAGGTCAAAGGTTTCGAAACTGCTGCGGTTCAATTGTTCCTCAACATTTTTTTTCTGTTGCGGATAGATTTTGTTTTCAGGATCATAAGTTACGGCTTTGTCCAGTTTGGTCAAGGCTTCCTGCAAAATGGTCTTGATGCGCGTATTGCCTGGAGGCAATTTGCCGGCTTCAGTTATGTGTTGTTGACTTTCATTGGCCAGATGTTCGGCAACCGACTTCAGTTTTTCCTGACACTGGGCAGCCTCATTTTGATACAGTTTGATGCACGAAGCCAGGGTGTCACCGGCTGCCAGGTACGTTTTGTTGTTGAATTCCTGGGTGGCTTTGGCAAGCAATTGTTCCACCTCGGAGAGGGCGCGTACACGATTGACGCGCTGGGCAAAAGCGGGTTGATTTTGAATTTGATCCAGTTCTTTGGCCAGCCAGTTCAGATCGGCTTGGGCGGTTTGCCATTGTCGTTCGGCGAGTTGTTCATCCACGCTTTTGAAGACAGACGTGCTGATTTGTTCTTCAAGATTTTTCAGAGCGTTCATGCCATCGGCTTCGCCCCGGAGTATTTTCAAACTGGTACTCATGTGGGCACGAGCGGAGTCAAACTCTTTTTTCTGCCAAAGATGGATACCAAAGGCCAGTTCCAGCAAAGATTGGTTTGTAAGAACTTGCATGCGAGCGGTCTGGCTCAAGTGTGGATGTTCTTGTAAAAATGAAGAATAAAGTTTTTGAGCTGGATCGAATTCATGATTTTGTCTAAGTTGATCACTCTTGAACAATAAATCTTTGATGGCACTCTCTTCACTGTTGGCAAATTGATTCCAGAAATAGGCACCAGAGATGCCGCACAGCAGCAGCACGGTTCCGGCCACGGCCATGAGAGAGCGTTTGTTGGATGGGGGAGATGCGGTTGTCGGCGTGGCAGCGAGTGCGTTGACATCTTCTATGGAGGTTTTGACGACAAATTTTATTTTTGTATTTCCAAGAAAGATGATATCACCATCCTCAATGATTTTTTCATTCAGAGGTTTACCATTGATCACCAAAGTACCAGATGCTTCTGGATCCAGTTTTGCAACAAACTTGCTGGCCACAGATTCGCTTGACTTGGCCATTAAATTGCCCAGAGATTTTTTTGCGGCATCAGGCTGTTTGTTTTCGTCCAACAATAAATGTTTGCGTGAAACCGAGGGATCGGTCAAAACAATATCGTTTTGTTTCCCACGGCCAATGCTGAAAGGTGTTTTTTTCAGCGGGAAGGGAGGAATTTTGTCAAATTTATTTTCAATGGTTACGGTACAGATGGGTTCCAGAGGGTTGACGAACACTGTGCCTGCTTCATCGTCTGCTGGGGTGTCTATCGCATTGCGAGCAGGGGGGATATAGAGTTGGGTTCCGGCCACCGGCGGGGTGTAAGTGATTTGTACCGCGCCTAAACGCAGAAAGGATTGCTGCTCTTTGTTCAGGTAGAGAGGTTGTTCCAATCGCTGTTGATTGTAAAAACTGCCATTTCTGCTGTTCAAATCCTGAATGATATAACTACCATCTTGATAATAAATGCGGGCGTGTTTTCTTGAAACAGTCGGGTGACTCAGTTGAATGTCATTGTCCGGCGCGGAACCAAGAGTGATACTGTCTTTATTGATGCGTTTCTCGACACTTGGCTGGTTTGGGACTTGTATGTTGAGTTGATATTCTTCCGCCATGGCAAGTTTCCTGGAATGAGTCCGTAAATAAAGAGACACTGATGGTTCAAAAATGATGATGTATAGGAGATGTTAACATTACAATGCCATGCTGGTCAACACTCTGCCTCTGATGAAAGAGGGAAAAACCTTGGGGGGCGGTGAACCGCCCCCCAAACCCCCCACCCTTTTTTTTTAATTTTTTTTATTTTTTTTAAATATTAAAAAAAAAGAGGGGGTCTGGGGGATTCATCCCCCAGGGTTTTGTCTTTGATTTTTTGTCCGAAGGGTATTTTTATTTTGGTATGTCATGGGGTTTTGATGACGCATCACCGGTTTCTTGGACGATGTACAAGGGGCGTCCTTGTACTTGATGATAAATTTTACCGATGTATTCACCCAGGACGCCGATGAAGAGCAATTGAATGCCGCTCAACAGAAAGATTCCAGCGGTCAACAACGTATAGCCTGGAATATTGAGGTCAAAAAAGAGGCGATGAGCGATTACGGCCAGGGCGGCGAGGAAGCTGACCACGGTAATGATCAGGCCAAACACGGTAGCGATGCGCAGGGGGGCGGTACTGAAACCCAACAGGGCATCCAAGGAGAGTTGTACGAGTTTCAGAGGATTATATTTTGTTGTGCCTTTGAAGCGTGGAGGTCTGACATAGTCCACCGGGGATTGGCGAAATCCCAACCAGGCAAACATGCCACGGACAAAACGATTTTTTTCTGGCAGGCGGTTGAAGTGATGGACAACGACGCGGTCAACCAAGCGGAAATCACCTGTGTCAGCGGGGATGGGGACATCTGAAAAAATTCCAATAATTTTATAGAAAAGAGAGGATGTTGTTTTTTTGAACCAGGACTCTCCCTCTCTGTGGGAACGACGGCCATAAACCACTTGAAAACCATTTTTCCATTTTTTCAGCATTTCTATGATTACTTCAGGAGGATCCTGCAAATCGGCATCAATCAATACGGCAGCCCGTCCCCGAACCATGCCAAAGCCACAGGAGGAAGCGGCCTCATGGCCGAAGTTGCGACTGAAACTGGCAAAACGCACCCGATCATCCTGGTTGGCCAAGGTACGTATCACTTCCAGGGAACGATCCGAAGAGCCATCATCCACCAGGATGATTTCGAAATCAATGCCATGGGTGGTCATTACAGCAAGCAATCGTTGATATAAATGTTCCAGGCAGGACTCTTCGTTAAAGACCGGAACCACAATGGAAAGTTCGGGTTCATGATGCAGGTTTTTGGGCAATGATGACATGGCTGACTCCGAAAGGCAGACGAAAAACGCGCATCCAGTATTTTTCCATCCCAAGGATGCCGCGTAACAACTGATTCAACAAGAACGGGGGCTGATTCAAATCCGAACTGATTGGTTTTTCTGCTCCAGGAAAGAGGCGTTGCATGGTGCGCATCAGGGCTATCGGAGGAAACAGCAGGGTATTGAAGGGGGAGGTAAAGTATACATGTAATGATGTATTTGCAAACAGATCTGACAATGCTTTGGGGGCATATCGGCGTTGGTGTCCCAATGCCACGTCGTGATCGCTCCAGAGGAAAGCGTGAGTTGGCACAGTCACAACCAGACGTGCGCCGGGTGCCATCAAACGAACCAGGTCATTTAAAAAAGATGCGTCATCTTCAATGTGTTCCAGCACATCCAACAGCAGAATCACGTCAAACTCGTGACTGCGATGTGCCAGAAGATCCCGAAAATCCCCCAGGATCAATTCGGCCTTGGTTTTTTTCCGGGCCAGTTCGATGGCCAGAGGACTGGTATCCGTGCCAGTCACGCGGGCGCAAAAAGGGGCGAAAAAACGCAGATTACCCCCTGTGCCACAACCGATCTCCAGCAAGGTGGCGTGTTGCAGATTACCATATGCCTTCTTTAATAGGGAAAAAATGATTTCACGACGACCACAAAACCACCAATGCACATCTTCCAGTTCAGAATGGATCAGATATTCCTCACGTCTCATGCAGCCTCCTCTTTGGATCAGGCGTTCGGTGTCAACAAAGTGCAATCCACTGGTATGGTGATCGCTTTCTTGCTATTCTACAATAATTTATGCTCTCTTGCCATGGATTGTCTATACTTGATGTGCGGGGTTTTGGTGGAATGGGTTGGTAAGATCTGAAAAAAAACGGATCCTCAGTTCATGCCGAATCCGTGCCATGATCTGGATCATCACAAATCACTATCGACGGAGAATGCCCTATGATCAACACCTTGGCCCGTGTGCCTGGTCCTGAATTTCTGAACTGGTTTCTCCCGTATGCCATTTTTCTGGTGATACTGGCTTGGTTTTTGAACCGGTATGATCAAACCTGGTCCCGGATGTTGCCTTCTTTAAACAGTTACGATGCCGATACATTGGCCTATCTGGAAGGAGGGATCATGGGGGTGGTGCGCACTTCTGTTTTTCGACTGTGGCGACTCGGTGTGCTGGGCAGGCATGGCCCGACAGATACCAGACCGAACAGACCTTTATCGGGGATTGATCAACAGACTTTGAATACTTTGCGAGGCGTGATGCCCACCCGGTCAGCGGATTTGCTGTTGATTAAAGATCGTTTGCGATCCCATGTTGACCCTTTGGCGAGTCGTTTGGAAAATGCCGGCCTGATTTATGATGCGATGGAGCGTAAACGACATCGCACTATACTTATCGTTATCTCTTTTTTATTATGGGGAATTGGCGGAACCAAATTTTTTTTAGGGGTGTTCAATCATCGTCCTGTTTTGTTGTTGTTCATGATTTTGATTGTTGCGCAACTATTGATTATTCTGATCGGTCGTCAGGCGCATCACCGCACCACCTTGGGGCGTAAGTATCTCAAAGCGATTCGTCATCATTTTGCCTGGTTGCAGGCGGCAGGCTCCCGGCAGAATGACACGCCTGATAGTGATTTGGCATTGGGTGCGGCCTTGTTTGGTTGGGCTTTTCTCATGAATTTTCCAGGGAGTGATGGAATATTCGCGGGATTGAATACGTCATCAAGCACGTTCTCTGGAGATGGAGGAGGGGGAGGATGTGGCGGAGGCGATAGTGGTGATGGGGGAGGGGGCGGGTGTGGTGGTTGTGGAGGTGGGGACTGAATGGTGGAGAATCGGGATACGGCTTGGGTGCCAGCGTCGTTTGTGCTGCAATGGCATCTCACCGATCGTTGTGACCGACAGTGTACCCACTGCTATCAGGACGAGGGAGGGCATGGGAAAGAACTGGACTGGATGCAATTAATGGAGGTGTTGGGTCAGTTCAGGGCACTTTTGGGTCATTGGCGACGTGCCAGATGCTCTGTGCCGGCCCAGATTACGGTGACTGGAGGGGAGCCTTATCTCAGGGAGGATTTTCCTCGTTTGTTGGAGTACATGGCGCGGGAACGGGGGATCTATTCGTTTGCCGTTTTGAGTAATGGCGGACAAATCGACCGGGCAACGGCGTTTCATTTGGCCCGTGTGCATCCTGTGTTTGTGCAAGTGAGTGTGGATGGGCAACCAGAACGGCACGATCAGATGCGGGGGGGCGGAGATTTTGCCCGTGTGGAGCGGGCGATCCGGTTGCTCAAGACGGCTGGAGTAAAAACTTTGGTTTCATTCACTGCCCATCCAGGCAATGCGGGAGATTTTCCCTGGGTGGCTCGATGGGCCTGGCGGCTGGGGGTGGATCGGGTATGGTCAGACCGTTTGCTGCCTTTGGGGGCAGCGGCCCAGTGGGAGAAGGGTCAGTTTTCCCCATTGGCAACGAAAGATTTTTTTGTCGCCATGCGACGGGCCAGGGATGTCTGGTGGGGACGGGTATGGCCTCGTGGTGAGGTATCGATGCAACGAGCCTTGCAATTTTTGGTTGGGGATGGTCGGCCTTATCACTGCACGGCTGGGGATCGTTTGTTGGCTTTGCTGCCTGATGGCACGGTTTTGCCTTGTCGTCGTTTGCCTTTGGCAGTGGGTCAGGTATGGGATCCAGGGGGATTGCGGCGCATTTATGACGAGCAAGCCCTGTTGCGTCAATTGCGTCATCCAGAGGCCATGCCTGATGGATGCCAGGAGTGTTTTTATGTCCGTTTGTGCCGGGGAGGATTGCGTTGTTTGTCTTACGCCGTGACTGGGGATCCCTTCAGGCGTGATCCGGGGTGCTGGCTGTGATCATCACATGGGTGAAGTTCAGAAGCGAGAGCCACCATCAAGCCTTGTCAAGCTGGTTGATTCAATCGGTTTCAACATGAAGGAGTGTTTTTTTCTTGTCAAAATGGATCCAATTTGGCAATGTTTTTATTTTATTCAGGTGACTCTCTTTTACAGCGAAGTGGATATGTGCTTTTTTGATGACCTTTCATGGTAACTATGCAAAACAACAGGGATGTACTTATCATTCTAGGCCCCACCGCATCAGGAAAAACCCGGTTGGCTGTACATTTGGCCAAAATCCTGGATGGGGAAATACTCTCGGCAGACTCACGACAGGTCTACCGGGGACTTGATATCGGCACTGGCAAGGATCTGCATGAATACGACACCATCCCGTATCATCTGATCGACGTGGTGGACCTGGGAGAAGAATATAATTTATTTGAATTCAAACAACAATTCTTTGAAACACTGCCCCGGATTCATGCCCGGAACCACCTTCCCATTTTGGCCGGAGGCACGGGACTCTATTTGCAAGCCATTCTGCAAAATTATCAATTGGCCAAGGCTCCCCCAGACCCCTCTTTGCAGACCCTCTCTGATCAGGAACTGGAAAGGCGTCTCAACCAGCTCAAACCAGAACAACACAACAGCACGGATCGGGAGAATCGTGCTCGCATGATCCGGGCCATTGAAATTGCGACCACAACCCATCATCCAACGATCCACCCTGAGTTATCTTTTTTGACCCTGGGGATGCGCTGGGAACGCGCCTTGTTACGCCAGCGCATCGCCGAACGCCTGACTCAACGTCTGGAAACCGGCCTGATTCAAGAAGTGGAACACTTGCTGGAAAAAAATGCCCCTGCCACTTTGACGGCCCTTGGTCTGGAATATCGTTTCATCACCCGCCATCTGCTTGGTGAACTCACATTTGAGCAGATGGAGCAACAATTACATCAAGCGATCTGCCAATTTGCCAAACGTCAGGAAACCTGGTTCCGTCGCATGGAACGTCAGGGCATCCCGATTCATTGGCTCAACGCCACCGATCCCATACCAGAAGCCTTGCAGATCCTCGCCACCCATTGGCCACATCGTTTGCCAAACAATCCGGTTTGAACTTTTTCCGTATGGATCGGCACGAATTGTGTATGTCTGCTTGGGTCTGGTTTTTGTATACCTGACACAGTCTGGGGTGATCCAATGGTTTCGGCCAATCCCATGTCGTTTACCGCAAGCCAAAGACAAATGCAATCATGGCCAAATTTATTTTCGTGACTGGCGGCGTGGTTTCCTCTCTGGGCAAAGGTTTGGCAGCCGCCTCGTTGGGTTGTCTGCTCCAGGCCCGTGGTCATTCTGTGACCATTCAAAAATTGGATCCCTACATCAATGTTGATCCAGGAACCATGAGTCCTTTTCAGCACGGCGAGGTTTTTGTGACCGATGACGGGGCGGAATCGGATCTTGATTTAGGTCATTACGAACGGTTTCTTGATATCCCCATGAGTCAGGCCAATAATTTTACGACCGGGCGCATTTATCAACAGGTGATCCGTCGTGAGCGGCGCGGGGATTATTTGGGCTCGACAGTGCAAGTGATTCCTCATATCACCGATGCCATCAAGGAAGCCATTCTCAACGTGGCGGGTGATGCTGGCATTGCCATCATTGAAATCGGCGGAACCGTCGGGGACATTGAGTCCTTGCCTTTTCTGGAGGCCATCCGTCAGATGCGGATTGACC
>JAMOBH010000422.1:0-4108 GCA_039908085.1 Magnetococcus sp. YQC-5
CGGCATCTCCTTTGACCAGAAGGATGGTGTCAACATCATGAAGGGTTACATGGAGTCCGGGGAGTTCAGTCGGGGCAAGGAGAGTATTCGGGCAGACGGCAGTCTGGT
Source organism: Magnetococcus sp. YQC-5 (assembly GCA_039908085.1). Classification (GTDB taxonomy): domain Bacteria; phylum Pseudomonadota; class Magnetococcia; order Magnetococcales; family Magnetaquicoccaceae; genus Magnetaquiglobus. The sequence goes on from JAMOBH010000422.1 coordinate 109, forward strand.
GCTGGTGGGCAACTTTGAGGTGGATGTGGAGCATCAGCAGCGTATTGGCCATCTTTTCGGTCCTCTGCCCCCGGAAATGCGGGACGACACTGCCTTCATGGATCGCATTCACGCCTTCCTGCCCGGCTGGGATGTGCCGAAGATAGGCCGGGATTTGCTGACCAACCATTTTGGCATGGTCAGTGATTTTCTGGCGGAATGCTGGAGCCAACTGCGCACCCAGAGTCGTGTTCCGGCCATGCAAAATCGTCTCTCTTTCGGAGGAGCCCTGAGTGGTCGTGACACCAATGCGGTCAACAAGACGGTCAGTGGGTTGTTGAAACTGCTGCATCCCTCCGCCGATCTTCCGATTCCGGATGGGGATCTGGAATGGGCAGTCCGTGTGGCCCTGGAGGCCAGAAGAAGGGTCAAGGAACAGCAAAAGCGCATTGGAACGGCCGAATTCCGCAACACCCATTTCAGCTATATGATGGGCGAGGATGGGATCGAAAAATTTGTTGCCACGCCAGAACTGCAAAGCGAGGGGGGCATTGGGGGAGATCCCTTGGAACCGGGACAGATTTGGACCGTCAGTCCAGGAGGACAGGACGAACCGCCTGGACTGTACCGCATTGAGGTCAACGAAGGGCCGGGCAGCGGTGTCAAACTCCTCAACAAACCGGTTCCCTCCGGTTTCAAGGAATCCATTGGCTTTGCGGAACAAAATTTTTATGCCCGTTCGTTTCAGTTGGTGGGCGACAAGGATCCAAGGCAACATGAATTCACGGTGCAGTTGCGGGCATTCGATGCCGCCAAGTCCGGATCCAAGATCGGCATGGCCGCCCTGATTGCCCTGTGTACCGCTCTGCTCAAGAAAAGCGTGCGGGGCGGACTGATCGTGGCGGGCGAGATCAATCTGGGTGGTTCCATTGAACCGATTCACAACGCCGTGATGTTGGCCGAAATTGCCGTCGAAAAAGGGGCCACGGCCCTACTCATGCCGGTCTCTTGCCGGCGGCCATTGATCGACCTGTCGGATGACATGGCCACCAAGGTGGATATTCAATTTTATGCCGATGCCCGTGATGCTCTGCTCAAGTCCATCATGGATTGAGTGGTTCTGGAGAAGTGTGAGAAAGTAGAATAAAGAAAAACGGTGATTGTTTACCCCCGCCTGCGAGGGAACTGGAGATGATCAATGCCTCTGCCTCCAAACATGCGCCAACAACCTATACACAACGCAAATATAACAGGAGGATTATCTTGTGACAAAGCAAAAAGAAAATTCTATTGAGAATGAAAGCAACTCAACAAACAAACCATATTGGTTTGAAAGAGTTGCCAATCATTTATTCCAGAAAAAACCAGAACAAGCACTTAAGCTTCTGGCAAGCATCATAAATTCTCCCCCCAGTTTATTTGATGACGACCCCATGTTTTCAGATGAGAAACAAATCGCAGTTATGATGCGAATCAGTATACTAGAAGGGAATCAACTCTTTCACGAGGCTCTCGCATGGATTCTTTACGAAATAGACATCAACCCGACAAATATTATGGCGCATTCAATGCGGGTAAAATTAAGAAAGATCCTTAACCTTGATGAATCGAAACCTGGTGAGATTGAAAATATAAAAAAATCTATTGAGTGGCCAGATGTTGCAGGGATGAGATCAGTAAAAAGTATGCTTGAGAGGGATGTCATCCTGCCTTTTCAAGAACCTGAACTTTTCAGGAAATATAAATTGACACCTCCCAATGGGATCCTGTTTTTTGGACCTCCTGGTTGCGGAAAAACGCATATTGCAAGGGCGGTAGCAAAAAAATCTGAACGTCATTTTATTGAAATAAAACCGTCGGATCTTGGTAGTATTTATATTCATGGCACCCAGGGAAAAATTGCGAATATGTTTAAAGAGGCAATTAGCAAAATACCATGCCTTTTATTCCTTGATGAGTTTGACTCGTTGGTTCCAGTGCGAGGCGGTGCTGGAGGACATTATGACAAGGAAGTAAACGAATTCTTAGTCCACTTGAATAATTGTGCGGAAAATGGGATATTAGTTATTGGAGCAACGAATCTGCTCAGTTCCATAGATCCAGCCGTGAAAAGACCAGGGCGCATGGATAAAAAGATTTTCATCGGTCTGCCTGACATCGAGGCAAGATTTGAACTCTTCCATATGTGCCTCAAAGGTCGACCTATTGGGTCAATCGACTTCCATGAAATTGCCAAAAAAAGTGATAGTCTTACAGCAGCTGAAATCATTGAATCTTGCAACGAAGCAGCTAGAATGGCTCTTGAAAAGAGGAAATCTATCACAAATGATGATATTCTAAAATCTATTACAGACACTACTAAGGGTGGGTTTTCAAACAATCCGAAAGATTGGGAATAGGTGATTACTTGAATCATTCATACACAGTCAGTAAGTAAGTCATTCCAATCTGTCGGTATAATGTTACTTTGGGAATATTCACTAGTAAACGAATAAAGAGGTTGATCACAATGTCCATGCCAATCGATGTCTACAGTTGCAATAAATGTGATTTAGAGAGTTGGAATACCATTCTTTGGGGAGCATATACATATGTTCACCCTAGCGGCAGGGAATACAATCTGGACCGTAACTTAGGGTGGTGCAATGCCTGTTCAACCCTTGCACCTGTGGAGACTCTGCAGAAAAATCATTCCAGATTGTTCATAAACAGACAATCATCTCCTCGATGCCTGGAATGTGGATCAGAAGATGCCAGCACAGTTCAATTACCATTCACCCACCCAGGATGTGGAGGTACAATCTCACAAAAAGAGCATCCAGGAGGTTTACGCATTTCAATGAAATTTTATGACAAATTCTACGATTTAGAGGGACGAATTCTTCCAGAAGAACCAACACACCACAGGAAAATAGGAAGCATAATTCAAAGGACAATTTTACGTTTGTCGTACCTATGGTTTTCTGTTAGAGAATATATTTCTATATTCGGCCTTATTTTCTTATCTCCGTTATTGTTTGCATACCATTTCCTGATGTGTGCCGCATCTCCATCCTATAGAAAAAAGGCTCGGAAAAACGCTGAGAAATACATTATTATTTCTATAGAAGAGAGCTCCAGGAAACATGGTTTGAGAAATGAATTAAAAATGTTGAATAAAAACTATAAGAGACGACAACAGGGACTGCCAGAAGAGAATTATCACAGCCCAAATGGATTCTGTTTCACCGTACACCCAGACAAAAATCAATGACAGCGAGCATACGGCAGATAGCATTGTTGCGTTGCACGCCCGCTGACATGACACCGTTGCAGGCTCCGTGGCACGGAAGGTCCCCCTTGCCCAAGACGGATGGCGGGGTAGCCAGCGATAATCTGTTCCAGCCAAAGGTCTGGTGACGTGCCGTGGAATTTTCAGAGTAACCCTTTCCCCCCGCACCCAAATGATGTAGACGGGTGTTCATGAAACATCTGCCGCGCTCCCTTTTGGTTGAGCCCGGCAGACACGGGCCCGGCCGACACACCGGGACGTTGGCCCAACAGCGCAAATTGGGACGCGGCTCCGAGCGCGCAGCATCGGTACGGTGACCCGGCACCGCAATATTCCTGGGCCGTGATCCCGGCTACGAAAATCGGGACGTTAACCAGACGAGTGTTATGATCGAGGGACTCCTGGCGGACGCATGGAAGCGAAGCAATAGGAGGAACGGGAACGGTGGGTAAACCACAACAGCCCGTTAAAGAGGACAGCGCATTGAATCTAATAATGAAAATGCGCTCCATCCTCTTTCTGTACCCCACACAACGGGTGTACAGCAAAAACGATAGGGACACCTGCGCCCATCGGGTGACGACGATTGACATTGCCATTTCAAACAGCAATTTCCGATACTTGCAGGTAGAAAATTTCAGCACCCAAAAGGCTTTTATAGTGGGTGTCAACCCCCGGGTTGAAAGTGCAAACCGCGTGGGAAGTCCCGTAATTCATCTTGAATGTGATGGGACTGGTCCCGCCAGCGAC
>JAMOBH010000423.1:0-4091 GCA_039908085.1 Magnetococcus sp. YQC-5
GGAAATCTCTCGAATTCTGTCGATATCCAGCCCGGAATCCCAAGGTGTGTGATGCAATGCGGAGACTATGGAACCAAGACTGGGTTGCGAGGTGGCCCCACTCATCGAGTCCATGGCTGCATCCACGGCATCCACACCGGCCTCGATGGCGGTCAGAATGCTGGCTGCGGCAATACCGCTGGTGTCGTGGGTATGAAAATGTATCGGCAGCCCGATCTCCTGCTTGAGGGCACCAACCAACACCTTGGCTGCGCCGGGCTTGAGCAGACCCGCCATGTCTTTGATGCCCAGTATATGGGCACCTGCCGCTTCCAGTTCCTTGGCCATACTGATGTAATAGCGCAAAGAATACTTGCTGCGGTTTGGATCCAGGATGTCGCCCGTATAACAAATGGCTGCTTCGCACAACTTGTTTTCTTCAACGACGGCATCGATGGCCACCCGCATATTTTCCACCCAGTTGAGGGAGTCGAATACGCGAAACAGGTCCACGCCGTTGATGCAACTCTGTTTGATGAAAAATTGCACGACATTGTCTGGATAATTGGTGTAACCCACCCCATTGGAGGCACGCAACAGCATTTGCAACAAAATATTCGGCATGCGCTCACGCATTTTTTGCAAGCGATCCCAAGGACATTCGTTGAGAAAACGCATGCTCACATCAAATGTGGCTCCGCCCCAGCATTCCATGGAAAACAGGTTTGGTAAGAGCCTGGCATAGGCCGGGGCAATGGCCAGGATGTCATGGGTGCGCAATCGGGTGGCCAGCAGGGATTGATGGGCGTCACGCATGGTGGTGTCGGTAATCAGGGTCTGTTTTGAGTCCAGCATCCATTGCGCAAACTGCCTGGGGCCAAGTGAATCCAGGAGCTGTCTGGTCCCTGGTGGGATGGGTTGTTCTGCATCGAATTTGGGAATCGCCGGTCGCAGAAACATATCTGGTTTGGGTTGTCCCTTGACTTCAGGATTGCCATTGACCACCCGTTCGGCAACAAAATTCAACAGATGGGAATTGCTTTCCTTGCGTTCAGGAAAGTCAAACAGGTCTGGGGTCGTGTCGATAAAGGTCGTGACATAATCTCCCGTAACGAACTGGGGGTGTTTGACCACCTTGCTCAAAAAGCTCAAATTGGTTTTCACGCCGCAGATGCGAAATTCTTTCAACGCGCGATCCATGCGGTTGATGGCCCCCTGGGAGCTGGTGGCCCATGCCGTGATTTTGACCAGCAACGAGTCATAAAATGGGGTAATCCGGGCACCTCCATAGGCTGTGCCTGCATCCAGACGAATGCCGAATCCGGCGACGCTACGATAGGCAGAAAGGCGACCGTAATCTGGTGTGAAATTGTTTTCAGGGTCTTCGGTCGTAATCCGGCATTGCAGGGCATGGCCATTGAGACGAATTTTATCTTGCTCCGGGAGTCCAGGATGTGTACCGATGCCATATCCCATGGCCACCAGGATTTGCGCCTGTACCAGATCGATTCCGGTGACCCCTTCGGTCACGGTATGTTCCACCTGGATGCGCGGGTTGACTTCAATGAAATAGAATTGTTCGGTCTGGACATCCTGGAGAAACTCGACGGTTCCGGCATTCTGGTATTCTACGGCCTTGGCAATACGCAGGGCATAGGTACACAATTCCTGACGTTGGTTTTCATTCAGGTAGATAGCGGGGGCGCGTTCCACGACTTTTTGATTGCGTCTTTGGACCGTGCAATCCCGTTCGAAAAGATGAACAATGTTTCCGGCTTGGTCTCCCAACACCTGGACTTCCACATGCCGGGCACGAGTGACCAGTTTTTCCAGATAGACCTCGTCATTGCCGAAGGCTGTTGCAGCCTCTCTTTTGGCGGTTGGGACCAGTTCCAACAGTTGATCGGCATTTTCGATCATCCGCATGCCGCGTCCGCCACCGCCCCAACTTGCCTTGAGCATGACCGGATAACCGATATCTGCTGCCATAGCCAGCATGTGTTCTGGATCATTGGGCAAGACCTTGGTGGCGGGCATGACAGGCACGTTGGCCTGTGTGGCAATGGCTCTGGCTTGCACCTTGTTGCCCAACAGACGCATGGCTTGCGGAGTTGGACCAATAAAGGTGATACCGACATCCTGACAGGCCTGGGCGAAATCGGGATTTTCCGCCAGGAACCCATAGCCCGGATGAATGGCATCCACTTTTTGTTCCTTGGCGATGCGCAGGATATCCCGGATATCCAGATAGGCGGCAATGGGTCGTTTTCCTGCACCGACCAGATAGCTTTCATTGGCCTTGTAGCGATGCAAAGAAAAACGGTCCTCTTGGGAATAGATCGCCACTGTGGCAATGCCCATCTCTGAAGCGGCCCGGATCACCCGAATGGCGATTTCTCCGCGATTGGCGACCAGCAGGCGTTCGAATGGTTTAATGTGAGTCATGGTTCTCTTTTCCCTGGCAAGCGGTGCGTGAAGAATTTGCAACTGTGTAAGAGTAATCCAATTTTTCGTGTGAGCCAAGTGAGGAGGCCATTTTTCCGTGAATTTTCCTTTTTGTTGCAGTCATTTTTCTGTACGTTTCCTGGACAACCTGATCTTTGTGCTGACCTGAAAACCTGGAATGGATACGCCTCATGGACCTGACTCCACTGACTGCCCTGTCGCCTCTTGATGGACGCTATAGCAAGCAAATCAAGACATTGCGCCCCATATTCTCCGAATCTGGTCTGATTCACCGTCGTATTCGGGTGGAGGTGGAGTGGTTGATTGCATTGGCTGCGGCACCAGACATTCCTGAACTGCCGCCCTTGACCCCGGAAGCAGTCGAACATCTGCGGGCCATGGTGGCCCATTTTTCCATTGAAGATGCCAAACGGATCAAAGAAATTGAACAAACCACCAACCATGATGTCAAGGCTGTGGAATATTTTCTCAAGGAACGGCTTGGTGCCATTCTACCATCTGCCTTGTTGGAATTCATCCATTTTGGTTGCACCTCGGAAGACATCAACAATCTGGCGCACGGGTTGGCCCTGTTGGAGGCCAGACATGCGGTTCTGATTCCTGTTATGGAACAGGTCATGGAGGCCATCATGGATTTGGCCAGGCGATACCGGGAGCTGCCGATGTTGGCCCGTACCCATGGTCAAACTGCCTCCCCCACCACTTTGGGCAAAGAGATGGCCAATGTTGCCCATCGTCTGCGACAACAGCTGGCTGGTCTGCGACGGGTGGAGGTGTATGGCAAACTCAACGGGGCTGTGGGCAATTTCAACGCGCATGTCATCGCCTATCCCGAAGTGGATTGGCCGACTTTGGTCAAACGGTTTGTGTCAACCCTGGGGTTGACTTATCAACCCCTGACCACACAGATCGAACCTCATGATGGCATGGCGGAATTGTTTCATGCTGTCATGCGTTTCAATACGGTGCTGCTTGATTTCAATCGCGACATTTGGACATACATTTCCATGGGATATTTCAAACAGCGGACCAAAGAGGGGGAAATTGGTTCTTCGACCATGCCGCACAAGGTCAATCCCATTGATTTCGAGAATTCTGAAGGCAATCTCGGTCTGGCCAACGCCGTACTGGACCATCTGGCGGCCAAACTGCCCATTTCCCGTCTTCAGCGGGATCTGTCGGACTCCACGGTATTGCGCAACGTGGGTGTGGGTTTGGGCTATTCACTGTTGGCGTATCATTCTGCGCTGAAAGGAATTCAAAAACTGGAAGCTGACCCGGTGCGCCTGGCACTGGATTTGGATCAGGCCTGGGAAATCCTGGCAGAACCCATTCAGACCCTCATGCGACGCCATGGAGTTGAAAAACCCTATGAGCAACTGAAACATTTGACACGTGGCCGAGCTGTCACACGTGAGGGGATCAGGGCGTTTATCGAACAACTGGAGATACCAGAACAAGCCAAGTCAAGATTATTGGACTTGACCCCGGCCCGTTACATCGGACTGGCTGTGCCATTGACGGACTGGCAGGAGGAGTAATTAGTGCTTGGCAGAAAATAGCAAAATATCTTGCAGAACAATTATTTATGCTTGATTTTTGTGATGGAAGTTTGTATCCTGCAAGGATCATAAGCCATGTCGGTG
>JAMOBH010000424.1:0-4076 GCA_039908085.1 Magnetococcus sp. YQC-5
TTTTTCAGGAACGGTGGCTGGTAGGCTTGGCCGCTTCCATGGCTTGGTTGACTGCCGCTGTGACACTGGGGTGGATCATGCATCGTGCCTCTCGGTCTTTTGGGGCGCCGCATCCGGGTTTGCTATGGTATCAGGCGGCTCTTGTCTGCTTAATGTTGGGGTTAATGGCGATTTTGGCAACCATGGTTTGGCCGGAACAGTGGCCAGTCTTGCGAAGTATGCACCGCCATCTCAACCTGCTGGGATTTGTTGGGCTGACCGCAGTGGGTACGCTCCAGGTATTGTTACCGACGGTGGGCGGTTATGTCGACCCTATGGCAGGGCAGAGGTTACATCTTGACCTGAAATATACCTTTTTTGCTGTCTTATTGATGACTGGCGGAGCGACCTTTTGGCCCTGGTTGAGTTGGTTTGGCCTGGGGGCGTGGGGATGGGTGCTGGTACGACTCTTACGCCCGATGTACGGCCACTTTTTCCGAATTGTCCGCGCCGATGGTGCTGCCCTCTCCTTGCTCGGTGCGCTATTCGGCTTTTGGCTCTCCCTTGGCAGCACGTTATGGCAAGAGGGCAGTGTCGTATTGCCAATTTTTTTTGCCTGCTTCTTGTTTCCGTTGGTCACGGGTGCTTTGGCGCATCTATTACCCATGTGGTGGTGGCCCGGTCTGCCGACACCGCAACGGAACGGAGCGCAGCACAGCTTGGGTAGGTTTGCCTTGCTGCGGGTCGGGGCCTTCTGGTTGGGGAGCGTGGGTATCATGGTTGATGCCTTTTGGGGGGCTTATCTGGTGGTAGTACCACTATTTTTATTTTTGGGGCAGGTGGGATGGTTGGGCCGTGGATATTCACCAGATGTTGTGCGGATGCAATAATTGCACTGGCAATTCATGGAGCAATCCAACTAATGGGCAATGCTGTCCTCATGTCATGAACGACCGGCGAACGGCACCACCACGAAATTGAGGGAGATTCGCACATGAAGCGTACATTACACAGAGCCGCAGGAATGCTTTCCACTGCCTTAATCGCAACGTTTTGGCTATCGACTATGATTTCAGAGATTTTTCTGTCAAGAGATGCGATCTGGATCGTAAAAAATGGCATTGCCTACGCACTATTCGCTTTCGTTCCGATCATGATGGTCGCCGGGGGGAGCGGGTTCATACTTGGAGGAAAATCCACCCATCCACGGATCGTTGCCAAGCGCCGTCGCATGCCTTTCATCGCCATGAATGGCCTGCTGGTTTTGGTTCCATCGGCCATCTTCCTCGCCGACAAGGCAAACGCCGGTGAGTTTGACGCGTTGTTCTACAACGTTCAGGTACTGGAGTTGCTGGCAGGGGCTGCGAATTTGACGCTGATGGGCCTGAATATCCGCGATGGTCTGCACTTGTTGGACGGTGGGGTGCCTTCCACACACCAAAAGGAGACATCCCTTGAATCGCCTTGAATCGGATTGATCCGAGATGATGATCTACGTGGATGCCGATGCCTGCCCGGTGAAGTCTGAGGTGATGCGGGTCGCTGAACGACATGGTCTTGCCGTACACATGGTCAGCAACCAATGGATGCGTCTGCCCGTCCACCCCCTGCTGAATCTTCAGGTGGTCACGGGTGGTCTGGATAAGGCCGATGACTGGATTGTGGAGCGCATCGCGCGGTGTGATATCGCCATTACGGCGGACATTCCTCTGGCCGCCCGTTGTCTGGCCAAGGGCGCGCGGGTCATCGGCCCCACGGGCAAGCCCTTCGATGACGACGGCATCGGTATGGCCATGGCCATGCGCGACCTTAATGCCCAACTTCGCGATTCCGGAGAAATCCGTGGGGGCGGATCGCCTTTCGGCAACAAGGACAGGTCGCGTTTTTTGCAAATTCTGGAAGAGGTGATTCAGGCCATCAAGCACGGGAAATAAGCTGTCTGCGGGCGTGCCGTTCGATGAGTTCCGGATGTGGCAATGGCGCGGACCTTTTCAAGCTGCGATGAAGCCGCTTACTTCAACGTGGCAATCGCATTAGAGATCGTGTAACATGGCTGCCTGATCTTCCAATTTGAGCGAATGGCACCTGGAATGAAAAACTTCTTTTTACAAACCAACCCATTGATGAGCCTGTCGTAGAATGGCCTGATTGGACTGCCATCGGTACACAGGCCGTCGCCCGCATCCATCAAGGCCGATTTCACCCCGATGAGAACCAGGATTATCAGATGAATACCCTCAAAATGATCGATAATCAGGGAAAAAGAAGATTTCATCTGTTAACTGTAATAATGGTTTTAGTCGCAGTCGTTGTGGGCGGGATCATCCTGGCGTTCCTCTATCAGACCGCATTTGAGGCAGAGTCGGCTCGGCTCCAGAACATGGCCATTAGCCAAGCCCGCTTCATGGAGGCCGTGGCCCGCTCTGATGAGAAACAGAGCCAGGCCTTGGCGGAACATCCTCTCGCTGACGTCAGCTCGGTAACTCAGGCCTACATCAGGAACCCCCGTGGTTCCACCATAGACCAGATCGGTGATGCCCATCACCATTCGTTTGGATTCGGCAGGAGCGGGGAAATGACCTTGGGTTGGAGGGATGGCGACCAGATCTCCTTTCTCTGGAATCATCGGGGAGCGGAGATTACCGAGGCACAACCAGTGCCTTTCGCCTCGGATTTGGCAGAGCCCATGCGCCGGGCACTTCTTGGCCAATCGGGTGTCATGGTGGGGAGGGATTACCGAGGAGTGACTGTGCTGGCCGCATATGAGCCAGTTGCGATCCTGAATCTGGGCTTCGTCGTCAAAATCGATCTGGAGGAAGTTCGGGAGCCATTCATCCGGGCCAGTTTGCTGGCTATTGGTTTCGGGTTGATCGCCATTATGATAGGGATCACCATCTTCAGAAAGGTCAGCAACCCCATTGTCCTCCAGATGGTTCTGACCATCAAGGAACTTGAAGAGAGCAAGGCCACCCTGGAGTTGGCTCAGTCCGTAGCGCAGTTGGGCTGGTGGAGTTATGACATCGCCACGACCCAGCCCACATGGTCGGCGGAAATGTTCCGCATCTTTGGTTGTGATCCTGCCCAGGGCGTACCTGTTTATGGCCGACATCGAGAGCTGATTCACCCCGAAGACTGGGATCTCTTCGACAAGGCGGTCCAGCTGGCTTGCCAAGGGACACCATACAACATCGTCATTCGGAGCGTTTTCCCGGATGGTTCCATCCATTACATCAATACTAATGGTTATCCCAAGGTCACGGCCACGGGCAAGATCTTTAGTATTTTCGGCACAAGCCAGGATATTACCGAGAGACTCCAGGCCGAAGAACGGATCAAAGTGTCTCAGATACGGTTTCAGAGGTATTTTGAACAGGGCGTCGTCGGCATGGCCATCACCTCGCCTGACAAGGGATGGATTGAGGCCAACGACCGTTTGTGCAATGATCTGGGGTACTCTGTCGAAGAACTCAAGGCCACCACCTGGGCCGATCTGACCCATCCCGATGACTTGGCCGAAGATGTGGTCCAGTTCAATCGCTTGATGGCCGGAGAGATTGAAGGTTATTCGATGGAAAAGCGGTTTGTCCGCCGTGACGGCAGTGTCATGGACGCCTTCCTGTCCGTCTGCTGCCGTCGAAATTCCGCAGGGCAGGTTGAAGAATTCCAGGCCATTGTCCAAGATATCACCACGCGGAAGAAAATCGAGAGAGAACTGATCGCATCCAAGAACGAATTGGAATTGCAGGTTGTCTGCATTAACCGTATTCAAGGCCTGTTCATCAAGGACTCCCATCCCGACGAATTGTTCGACTCCCTCCTTGTCGAAATTCTGAGATTGACCGGCAGTGCCTATGGTTTTATCGCCGAGGTGATGCTGGACGATCAAGGCAAATCCTATCTCCAGGCATTGTCCCTCTCCAATATCGCTTGGGATGACGCCAGCAGAGCTTTTTACAAGGGCAATGCTCCAAGCGGTTTCTGCTTCACCCAAATGCGAGGCCTGCATTCGGCAGCCTTGGTCAGCGGAGAGCCGGTGATCGCCAATGATCCTGCCACCGATCCAAGGCGTTGCGGTTTGCCTTTTGGTCACCCACCCC
>JAMOBH010000425.1:0-4066 GCA_039908085.1 Magnetococcus sp. YQC-5
GGGGGGTTTGGGGGGCGGTTCACCGCCCCCCAAGGTTTTGGAATCATGCCTCGCCTTCGGTCTCCACGATGGCAGCGGCGATGGCCTCTTCTGGGGTTTTGCCACCCCAGACGACCCATTGCAAGGCAGGATGAAACCGTTCGGTTTCGTCCTCGATGGCGTTCATGATGTCCTCCACCTGTTCGGTGCGCAATTCAGCCCCGCGCATGGGCAAGACGACCCGAAAAACCGGGGTGCGCTCTTCGTTCCAGATTTCAAAATGCCCCAGCCAGACCCGTTCATTCATCAAGGTGATGGTTTGCGCCGCCACAGGCATGAAACGCGCGGGGATTTTCAAGTTCAGATAGACATTGAACTGCAAGTACGCGGTTTCTTCATGAAAGGCGACCCAAAGTCGCTGACTGCCCCACTGGCTCGGCATTTCGGCCCAGAGTTCATTCTCATTGGCCCGCTCGGAATTCCAGTCCTGGCTGATGGTAAACTCTTCCACCACGCCAATTGGGTTGTCCTGATCCATTTCCGACATAGAGGGCATCTGATCGTGAGATCGACCCATAGAACCTCGCGCAAATTCAAGTGATGATTGCCAATAGTAACAACTCATTATGGCTCACTATCCGGCAACAGGGCAAGTTCCGTTTTTGCATTCTTCCAGCCCCATGGTGCCACTCCTGTTGTGAGAATCTCGTAATTCTTTGATTTGAAAGAGCTTGCACTCAAACAAGGAAGGGCTTGCAAGTCAAAGAGAACCTTCGATTTTCAGATAAAAAAGGCTTTTTCGAATCCGGTTGGCACTCGTTGGATTCTGCAAATCCATGAGTTGCAAGCCTTTCATGACATGCTTCAACCAACCCTCTCCACGCCCCCAGAGGAAAGACAAACAGGATCGTTTTGCACATAAAATACAATAAAATTATTTAAATCTAAGATTTATTCATTATTGAATAATATTGCATCATAATTTCGTGCGCCATGAACAATGTGGATAATTTCAACAAGGTCTTTCGTAACACGATAGAAAATCACATAATGTTGATGCACATAACGCCGTATTCCAAGATGTTCATAACGAGGAACCAACGGATAGGCATGGGGCATATCAGCAAGAGCTGCGCAACAGTCCAGGAGATCATCAATAAAAGTTAACGCACGCTCAGGATTGTGTAGACGAATAAAGGCAGCGATGTCAACAAGATCGGCTTTGGCAGCACTTGAAATAACAACATTCATATCATAAAATTCTTTCGCAGTTCCTCGCGCACTGTTCCGATTTCCTGCACCCGACCCGCATTACTATCATCTATACCACGGGAGATTGCGTCATCAAGATCTGACAAATGCTGTTCACGCTCCATCCAGTCACTCAATTCTTCATGGATCACTTCGCTATTGGAGCCGTAATTCCCCGTATGGACCGGTGCGCGAACCCTGTGGAGCGTTTCAGATGAAATGGGTATTGAGAGTTTTTCGGCGGTTTGCATTGTGGTTCCTCCGCATCGTTCGGTTTGGCAGATTACTTGCCTAGTGGGTGAAAGTGGAAGTATGTGACCCCTCATGATTTCCCTGGTCCACGGGGGTGGGCAGCCTCTGTGCAACAGACCGAGTTACGAATCTCCGCTTTCGCCCACTAGCCATTTGCGGAAGGTTCACACTTTTATTTCCAATAATCCCGCTAATTAATCCGGCCAATGTGTTTAAACGTGTTGCTGTCTGTCCTTGTGGATCTCCAGGATACAAACTATTAAGTGCATTTCTAATAGTATGATATCTCTTTGCATTTTCGCTCATGGATGTTCCTCCTTAGAAAAGTTAAAACAGCCATGAAAAATTTGATTTCCATTAAAGTCATTGGATCTCGTTAATTTGTCCTTATAAAATCATTTCCAGGAAAAACAGGATACATTATTAAAAATCTGTATGGTATTGAATGCCTTCTTCGAGGTATATCATCCACGCATTCTGAGTGTTCTTGGTGCTGGGAGTGCTTGACCAATAGTCGGAATGATACTGAACGTAAAGAAAAAAATCAGTATCGTTCCAATCGTTCAGAAAAGGCAATTCCTCCAGGGTTGGTAAACGCCAATCTCCAGGTTGAGATCCATCGGTCAAATCATGAGACCCGCTGCACAGTTCGTTTGCAGCTAACAAAGCATCTTGCCAGCTAATTTTTCCAAAACAATTTACATTTTTAAGTACAATCAATCCATTTTTTGTGTCAGTAACGGTGCCATCACCATGGTCCAGGTATCCATCAGGGACTTCTCCTTCTGCCAATACAAAATGACGACCTAATTTATCAAAATGGCCGTGGGATCCGCACTTGGAGCAAGTCATCGTACCTTCAGTTCTTTTGTTTATATCCACCCCATCCCAACTACAAAATGGAGCAGCATCCCAATCCACTGCTTTCAGAAGTTCCTTCTGCCGATGGCTGCATTGTTTGCACTGATACCACCAACATTCAAAACTCATTGCATCAAATCCTTTATATTTTTCTGAATTGTTTGGATTTTAAAAAACTATAGATAATCAATAAACCACAAACAAGATTCGCGTGCTACCCATAAATCAAACACGATTATGATTGAGAATCGTGATTACGATGGATCCATTTTACGACGGACCCCCTTGTAAACTTTGCCCGTTTTAAGTCAGAATGTCAACTTGTGATCCTCTTCCAGCATCCACCACAAATTTTTCAGGTAAGGGGGTGTTGTGTCGATAGCGGTTGTAAACTCCCCAAATGTGGCGATTAAAAACTCCCCACTCAGGACTCACCAACAGCCAACCTCCCAGGAAGCATGTTCTTGTGAGTCCGTCCTGGACGTCATTTCCTTCTGGCGAATTGCTGGGTAAACCTGATATTCTGATTCCATATAAGAGTACCCTGCCCCAGTTACAGGAGATGGCCATGCCAGAAAGTGATGAGAAACGTCAGAATGATCAGTTTGACGTGCCATGGAAGGACATCCTGGAGGCCTATTTCCCTGACTTTATAGAATTTTTTCTGCCAGAAGCTTTTGCAGATATTGACTGGAGTCGAAGATTTGAGTTTCTGAACACCGAATTTGCTCGCATCTCCCGTGATGCCGACATCGGTGACCGACGAATGGATAAATTGGTCAAGGTGTGGCGGCGCGATGGTAAAGAGTTTTGGGTTCTCATCCACATCGAGATTCAGGGAAACAGGAAAACGAACTTTGCTTCTGGAATGTATGTTTTTCAGTATCGGGCTTATGATCTCTATCAAGTGCCGGTAGTTGGCTTGGCTATTTTGGCGGATGAAGAGCTTGGATGGCGGCCAACGGAATTTGGTTATGAAATGTGGGGAACGAAACAGAGCTATCAGTTTACTTCTGTAAAGCTGTTGGATTATTCAGAAGCCGAGTTGGAGCAGTCCACAAATCCGTTTGCGATAGTCGCATTGGTTCATCTGCAAGCCAAGAGGACCAAGCATCGGATGGAAGAGCGTTATCAAGTAAAATCCCAATTGATTCGCAGTCTGTCCAAAAGGGGTTTTAGTCGTCAGCAGGTAATTGATCTACTTCATTTTATCGATTGGGTGTTGCATTTGCCCAAAGAGCTTGCTGATCAGTTGATGGCAGAAATTATCGCATATGAGGAGAGTCAACAAATGCCATATATTACAAGTTTTGAACGAATTGGAGAAGAGCGGGGAGAGGAAAGAGGACGTAAGGAAGAAGCGGCTGCCATGTTGATTGAACTGCTTGCTTGCAAGTTTGGACAGGTTGCGGACTCAGTAACCGAAAAAGTCACTGGTGCAGATAGAGAACTCATTGGGAAATGGAGTAAAAAGCTCCTGTTCGCCAATTCTTTGGATGACGTGTTCACATCGTAATCGGGCTAATTCAATTGCGTTCAGTGTTTCGCCACACTTGCCCACACCACCGAATCATGGTAGTGTGAAGGAAGTGTCGAGATGCTCATCACTAGGATATTACGCTTGATTGCAAGTGCTTCGTAATCGACCGTTGAATCGCGATAAGGCACCTTTCGACTGAGCAATACAAACATTATTTTTAACAATTTGTGTCCCAAAGCAATA
>JAMOBH010000426.1:0-4059 GCA_039908085.1 Magnetococcus sp. YQC-5
TTGGTGTGACATTGTCTTTCCTATTGGTTTTTTTGAATTAATGATCAATGAAACTTAAAAATTACTTAATTACATGCTATACTATCTCGTTAATTGGGTCAAGCTATAGCCTTATTCGCTTCTGGCGGACTACTGGTAGATCTGATATTCTGATCCTATGAATGAGGTCACGCAGCATACCATAGTCGATTGGCTGAGATGATGATCAAGTCTATTACTCCCAAATGGAACAGAATATGAGTCATACAGGAACAAATAACCAGGAGGGAGAAAATTTGGCTTCCAAGCCAGAAAGCTTGGCCAATCTGGTTGATATCTCCCAGCCCCATGACCGTTTGATCAAAGCTTTGCTATCTCAACCAGAGATGGCGGATGCTTTTTTCCGTGAATATCTGCCTGTCGAGATTTCAGAGCAGATGGCACCGGACCTGCCCGAATTGGTGGAAGGTTCGTTTGTGCCTGATGCTCTCAGCTTGTTCATCTCTGACAAGCTGTTTCGCGTGAAGATGGCCCAAGGATCACCTGTTTTCATCCATGTGTTGGCCGAACACAAGAGCTATCCAGACCGCAAAGTGGGTTGGCAGATTACACGCGGCATCATGGCCTGTACCGAACAATTCATCCGAGAAATGGGCAAAAACTGGGAATCTCTGCCAGCAGTTATCCCGGTCTTGATCTATCACGGCAACTCCCCCTGGAACTACCCCAATGACCTGATTTCGCTGGTTGATGCCAACAGTACCATGCATTTATGGTTATTGAATGTCAGATACATTCTTGTGGATTTGAGTACTATAACGGATCCGCTCTTATCTCGACATGCCCGTTTGCGGGCAGGGTTTATGGCCTTGAAATATGGAACCCGCAGTCCAGAAGAACAAATGGAGGCCCTTGGGCAGATTGCCGATGCATTGAGGGATGCACCAGAACTCCTGGTGCCTGTGATGATTTATCTAATATCAACATTCACATTATTGAAGAAAAAAACTGTACATGAGATCGTCGTGCATGTCAAACCGGAGGAGGAAACTGAAATGATGTCACATTTCGCACAAGAAATCTTGAACGACGGTAAACCGGAGTGGGCCACTATGGTTCGGCAGGAAGGCCACAAGGAAGGCCACAAGGAAGGCCGCCAGGAAGAAGCCATTTCCATGCTGCTCAAATTGATGCATCGCAAGTTTGGCCAGACACCGGACTGGGTGGTCGAGAAGGTGAAGGCAGCAAACCTGGAATTGATTGAGACCTGGAGTGACAACTTTGTCTTCGCCAATTCCGTGGACGAAGTGTTCGTCTCCTGATCATTTTAAACCGTGAGGTCGGGTGCGACTCGACTAAAATCGGGGGGCACCATACCCATTTCCCTTATGGCTATAAATTTAATTGGTATGGTGTCCCCGGATTTCGGCGGATTTCGGATTTGATTTTTGAAACTATTTAATTGAATCGAGAAATGCATTGACCGGATCCAACCAAAAATCATTGATGCACCCCTCTGAATCTTATGCAGAATGTGCTGATCTGACCAATATTACCAAAAATAATTTGTTTCTCTGTACCTGCGGTCAGACCAAAAATCCACCCATTTGTGATGGATTTCACAAGAGAATTCCTGGACATCAAGGCCCAGTCGATCTCCAGACCCATCTTCTTCTACATCAGTTGCTTCTGCAACTGCATTATACAAAAAATCTTTTTTTGGTACAAGAAAAAATAGAGCAGGCGATTCTTGAACTCGTTCCGTCTGCCGGGTGCATCATTTATAAACGGGGCATGGATGGGGAATTTCATGCCACTCTGCCAGGTCAAGTCAATAAAAGAGAGCGGAAATTTGTCTATTTCCCAGGATGCAATTCTTTGGTTGGATATGTGGCACTCACCAGAGAAAAATTGATCCTCCAGGATTGTGAAAATCAACAGGAAATCTTTAAATATCACTCTCGACTGGTTAACGATCCTGCTCTCGAAAAGCATTTGGGAGTGACGTTTCGTTCATTACTGTTGTGGCCTATTTTTAGTGATACGGTTCATGTCGGTGTCTTACAATTGCATAACCGACAGAACCATGTCTTCTCTGCCGCTGATTTGTGGAAAATCGAAATGGTGACCACCTTTATCGGTCAAAAATTTCGTTATGAATTGGCTGGCACCAGTTCCCCTTTTGAACAGCTTGTGTTAAGTGGAAAATTATCCAAAAAACGCCTTGATGATTTGTTGCAGCAGGCCAAAAATGCTGGCATGACTCCAAGTCGCGTCCTCATGGAAGAAGGGGGCATTTCTTCCTGGGAGTTGGGGCGTTCTTTGGAGCGTTTTTATCAAACTACCTGGGTAGAATATGACCCCCACCGCAAAATCCCAAAAGATCTCATGCAGGGTCTCAACCGAAAATGGATCTTGAAAAATTGTTTTGTCCCCATCGCAGGCTCTCGCGAGAAAGTCGAAATCCTCATTGATGATCCAACTGATATTGAGCGCATCCTTGAAATTGAACGCCATATCGAAGCACGTAGTTATATCTTTCGTGTCGGGATTCATGAAGATATTATACGTTATCTGTCACAAGAAGTAACGCATGAAGTTGTCAATCTGGAAAGTATTCAAAGTTTGGGGGAAATCATCAACAGAGAATCTGATATCTCTCTGTATCTGCCAGGAAAAAATAATAATTCATTGGAGGGTGAATCTCTGGTTGTTAAATTGGTGAATCAAATCTTTGTCTTGGTCCAGAAAAATCGTGGATCGGATCTCCATGTCATTCCACAAACCCCACCTCAACCCATTGCTTTGAAATTACGGGTGGATGGGGTATGTCAACATTTGACCACCCTCCCTTTTGCTCTGTTGCATCCCATCATCTCCAGAATCAAAATCATGGCCGATTTGGATATCACCGAACGTCGGCTGCCTCAGGACGGAAAAATTCACCTGCGTAGCACCAAAAACCTCGTGGGAATACGGGTGGCCATTCTGCCAACGGTACATGGCGAATCTGCCGTCTTGCGTTTTGCTGGGGAGGCCAGGAATTTCCAGTTGGAACATCTTGATTTCGCACCGGATCTGCTGATCAAATTGAAAAAGTTGGTCGCCAGTCCTTACGGCTTGATCCTGGTGGTCGGTCCAACTGGCTCTGGAAAAACAACGACCCTGCATGCCTTGCTGAAAACAATCAATACCCCGGATAAAGTGATTTGGACGGTGGAAGACCCAATCGAAATTATTCAGGATGGGTTGCGTCAAGTACAGGTGAATACCAAAGCCGGATTGGATTTCGCCATGGTTCTCAGATCACTTCTGCGCGCGGATCCTGATGTTATCATGATTGGCGAAATGCGCGATTCTGAAACCGCTCGCATCGCTGTCAAAGCTTCTTTGACAGGTCATCTGGTTCTTTCAACGTTGCATGCCAATTCCGCTGTCGAATGCGTCTCCCGTCTCTTGGATATGGGCTTGGATCCCATTGTTTTCGCTGATTCTTTTCTTGGGGTGATTTCGCAAAGATTGGTGCGTACACTCTGCAATCAATGCAAAATTCCCAGAAAGCCCAACCTCGAAGAAGAACTCTTCTTGCAGGATCTTCGCTTTCAATCACTATTGCAACAGGCCGGGTTGCTGCCTGGTAAATCTTTGGTCGTTTATTCTGCCCCTGGATGTGAATATTGCAACGGAATCGGATATAAGGGAAGAACAGCTCTCCATGAACTTTTGATTAACTCAAAAACGTTGCGTCATTTGATCCGTCAGCAAGTTGGCTCCATGGATATTCAACAGGCCATCGAAAAAGAAGGATTTTATTCAATGGCTCATGATGGTGTCTTCAAATTATTGGCTGGCCAGATCGATTATCAGGAGTTCGTTCGCGTCATTCTTTAAGATTGATCGGTTGGCGTTTGCCTCTTGAATCTGGATTCCAAAATATATGGCGCAAAGCTTGCATGAATTGATGCTTCAAATGCTCACTGGCTTGGAAAAAAAATTCAAAACCTTGGGGGGCGGTGAACCGCCCCCCAAACCCCCCACCCTTTTTTTTTATTATTTTTTTATTATTTTTTTTAAACTATT
>JAMOBH010000427.1:0-4032 GCA_039908085.1 Magnetococcus sp. YQC-5
ATTTTAACGTTTAAAAAAATGAACAAGTCATTACGGTATCTAAGTATGGCGCGATCCTGATACGGTAGGCATATGGTTTGTTTTAATGTATGGAATCATTGCGTTTGTGTCGGTCACTGAGCCATGGTTCATCGATAGACCTCGAACGTATCCGGCCCAGACCTTTCGAAGTTGTATCGCGGTTCGCCTTGGGAGTTGTGTTCCATGGTGGAGGGATACACAGGTCTGGCCCTGGTGGCCTGACAGACTGGTTGCACTTGAGATGCCTGGGGATAGCACACTTGATAAGTCGAAGTGTTTTGACCCGTGTAATACCCGGTCAAACCCGCCAACCCGGCAATGGTTGCCATGGCACCGGTGGTAAACAGCACTTCCGAACGGGCAGGCTGGGTGGTGACAAGGATCATAAAGAGTGTCAAGAAGATCATATACCCATTTTTTTGCATGTTTTGGCTCCTTTTTTTGATCAAAAGGGTTGCTGCCGTTGGTTCGTCGCCTGGAATTTCGGCAGTTCGATCAACAGAATCCATGGTTACCAGTCAGGCTGCAAGCAAGACTAATGCCAATTTGTTTGAATTTGTGTGAATTAACATTAAATATAAGTTTATGCAAAAATCTCTGGCAATGGCTCCATTTTTCCGGCATGCTGTTAGCCATGGAAAGTCAGGGTCACTCTTGGGAGGGCAGACTCATGACGATGACATTTTTATTGGATACCGAATGTTTGGTTTTTACTGTGCTTCAGAATCAACAGGGCGTACCACATCTCACTGTGGTGGCGGTCGTTATCGGGAAGAGGGCAGTCAGCAGGAAAAAATATTTTGTTACAAAAATGTTCTGTTACTGGACGTCAACCGCATTGTGCATGAAAATATTGAATTGGCGTGTAACTGAATAAGGGAGGATGGGAAGCATGACGGGTGAGGAGGCATGGATTTCCTGGGTGGCCTTCGTTGGGGGAGGTTGTTTGGCACTGATTGGGTTGCTTAAGATCATTGCCAGCAGCGTTCGGGTTGTGGCATGGATGCTGCTACTGGTGGCTGGTTTGACCGGGATGGGGTATGGTATTCGTCAGCAGCCCTCCATATTGGATACGATTGCCCTGCCGACTCAGGTTGCCCAACCGATTCGTGATTTTCTGTTGCCAAAAAAATAGAGGTGCTGGTTACAGGTCTGATCTCGGAGTATGAACCATTGAACAGTTTGGATAGTTCTTCTTCTTTTTCTCTGACCAGGCATATCGTCCATGTTCTGTTGGTGGATGATCAAAATATCATTGCGCAATTTGTCATGCGTGCCTTGTCCACAGAAGAGGAGATCGAATTTCATTATTGCCACAATCCGGCGATGGCCCTGGAGACAGCCATCAACGTCCAACCCACGGTGATTTTGCAAGATCTGGTCATGCCGGATATCGACGGATTGGCTTTGGTCGCCGAGTATCGCAACCATCCTCTCCTCCAATCCATTCCGATCATTGTCCTTTCTGCCACCGAGGATGCGGGCACCAAGGCGGATGCTTTCAAGGCTGGTGCCAATGACTATATGGTCAAACCCTTTCAAAAGCTGGAATTGTTGGCGCGCGTTCGTTACCACTCGCGAAGCTATATCAACATGTTGGAACGTGATGAAGCCTTCAATGCCTTGCGCATCAGTCAGGAACAGTTGGAAATTAAAAACAGATTTATTCGTAATACTTTTGGTCGTTATCTTTCCGATGATGTCGTTGAGAGCATCCTGGACACCCCGGAGGGGTTGCATTTTGGCGGTGAAAAGCGTGTAGTGACCATCATGATGAGTGACCTGCGGGGATTTACGGCCATCAGCGAAAAACTGCCCCCAGAAAGTGTGGTGCATATTATCAATCTCTTTCTGGAAACTATGACTGAAATTATTTTGAAGTATAATGGCACGATAGATGAATTCATCGGTGACGCCATTCTGGTGATTTTCGGTGCCCCCATTCTCCGTGCGGATGATGCCAGTCGGGCGGTTGCTTGTGCCCTGGAGATGCAATCAATCATGCCCAAGGTGAATCAAGTCAATCGTGAGTTGGGGTTTCCTGAGTTGGCACTGGGTATTGGCATTAATACCGGTCCGGTGGTGGTGGGCAATATTGGATCCATGAAACGGGCCAAGTATGGTGTTGTGGGGCAAAATGTCAATTTGACCGGGCGTATCGAATCCTACACGGTGGGGGGGCAGATTCTGATTTCGGATACCACCTGTCAAGCCGTTGGCCCCATTTTGCGTATTGACGATCAGATGGAAGTCATGCCCAAGGGGGTCTCCAATCCCATCATGCTGTATGAGATCGGGGGGATTGGTGGGGGATATGACATCTTTTTGGAGAAGCATGACGTCTCTTTGATGCCTTTGTCGATTCCCATGGTGGTTCGGTTTAATATTTTGGCAAGCAAGTTTGCAGGACAGGTGGAATATCAGGGGGTGATCCTTGCAATCTCCCCAGAGGCCGCGCAGATTCGGGCTGATGTCGATGTCACTCGTTTGGATAATCTCAAAATGACCTTGCTGAATGAGGATGGCGAGGAGATCACCAATGAGCTTTATGCCAAGGTTACGCGGATCGAGTCTGGATCGGTGCCCGCACTCTTTGTATGCGTTTTTACCGCTGTGCCCCAGGAGGCACTGACTTTTTTTTCTTGTTTGCATCATTGAACATGAAAAATCAAGACCTTGGGGGGCGGTGAACCGCCCCCCAATTCCCCCCACCCTTTCTTTTAAAAAATTATTAAAAAAAAAGAGGGGGTCTGGGGGATTCCTCCCCCAGGGTTTTGCCTTTGATTTTTTTTCTCTCAAAGGGTATCCCATACATATTTTTTATCAGATGATTTGGAGAATATGATTGATGGCGGTTCCATGTGCTGCTTCAGTGTCCAGGCAAGGTCGGTTGTTGGTGGTGGATGATGATGATTTGAGTCGTCAATTGGCTGCAATCATGCTGCGGGATTGGGTGTTGGATGTGGTGAGTGTCGGTACGGGTCAGGAGGGGTTGGATCGCTTTATTGCAGAGTCGTTTGATTTGATTTTGTTGGATATTCAGATGCCTGGGATGAATGGATACGAGACCTGCCAAAAAATGCGGGAATTCGAACGCACCCATGTCAGAAGGCCTACGCCAGTCATTGCGCTGACGGGTACGGGCATTTCGCAAGAGATGGAACGCTATCTTGCCTCTGGTATGAATGATTTTTTGGTCAAGCCCCTGCGCATGAAGAGCCTGTATGGTCTCTTGTCGCGTTGGCTCACTGTTTCCCCTGTGATGCCTGTTGCAAAGTCCTCCTCCACTTTTTCCAAGGTTCTCTCCGAGGAGGAGGTGCCCCTTGTTGATGTGCAAGCCCTGGAAATACTGCGCAATGAATTGTCCAGAGTGCCTGGAGCGTTTGAAAACATTCTGACTCTGTTTTTGAGTGACATTCCTGACAAATTGCGGGAGTTGCAGAGTGCTTTGGATGGGGGGCACCCAGAGAACGTCATACGTCTGGCCCACAATATGAAGTCTCAGTGTGGTGCTGTGGGGGCTTTGGCTTTAAAAGACATTTTTTTCAAGATGGAATCTTTGGCCCAAAAGGGTCATTTGGCAGATGTTGCTGAACGGATGGAGTACGCCACGGCCCTTTTTGCGCAGGTTTCTTTCTGTTTGCAACAGGCAGCCAAGGGGCTTTGGCCAAATCATTAAAATACGTATCCACTCCCATAAATGTTGATTCAATCCCATGAAGTCGATTCAAATGGTTTCCTGGCAGGTCTGGGCAGGTTTTGAATCCATATCAATTAGTGTTTGCAGGTGTTTGTTTCGATTGTTGTGGTACGGTTGAAGGTGCAGGCACCCGCATCTCCTGGACCTGAGGTGTCATCATTCGCATCTCTTGGGCAGGATGTTGGTTCAGCTTCTGTATGGCGAACATCGCACCAATAATCAAAGCGGTCTGTGCGGCAAAGATGCCTGCCGTCCATTTGAGGATGTCCGTGATCTTGGTATCCAAAGCGGTGATCTTGGCGTCCAGTTTG
>JAMOBH010000428.1:0-3969 GCA_039908085.1 Magnetococcus sp. YQC-5
TCGGGGGCGGCGGTGACCCGCCTCCCCAGACCCCTCCACCCTTTTTTTTTAATTTTTTTTTTATTGGGTAACGTTTTCTGGGGAGGCGGTTCACCGCCTCCCCAGGGTATGGTTGCAAGGCTCTTATTAATCTGAGAGAACGGCCATGATGCAAGAAAAAAAGAGGGTGTTGATTGTTGATGATGAAAGATACAACATCAACTTGCTGATCAATTTATTGCGTGCAGATTATGAAATCATCGTTGCAAAAAGTGGCGAGTTGGCATTAAAAAGGGTACGTTCGGAAACGCCTCCAGATTTGATTCTGCTGGATGTCATGATGCCGGAGATGGATGGCTACGAGGTATGTCGTCAAATCAAGGCCGATGAAAAAACAAGAGAAATTCCTGTGATTTTCGTGACTGCCATGGGGGGCGTGGATGATGAAAACAAAGGTTTCGATCTGGGCGCGGTAGATTACATCACCAAACCAATCTCCCCTTCGATTGTCAAAGCCAGAGTCAAGACGCACATGGCTTTGCGCCATGCCTTCCGTCAGCTTGAAGCCATGAATGTGCGACTTTGTTATGAACGGGAAGTGATGGAATATGTGGTCAGCAGAATGGGGCGTTCTCCTCACTTTGACGCATCCCATCTCCGCATGGTCAGTTCTCCGCTGGAAACCGTATCGGGTGATATTTTGCTCTCCGCGTTTGGACCTTCGGCATGCCAACACATTTTGCTGGGTGATTTTACCGGGCATGGATTGACCGCAGCCATTGGCGGTCCTATAGTGGCGGATATTTTTTATTCGAGAACCTTGATGGGCTATTCCATGGAGCGGATTGTGGCAGAGATCAATCAAGCTTTGTGTGATAAATTGCCTGATCAAATGTTTATGGTGGGATGTTTTTTGGAAGTGAACCAGAGCCGTAATCTGGTCACGGTTTGGAATTGTGCTTTGCCGGATGTGTTATTGTTTCGGGATGGACACTTGCATGAGAGGATTCCTTCTGGCTTTATGGCAAGAGGGCTTTTTGTTCGGACGGAAAAGCCTGCTGTGCAGCTTTCTGTCCGTGCCGGGGATTTGTTTTTTGTTTATACAGATGGTATTTTGGAAGAAACGAATCAAGATAACATGATTTTTGGCAATGATCGAATCCAGGAGACAATACAAGCTATTGTTTCATCCGGCAAGCCGCTGGAGAGCATGCTTGATGAATTGGAATGTTTTCGATCTGGAAGGAAGCAGGCGGATGATATCACCTTGATTGAATTAATGTGCTGATTATTGACGATTCTTTATAATGGAGGTTAAGATTCATGCAGGATCAGGCTCTCCAGATTAAAAAAGATGGTGATACATTGACGATTCGAATCTTGCGTCCGTTCAAATTTGATATGTATAAAGATTTTCGGACTGCCTATATCAACCATGTATGGGTAGTGAATCATTATATTATTGATCTGGGCAAGGTGGATCTGTTGGACAGTTCTGCTTTGGGCATGCTGATGCTTCTTTACAAGGAGACCAAGGCACGGAATATGCAAGCGACAGTCACCTTGACCAATGCCAAACCACAAGTGCTGACACTATTGAAAGCTTCCAACTTGGAAGATATTTTCACAATCGCGTGAAAATGATGGTGCTGGCCTCCCACTCATACGAATGAAAAAACAGAACCGACAATGCTTTTTGTCTTTTTTGTGTTTTCTTTGGTTCGTTTGGACTCGACATCAACTCATTCATTGCAGGCCATTAAAACCATGTCACAAACCTTTCTGGAATTCGAACGCCCCATCGGAGAATTGATGTCCAAAATCGATGATCTGCGTCTGCTCTCCAATAGTTCTGATATCAACATCTCCCAGGATATCGCCCGCCTGGAACAGGAAACAACCAACCTGACCGAACGGATTTTCGCCAAACTGACTCCCTGGCAAAAAACCCTCCTGTCGCGTCACCCGGATCGACCCTTTACCACCGATTATCTGGAAACCGTCTTTACCGGTTTCAGAGAACTCCACGGCGACCGGGTCTTTGGTGATGATGAATCCATCATTGCCGGTCTGGCCATCATGGACAACATCGATGTCATGGTGATCGGCCAGGAAAAAGGCCGAGGCACCAAGGACAAAGTCCGTCGCAATTTCGGCATGCCTCGTCCGGAAGGATATCGCAAAGCCTTGCGCTTGATGAACCTGGCCGAAAAATTCAAACTGCCCGTCATCTGTCTCATCGACACCCCAGGGGCCTACCCTGGCAAAGGGGCCGAAGAACGCGGACAAGCCGAAGCCATTGCCCGCAACCTCAAAGGCATGGCAGCCCTCAAGGTGCCCATTATCTCCGTGATCATCGGTGAAGGCGGATCCGGCGGTGCCTTGGCCATGGGCATGGGCAACCGCGTCCTGATGATGCAATATGCAACCTATTCCGTTATTTCACCCGAAGGGTGCGCCTCCATCCTCTGGAAAGACGCCTCCAAGGCAGAATTGGCCTCCGAAGCCCTGCGTCTGACCGCACAAGACATCCTGGAACTCAAGGTGATCGACGAAATCATCCCGGAACCCATCGGGGGTGCCCATCGCCACCCTCAACAAGCCGCCGCCCTTCTGCAAAAACATCTCATTGCACATTTGCGGGAATTGCGTAAAAAATCCCCCCAAACCCTGGTCAAAGAACGCTTTGAAAAATTCATGTCCATGGGCGTGGTGTTGGAAGGAGCCACCGTGGCCTGAACAAACTTTTGTTACGCGCTACGCGACGTTTCCAGGGTCTTCATCAACAAAATCAAATCCTCCCAGACCGCTCGCTTGCTGCCGGGACTGCGTTGACAAAAGGCGGGGTGATAACTGGCAATCACCGGTACTCCCCGCCAGGCATGCACTTTCCCACGTGCTTCTCCCACAGAACCGACCCGACCCAACAAACCTTCAATAGCAACTTTTCCCATGGCAAAAATCACCTTAGGCCGAATGATCTCCAATTGTCGGTACAAGTACCCCTGGCACTGGATCATCTCATCTGTTTTGGGTTGACGATCACCAGGTGGACGACATTGGATGGTGTTGGTTATGTAAATCTCTTGTCGTCGCAATCGTGCGGCACGCACAATTCCATTCATCATTTCACGCGCTTCGCCGATAAAGGGTTCTTGTGCCAGCTCTTCCTCTGCTTTCGGGACATCCCCAACAAAAACAACCGGGGCCTCAAGAGATCCAGTACCAAAAACCGTCTTCTGGCGCGTAAGCGCAAGTCTGCACTGTTGGCACTGGGATACCTCTCGCGCCAACTCCGCCATCAACGACACTTTTTCAGCAGGGGAAACGGGTTCAGACAGCAAGCGATCCAGCGAAACAGGAGGCGGTTGGGGCAACGCCTCTTTGACCAACCTTGAGGGCTCCACACGCTCGACCATGACAGGAGTGGCAGGAGCCTCCAGAGGAGCAAATCCAAACCCCTCCCCGGATAGTCGATCAATCCCGCACTCCCGCCAGTAAAGCAGAGTGGCCAACAAAGCTGTCAGGTCCAACGAAATCTCCGTCATCCCCCCTGCTGTACGCTCACTCTTCAATGCATGGACTATGCACGACGCTGCGTTGGACGCATGGAATAGGCAGCGGCATCCTGTTTTAATTTCATCAATTTGCGTTGCAAAATCAGCGCAGTTTGATAGGTTTCGATACCTTTTACTATGGTCATTCTTTCTGTCGTATCAAATATTTCATAATCATTTTTTTTTGAAATAATTCTCAGAGTATCCATTTCAAACTCCCCAAGGTGAAGGTGAAGGTGTTCGTACTCTTTGAATAGCATTTTCCCTGCCAAGCATATTTTGTCTTTGTTTTCATATGGTTGGATCAAAACATCCCTAACGGAACCTAAAGAAGCGTCAAAATGTGACTTGTCAGGTTTGCTTGATGGAGAGATATCTATAAAAACAATATTGATCATCATTGCAAGCATGCCTGGGGGGGGGGGGGGGGGGG
>JAMOBH010000068.1:0-19316 GCA_039908085.1 Magnetococcus sp. YQC-5
CCCTTGGTGGGGTCCAGGGGCGAAGCCCTTGGTGGGGTCCAGGGGCGAAGCCCCTGGTGGGGTCCAGGGGCGAAGCCCCTGGTGGGGTTTGGGGCGAAGCCCCAAAAAACAACCTACCAAAAAATTAAAAAATTTTTTTTTCATCAACAAATCCCCCAAACCATTCAAAAACACTGTTTTCATCCCATCCAAAAGGGCAAGGCCAGTCGGAATCCTGAAAGGGTTCAAGGGAGATCTCCTTTTTTCAAGCGTTCGACCAGCCAATGAATTTCTTCGCGAGACAACAATTCTTGCCAAGGAGGCATGGCGCGTTCGGCCATTCCATAATAAATAGTATCTTCAAGCAGATTTGATGATTTATCCGCCAGGGCCTGATGGGTCAAGGGTGGCCCCAAACCGCCTTTCAGGGACATGCCATGGCATGATCCGCAATCGTGCCGCAACAAATGAATTAACTGTTGTTTTCGTTCTGGTGTAATGTCTGCACAAGCCGAGGGAACACCTAGCAGTGTGTAGAGCAGGAGTGCGGCCACAACTGTCAATCTGTGCAAGGTATGGCCTGTATTTGGCATTTGATGGCCTCCCAACTAAAAGCAGGGACAGTGTGAGCTGATGAATAGGTTGCTATTGTGTTATAGCAGAGAGGCTGGAAATGCAAGGGGTTGCGACACCCTCCCAACTTCAGGAGGGTGTCGCAAGGTGGATACAACAGGTTACCAATACAACAGGTTATTCAAGAAGGGGTGTCAATAAACGTCATGCATGGTGTTGTAGACGTTGAATTTGCCTGTTGGGGTGATCAAGACCGGATCCTTGATGACTGTTTTCAACTTGCGGGTTTTGTCATCCACCACAACGAGAGCGGATTTTTCGGTTTTGCCATTCCAGACCGAGAACCAGACTTCGTCGCCATTTTTATTGTATTCGGGTTGTACGACCCGTTTTGCGCCTGGGCCAAGATCAGCCCATTCGGCGATAGGCAGGGTTTCAAACGGTTTGTCCAGATTTTTGATGTCATACACGGCGATTGTTTGTGAACTTTTCGCATCGGGATTGAGGGGGGTGTCCACCCAGAGATTGGTGGACTTGGGATGTGTTTTGATGAACAGGGAACCACCGCCTTGTCCTTTGATGGTGCGCACCACGTTCCAGGCCTCTTTGGGATGGTCTTTGGGATCTGTGCCGATGAGGGAGATGGATTCATCCCCCAAGTGGCTGGTGGCCCAGACGGGTCCGAATTTGGGATCGACAAAGTTGGCACCGCGACCTGGGTGAGGAATCGCGCCCACGTCAACCAGTTTGACCAATTTCCGCTCTTTGGAGTCGATGACGGCGACTTTGTTGGATTTGTTGGCGGCGGTCATGAAATAGCGTTTGGTGGAGTCCCAACCGCCGTCATGCAGGAAGGGAGCGGTATCGATGGTTACCGATTTCAGGTTGTTGAGATCGGAGTAATCGACCAGCATGACTTTTCCGGTCTCTTTGACATTGATGATGAAGTCCGGGTGTTCGTGGGAAGCCACGATGGCGGCCACACGGGGTTCGGGGTGATATTCGCCTGTTCCGACCACATTGCCCCTGGTGGAAACGATTTTCAGGGGTTTCAAGGTGTCGCCTTCCATGATGACGAACTGGGGCGGCCAGTAGGATCCGGCAATGGCGATTTTGTCTTCCCAGCCTTTGAATTTGGAGGTTTCGACGGAACGAGCTTCCAGACCCACTTTGATGGTTGCGACGTTGTCAGGTTTTTCCATCCACAGATCGATCAGGTTGAGCTTGGCGTCACGACCGATGACATAGAGATAACGCCCGGAAGTCGAAAGGCGTGAAATGTGAACGGCATAGCCGGTATTCACCACGGAGATGATTTTTTTGGAGTCTCCATCAATGATGGCCACCTGTCCGGTGTCGCGCAGGGTCACGGAGAAGAGATTCTCCATATTGAAGGAGTTCATTTTCTTGGTGGGACGATCTTTGACCGGGATGAGTTCTTTCCAGGTGGCTTCCATCTCTTTCATGCCGAATTCGGGGGGAATGGGAGCCGGGTGTTGCAGATAACGGGCCATGAGTTCGATTTCGGCTGTAGTCAGACCACCGCCCTCACCCCAGGCGGGCATGCCTCCTGGGGAACCATGGGTAATGAAGGAGGTCAGGTAGTCGGTGCCCAGATTGGAGGTCAGGTCTGGGGTCAGGGGTTTGCCTGTGGCTCCTTTGCGCAACACACCGTGACAGCCCGCACACCGCTCGAAATAGATTTGTTTGGCGGTTTCCATCTCTTTTTCGGTAATGGGAGGTGGAGTTGCGGCCTTTTTGTCAGCGGCTGCCTTGTCATCAGCGGCATGCGCTGGATTGAGTAAAACGCTACCTGTGGTCATGCTGATGGCCATCAGCAGTACACCAGCCAACAAAGATGCTTGTTTCAAAACACTTTTTTGCTTCATTTGGTCCGGCTCCCTTGATTATTTGGAAATACGGTTAACGTTTTTTGATTCTACCAATATTGCAGCATCATCGCATACATTTTTACATGGTATCTTTGATCTATATCAAATTTGTTTAATTTTTTGACAAGTCATTGATTTTTATTGGCCTTTAGTCTACTATCGCTTTTGTGGACCGGGTTGCATGGCACCATTGGACAATAAACAGGAGAGCAAGTATGGAAATACTCAATTTTACCATCGTCGGTGCGGTACTTTACCTGGGGTCGGACTGGGTATTGAACCGCATTGAAGAGGCGCGTGGGGCGCGTTTTCCTCATCGCTCGCTGGTTTTTTTTGGGATCATATTGTGTTCATCCCTGTTGGTTTTTTCCTGTATGCGTCAGTTGAGCGCACCAGAAAGCCAACCTGTGGTGAAAGGACAGCCTGCCCCCATGGCTCCACCCGTCACTCAAAAGTGAACTGCTCTGTGACTTTTTGAAATCCGATCACGATGGATTGTCCAGGGATCCAATCGCGCACGGTTTCATCAGAGAAATCAAATCCATCGGGGCGGATACTGTCACGCATGCGCACGGTCAGCTTGTGGCGTCCGGCTGGCAGTGAGTATTTGGCGTAGACGAAAGTGGCCATGTCCCGACTCAAACCCGGAGAAATAAAGGTTTTCGTGGCCAGGAACTGGTCGTCCAGCAGCAGTTCGATATAAATGGGTGCCCGGTTTCTGGGGCAGTCCTGGGCGCGACGCATGTTGGGCGGCAGTTTCATCAACTCTTCCTGGGAACGCTTGTGACACTCCTGTTCGCGTTGCGAGGTGTGTTTGAAAGCCAGTTTGACTTCAGCCTGACCGGGCTGGAGATAATGATAGGTCGGCGAGTTGGAAAGAAAATAAATCACGCCGAAAAACAGGGCATAGGCGGTGAATTGGATGCTGATCCGTTGCAATGACAAACCCATGGTGAGGACTCCTTACGCAAGCCGTTGCAACGTGAGACGAAATTCGGCCAAGCGTTGGTGCATGGCTGTCAGCTCGTCTGTGGAGTTGGATGCCCGGAATTCGGCCACCCGTCTGCGGTCAACCCGTTTGACCAGATGGGGTTCACGTGTGCCTGCCAGGCGTTTTTCGATCCACAGGTTGCCAAAACGGTGATAGCAATCCCCGTCCCGGCAGCCGGTGACCAATACGCCGTCTGCGCCATTTTTCAAGGCGTAATCCAGCATGGATGGGGAGAGCATGCCGCTGCAAGGGAGTTTGACAATCGCAATGCCGTCAGCTTGAATGGAATTCACATTCACGCCATGCTCGCAACCGAAGATCAGCACCCGGTTCTGACCGGTGAGGGGTGCCAGTTTTTGTTTGACCTCTGTGCGCAAGCCATCCACGGAACGCCAAGCCATTTCGATGCCGCTCTCCAGTGTGGTGTTGGGCAGACGAAAGGGGCTGGATGAAGCGCAAGAGCCGCTGCAAATGCCGCAGGCGGTACAGAGGGTTGGATTGACGGTTGGTTCGAACTGGGCTTGTTTGCCATCGGTGCGACGGCGCATGGAAATGGCTCCATAGGGACAATCCAGGGAGCATTGGCTGCAACCGCTGCAATGTTGGAGATTGACCACCGCAGGCGAGAGTTCGGTTTTGCGCGGCAACCAGGGCAAGAGCATCAGCAGTAGCGTGATGCTTGTGGAAATCGACCAGGCCCATCCCGGTCCCAGCACATCCACCAATGGGTAAATATTGAGATAAAACCAGTCCAGATGCAGCACCACCGGCGAATGACCCGCCACGACCGGGCCATGACTGACCGCCGGTTTGACCAGGGACAACAGCAGCAGGGTGGAGAAGGCCCCGATGGCCAATGCCTTGGGCGGATTGAAATCGATCTGGCTGATGCGGCTCACATGGGTCCACAAGAGGAAAACCAGGGCGACCGGGAACCCCAGCAGGTGCAAAAAGGCCATCAAGGTGAAAAAACGATCCGTGATTTGGTTGTCCAGGAAATTGAAGACCATGGAACTGGGGATCATGGGGATCCAATCCACCAGTTCCGCAGTGGCCAATGCGACATATTGGGCCAATTGGTCCCAGACCAGCCAGTAGCCGGTGATGCCCAGAACCACCACCAACCACAAGGTCGGCACTCCGGTAAACCAGGAAAACCAGCGTACCCCACGATAGCGATCCCGGAAGAATTCCCGGAACATGTGGATGAAAATGGAAATGACCGCAGCATCCGAGGCGTAACGGTGCAGACTGCGCATGATGCCTGCCATCCACCACTGGTCGTGGGTCATGTATTCCACCGAGGGGTAGGCTCCGGCGACATTGGTTTCAAAAAAAATGAAAATATAAATTCCTGAAACCAGAACGATCCAGAAAAAAAAGAAAGTTAACGATCCAAGGTGATAGAATGGATTTAAATGATTGCCGAAGCCTTTGTTAAACCATTTTTCCACGCCAAGGATGAGAGCGTTGCCAGATTTGCGGAATGCGTCCATGCGTCAAGCCTCTGAAAATTCAGAATCCATTGATTATGATTGATTGGGGATTGTTTGATTGGTGGTTGATGGGGGTGCTGTATGCACGAGTGCTTATTTTAACTATAAAATACAATATCACATTCTGGCCATGCCTGTCCAGTCCTTATTTTGGGATGGGGGGCTGCGAGTGATAGACCTCCATACACATAAATGGACACTATTCAGACTGTTGTGCATGGCAACCCAGGATCTTTACGCACCACGAAAAACACGGTAAATTAAATGAAGACATAGAGATGGTCGTTTAATGGCTTCCGTGCATTCCCATGGTTCCAAAAAGTGGCGGGTTGGTCTTGCGCAGAGTACCATTTTGTTGCAATAATAAATGGTTTGCAGGCATGTTATATCTGTAATTATTTGTATTTGTTTTAAATGGTGACTTTTTCTTTGACTTTTTGCGCAAATGACATCATCATCCAACAGATTTTTTTTCAGGTTGGACCCGCACACGCAGGGTTCATTAACTTCATTTCAAGGGGCAAGACAATGAGATTGAATGACGATAAACGACAAGCCGGTTTCAGTTTGATCGAAATTGCGATTGTTTTGGTGATTATCGGACTGTTGATCGGGGGGGTTCTCAAGGGACAGACCTTGGTCAAAAACTCCAAGATCAAACGTATCGCCACAGATACCACCTCGGTTCAGGGGGCTATCAATGCTTATATGGATTCCTATTGGGTTCTGCCTGGAGATGACGCCGGGTCGGCGACCCGTTGGGGCACGGCGGCTCCGGGTGGCAACGGCAATGGATTGATCCAGGGACTTCTTCTTTCTGCCGTTAACGTGGCCAATGATGCCGCGACTGCGGAGACCACGCATGCTTTTAACCATATGTATTGTGAAGGCCTGTTGAAAGGCAATTGCATTGGCAATGCTGCCACGGTGATTGCTCATCCGGTGAATCCGTTGGGTGGTATCACTGGAATCGCAGATGGCCGCAGTGCCGCTGTCATGGGTTTGACCAAAAAGATGGTCTGCATGAAAGAAATTCCTTCGGATTATGCTATGATTTACGATACTCAGTTTGATGACGGGGCTGGTGATCGTGGGGATATTCGGGGCAGTGCCAATAACGAAGATGAAAACACTGTTGGCGGGCCAACCGCTACCCCTTATGCCACTGCCCCTGTTGCGAAAATTTTGATCTGTACCGGCTTTTGATTTCTTGTTGTCGCTCCTCTTTAAGTTAAAGAGGAGCGACTCCAAGTTTGCCCCCTCCTTGCCCGACACGTGCCAGTACTTTGAATGTCCTTGAGATTCAAGAATTATCCAAACGGTTCGGTCCACATACTGTTCTGGATCGGGTGAGCCTCTTTGTTGGGCAAGCCACGTTTTTCGGGCTGGTCGGGGGCAACGGAGCTGGCAAAACCACCCTGATTCAATGCCTGCTGGATCTGTGTCGCCCGGATGCTGGAGCGATCCAACTCTTTGGTCTCCCGACCACACACCATGCGGCCCGACGTCAGGTGGCTTATCTCCCGGAACGCTTTTTGCCACCGGCTCATCTTGACGGACGGGAATTTCTCGTTTACATGCTACGGTTGCATGGTGTCTCCCCTTCAGTCACGCACATGGAAGAGGCGGTCGCTTCCCTGGACATGGACCCTGCCGCGCTTGGCAAGCCGATCCGTACTTTGTCCAAGGGGATGACCCAGAAACTGGGTCTGGCCAGTTGTCTGCTCAGTGGCAAGGAGTTGTTGCTCCTGGATGAACCCTCATCCGGTCTGGATCCCTTGGCCAGGGCACTCTTGAAACGCCAATTGCTGCACCGCAAACAGCAGGGCTTGACCTTGTTCATCAATACCCACATCCTTACCGACGTGGAAAATCTATGCGATGCCATGGCCATTTTGCACCAGGGCAAAGTATTGTTTGTCGGGAGTCCGAATGCCTGTCGAGAACAGTTCGGGGGTGACTCCTTGGAAGAATCCTATCTCAATGTGGTGCGACATGCTGGCAACCTGGAAAAAATTCTCTAGTCTGCTCGTGGTGGTTGGCTTGGGCCTGCTGCTTTGGGCTTATTCCCAATTGCGTCTCATGCCGGAACAGGCCGCCAAGGAGTGGTTGACTCAGTGGACCGGGACGTTTTTCGCTGTTACCGCGACGTTGATACTGGTGATCGTGGTGGTGCAAATGGAATCCCTGGTCAACAGGGTCAAGGCCATGCCCAGGGAGTTGAAATGGATTTTGCCCGGCATTCTCCTGGGGAGTGCCCTGTATGTCGCTGTCATGGCCCCCCAGGTCCATCGGATCTATTATGATGAGTCGATTTATCTGAGCATCGGACAGAATCTGACCCATCTGAACCGGGCGCAAACCTGCCATTCCGGGGGCGAGGAGTATGGCTTGTTCCGCTGTGAGCAGTGGGAGTACAACAAACAGCCCAATGGTTTTCCCTTTTTGGCCAGTGTGGTGTTTCGAATCTTCGGCACTTCCGAATACGCCGTGTTTTATTTGAACAATCTGTTGCTGGGTGTCGCAGGTTTGTCTGTCCTGTTTCTGGCGTATCTGATCAGTGGGGGATGGCGGGCCGGATTGTTTTCTGCACTCCTGGTCATCCTGATTCCGCAAAATCTGCACTGGTACAACACCACCGCTGCTGAACCCAGTTCCGCTGTGACAGCGGCTTTGGTGGTATTGACCGCGTTTGCCTATCTGCGTAACAAAAATGCGGCAACCCTGACGTTGTTGACGCTTTTGTTCGCTTTTGCCATTCAGTTTCGCCCGGAATCCTTGTTGCTGGGTCCACTGGTATTATTGATCGTGGGACGACCTGCCTTGGTGTTTCGCAAGGCCTTTGCCGCCAACATCCTGCTGTTTGGAGTGTTGACCCTGCCGCTTTGGCTGCACATGGAGTTGTTCCGCAATCACCCGTGGGGGAGTACAGGTGTTCCTTTCAGTCGGGATTATTTTCTGGCCAATTTGAATGTGAATGGATGGCATTTTCTGACCAACCGGGAATTTCCCCTGCTGATTACCATTTTGGCGTTTTGTGGCTTGGCTTGGCCCGGTCCTCGCTGGATGGAACGGGGGGTGTTGGGGATCTGGTTTTTGCTGTTTTGGGGGGTATTTTTGTTTTTTTATGCCGGCAGCTACCACTACGGAGCCGATGTGCGCTACGCCATTGTTTGTTATCTGCCTTTGACGGTACTGGGTGGACTGGGGGCTGAAAGGATCATCCATCTGTTGATGCAAACAACCTCTTTCCGGCATACTACTCTGGTTGGTATTCTGACTTTACTTTTAGTGGTCTCCCACATGGCGTTTCTGCCCAGGGTGCGCGCCATGACCGATGAAGCCTGGGCAGCCAGGGCCGATTATCAGTATGCCCAAAAGATGGTCGCCAAGGTGCCTCCAGAATCCTTGATTTTGACCCATAACCCCAACATGTTTCAATTGTGGGGCTATCATGCGGCTCAGATGTCTGTGATCCAGTCCAATCCGCATCATCTCAATCAGGGGTTGTTTCCGCGTTACCAGGGAGGGATTTACCTGCATTACAACTTTTGGTGCAATGTTCAGGATCCGGTCCAGAACAGCTTCTGCAAAATGGCACTGGAACAATACGACCATGAAATCATAAGCGAATATCGAGAGAAGGATTATCGCTATACCCTCTATCGATTGCGGCAGAAAACAGTGGCGAAACCTTCCTGATCCTTATATCCGCTGTTGTGTTTTGGAAGCGGTTGTCTTGGACCTGAAATGCGGTTACTCTGTAGAGCTGATCGATACGCCTTGCTCATTTAACTGAAAACGGAACACGAATGAAAAAATACTCGGCTATGGCGGCATCCTGCGCCCCTGTCACGCTGAGGGATGCCTCTGCCCCTTTGTTTTCGCCATTGCGGATTTCCAGCGATCTGGCGGTGCCTGTTTATCTTCAGCAGACCTATTGGTGGGCTTATTTGCATCCCTTTGGGGTACGTTTTTTTGAACGGCAATGGCTTGTCAACTGTATTCTGTGGGGGAATTTTGCCCGTCTGCGCGATGCGGCACTCACTGAAATGGGAATGCCGGTCACTGGGCAGACCTTGCAGGTTGCTTGTGTCTATGGCGATTTGACCACCAGACTGGCCGACCGTCTCGCTCCAGATGCCAAATTGCATGTGGTGGATGTGGCACCGGTTCAATTACAGAATCTCAAACGCAAGCTGGGGTCCGGGCGCGCCAATGTCCAGCTTCATCATCAGGATTCGACGCATCTGACCTTCACGGATGGTTTTTTTGATCAGGTTTTGGTGTTTTTCCTGCTGCATGAGCAACCACAAGGTGTGCGTGAAAAAACCGTTGCCGAAGCGATTCGGGTGGTGCGTCCTGGTGGCAAGGCGATTTTTGTTGATTATCATGGTCCTTCCTGGGTCAATCCATTCCGTTACATCATGATGCCTGTTCTTAAAATCTTGGAGCCGTATGCCATGGATACCTGGAATAATGCCATCACCGAATGGATCCCCCAGGAACTCCATGTGCAGAAGGTCAATAAGGAAACTTTTTTTGGTGGGTTGTATCAGAAAACGGTCGTTGTGCGTTGAGTCTGCCTTTTTTATGCAAGCCGGGACAAGTTATATGGGCATGTGTTTTGCTCAGTTGAAATTCGATAATGGCCAGGAAATTTGGGCCACCCAACCCATCCAATCAGCACAGGTGAGCCATTACGGAATCAGTGCTTAGAAGGTCATTGGAGGAGTGGATGCTTGTCAATTATCTTCACACCGCAATGCGTCAGGCTCGTTACGAAATCCTTTCAGATGACCAATCCTTTTACGGTGAAATACCAGTCTGTAAAGGTATGTATGCAAATGCTTCCACCTTGGAGGCATGCCGGGAAGAATTAAAGGAAGTGCTTGAAGAGTGGGTGTTGTTTCGTATTCATAAGAATTTGACTCTTCCGGTCATTGCCAGGTAAAGTGCGTAGTGGGGGTTGGGTAAGAATACCCAGTCATATCAACACAGTGATTTTTCAAACTGTCCTGGCTTGCCGTGGGGCATTGAATGGAAAATCGACATCATTATCATTGACGATCCAGAGCCATGATTGCAACTTCTTCTCAACATAGTGTTTGTGTCACCATTGGTCAGGAAATAGCCAATTACGGTTTTCCCAACAGCCATCCATTTGGTCCTTTTCGCATGGGGGCCTTTTGGGATGAGGCACGGTTGCAGGGATTGGATGCTCAGGTTGAGGTGTTGCAACCGGTTCCTGCCACAGTGGAGGAGTTGGCGCGTTTTCATGCCATGGAGTATATCCAGCAGGTTCAGGAACAATCCAAAACCGGCAGGGGCTATCTGGATTATGGCGATACCCCTGCATTTCCTGGTGTTTATGAAGCGGCTTCACATGTGGTGGGTTCGGCGTTGGATGCCATGCGCAGGATCATGGCTGGCCGTTGTGCCCGCGCTTTCGTTCCCATTGCCGGCCTGCATCACGCCCGGCCTGAACGGGCAGGGGGTTTTTGCGTCTTTAATGATATCGGTGTGGTTATTCACTCTTTGCGGCAAGAATACGGCATGCAACGCATTGCTTATGTGGATATTGACGCCCATCATGGCGACGGTGTGTTTTATGCGTTTGAATCAGACCCGGATTTGTGTTTTCTGGACTTTCATCAGGATGGGAGATCTCTTTATCCTGGCACCGGGGATGCTTCCGAATCTGGCCTTGGTGCAGCCAAGGGGACCAAACTCAATATTCCCATGCCTCCTGGGGCTGGGGATGTGCATTTTATGCAACGTTGGCCTCAGGGGGTGCAGTTTCTGGAAGAGGCCAAACCGGAATTTTTCATTCTGCAATGTGGTGCGGATTCCATAGCCGGGGATCCACTCACGCAATTGCGGCTTTCTGCGACGTTGCACGGACAAGTGGCAGCCCGTTTGGTGCGCATGGCTGAAGAATTGGGCCATGGACGTATTCTGGCGTTGGGGGGAGGGGGGTACAATCCTTTGAATATCGGCAAGGGGTGGTGTGCGGTAACGCGCGCTTTGATCAATACCCCCTAATCCAACACTATGGTGGGGGTAATCATTGCGCCAACATGAGGAGCAATGGTGAGAGTTGTGAGCAGGGTTTTGGCTATATTTTAAAAATTTATTATTTAAGGTGTCTTTCGTGTCCGAACTGGAAGCTAATATAGCTTTAACAAATAAATTGATAGAGTTATGGGTTGAATTTTATACCTGTCCTGGCTTAATTGTGAAAGAAGAAACAAGTCGGCGTCATCTGGGAGTAGACCAATGGAACCAGAAGTGTGATCAACTGGTTGTGTTGATTTGTGACAACAAAACATTACCCGCTACAGAGTATTCTCCTTTGATGCTGCTGGCAGCGTTGGATAAGGCCATCGTTGATCTTGGCAAAGAAGACGGAGGGCTGAGGGTGGTTCCTTATCGTCATCATGTGCAAGGCCAGGATTGGTTGTTGGTTCGGAGAGTGGTTCCTCTTGGTGTGAGAAAACATTTACAACAATTTGCACATCTGCGCAATTGGTTGAACTACCATTTGATCGTGCCAGCACACTACCCACATTATGCTGCGAAATGTTCGCACGCGCTTGAAATTCGTTTCTGTCCGCCCAAGGATCATGGGAAATCCTTGAATGTCTTGGGAGGAGATTCCTTGCCGGTTTGGTTTGGCACATTCACAGACCAAGTCACTCCCCATTGGCCAAACATACAGGAAAAAAAGTGTACGTCTGAAAGAGTGACTGATCAGGATAAACGATGGGCGAGCATTAAAGATTCCCTCTGTGCAGCCAGGGAAGCTGAGGCCAAGGTGGTGATTTTTCCAGAATTATCTGTATGTCCCTCTTTGCGAAAAAAAATACTTGATTGGCTCAACAATGAGCAAAACGGTTTTTTATTGGTGGTTCCAGGAAGTTTTCACGAACAGGTTGAGAGAACAACCTCGCATGGATTGCCAGTCAATCGCACTGGCTTGTTCACTGGCAAGGGGAATCATATCTTTTGGCATGACAAGTTTATACCTTTCGGCGATGATAAGGTGTGCCATGAACTTGTTTCGTCTGGGAATGCTGTAACTTTATGGATGACATCCATCGGGGTATTCGCACTGGCTGTATGCAGGGATTTTTGTGAAGGCGAAGGGTGGGTTCGTACTCTATGGGAAACCTTGGCCCCGGATTGGGTGCTGGTGCCATCCATGAGCTTCTCTGGTGGTATGAGTGCCCATCTCAAACAGGCTGCAAACTTGTACGATCATTGTGGCACCAGGGTGTTGGTGGCCAATCAATGGCCGCAAGAGTCCTATCCAAATAAAAACCCCTGTGAACACGGCTTTGCTTTTCCCATGCCAGGGGGGGGACGGGGTGAGCAGGAAGTCACATCAGCCCCCTATGGTCGGTTGAAATGCCTAAAGCCGCCAAGCCATCTGGCCGATAAGTCAATTGTCTGACAATTGTCTTTTGACTTTTTTCTCTGCTTTGACTACACTTGCCCTATGAACACACCTTCCAAGCCCGTGAATCTTGGCTATGCCGATCCTAACTGGCTGGCACAATCCCCTGTAGCTCTGTCATACATTCTGGAATCTGTGGACACGCTGCCTGAATGGGATGAACATACCGCCGGGTTGTTGGATTATGCTTATCGGGTGCGTCTGGCCCGCCTTTTGCGCACCCATGCCGAGGCCGAAGAGTTCAGAGAGTTGAATCAAAACATCCTGAAAGTGGCCCACCCCATCCGGGAGCAGGAACTGAATGCACTTGA
Source organism: Magnetococcus sp. YQC-5 (assembly GCA_039908085.1). Classification (GTDB taxonomy): domain Bacteria; phylum Pseudomonadota; class Magnetococcia; order Magnetococcales; family Magnetaquicoccaceae; genus Magnetaquiglobus. The sequence continues at coordinate 12,702 of JAMOBH010000068.1, forward strand.
CAAGCCCTATGCCGTGCGTTGGCTCGCCTTCAGCGATATCCTTGAGGATCGCCTTTCGGTATTGGGCTTGACGGTTCCTGATTCGGTCAAGCAGCGTCGTTATGTGAAGGAAATCCTGGAATGGATTCTTCCTCAACAAGAGGTGGCGCAACAAAAACTGATAGATCATTTTAAAATCGAGGAGGCCAACCTCTCGCGCATCCTGACCGTGATGGAGGGGTGGGAATTGGTGGTCCGTCATCGGCGCAAGAAGGAAAAATTTGTCACTCTTGGCCCCAGGGCCCATGAGGTATTGGATGGGTATGACTCGATGGCCATACGTTCCAGGGCTGATATGGAGCAGGAGATGGCTCATTTCAAACAGGAGATGGCTCAACTTAAAAGAACAAATCAAGAATTATTGAAACATTGTAAGGTGTCAAGTACGGATACCAACAAGCGGCCAGCAACTCGTCAACGGTCGCAAGATCTCGGCATTGGACAAACAGTGTATTTTGGTATTCCAGCACAATGAAGACTATAGTTTTTTATTCATTCAAAGGTGGTGTTGGGCGCACGGCACTGATGCTTCATCTGGGGGTACACTGGGCGGATCGTGGCCGGGTGGTGGCGTTGGTGGACATGGATCTCCAAGCCCCTGGTTTGAGTTTTCATCCTTGGTTGGTGCCACTCGATAAAGAGAGTGTATTGCATAATTTGGGCGTCAGTGATCTATTGGCCACATTCTACGAGACGCGAGATATCGAGAAGAGAACTTTTACATTTTTTCCACCCAGCCGGTTTCTGCGGGAGATGAAACCGGGTGATTCTGACAGCAAAGGCAAATGGGGAAGCGACGGGCGTTTGTTGGTGCTGCCAGCAGGGGATGTCACGATTCCGCAAATGCAGGTGGTCGAGGATGCGGAAACCATCAGCATTCCCTCAGCCAAGGCATCTCTTGAAGATTCTTTGGATCAGCAGGCGATGCGGACCTTTGCCCAAAAGTTCATTCAGGATCTTGAGCAATATCGTGTGCCAGACCATCCCCGCAAGGCGGGTATCGATTATCTGTTGATTGACTGTCGCACCGGCTATCCCGAATTGGTGGAATTGACCATGGGATACATGGCGGATCGTCTGGTGTTGGTATCGGGTCTCAATCAACAAAATCTCCGGGGTTTGGGGATCACATTGAAGAAGCTGCGTCCCCAGCGGGTTGTGCGCGGGAGATATGCCTCGGAACTGCTTGTCGCCTTTTCTCCGGTTCCGGCGCATTTTTTCGAGGATCCGGCAGTGCGCATGGCTCTCGAACAGGGGGTCAAGGTTCTGCAAGAGCATCGCCTGCCAGGGGATGAAAGCGAACCAGAAGAGATCCTGCCGCCCTATTTTTTCCTGCCTTATTCACCCCATCTGGTGGCATCCGACACTCCAATCCCACGTACACGATTTTTGGGAAAACTTCATCCTTATTGGGATGTGGTGGAACAGATCGCAGAAATGCTTGATTCTACCAAAACGCTTCAGGATGCAACCCAGGAGGTTCTTCGTCAGGCGCGTGATGTGATGGGGTTGGATTTTTCCGCCGGTGACGCAGGGCAAACAATGACCTCGGAAGATAGGGAGGGGTCTCTTGTGGCCATTCCAACTTCCAGGCGTGGATCTCAGGCCATCATGTGGCAACGGCCCAAATGGCATTGGCCACTGGCGGATGATCCACAGAAAATCGACGCATGGTTACATCAATACCCTGATTGGTACGGGCAACGGGAACAATTTTTAGACGGTCTGTGTGCATCAATCTCTTTGAGTATTGAAGAGAAGGAGAGGATCGTCAAGAATTGGAACAACTTGAGTCAATTCCAGGTAGATTCATTGGTGAAGCTTTTTCAGGATGAACAGCTTAGATTTTCGGCACAGGAAATATGGAATGATTTTGATATGATGACACAGTTGTTTCAGCACCAACAACAATGGGCTGAATTCATGCTTGGAAAGGAGAGTGGTCGTGAGGCATTCCTGTTGCGTCCTTTGCGCGATCAACATCTGTTTGTATCATGGAAAGAATCTTTTTATTATTGGTTTGTCTTGGCTGATGCTTTGGAGAAAGAGCAAAAATTTTCAGATGATGTCATTACGGCCAGACAAAAGGCCATCGACATCGCGATGGAAAATCCGTGGGAGTCGCTTGCCAGCCTGAAGAATGATCAATATATCAATCAGGATCTTGCTGAAAAGATGTTGGATCGCATTTTGGCAAAATCATTATCCAACGACCAGAATCTTTGCTATGATTTGTGCCGTAAGATATTGGGGTTTTGGCCAGAAGCGTTGGCTGAAAAAATTACTCCTATCGTGGATCATCTCCGCAAGGTGGCTCCTGACTGGGAAGCAACCCATTATATTCATGCTTGGCTGTGTTCAGTAAGCAGAAAATTTAATGAAGAGGAAAAAGCACTCCGTCAACTCATCGCCATCGATCTAAAAAATGTTTTTGCCTGGGATAGACTTGGTGAGTTGTTTATGTATGAGCTTGATCAATATGCAGAGTCGGAGGCGGCTTTTCGTCAGGTTATCGCTATTTATCCAGAATACGTCAAGATTTGGAACAATTTGGGCAAACTGTTCCGGGATCATCTTGATCGAGACGTAGATTCGGAGGCGGCTTACCGTAAGGCTATCGCCATTAATTCAAACGTTGATTCAAACGTTGATGCCTGGAATGGGCTTGGGATACTCTATTGGAACAAATTGGGGAAGTGTCAGGAGGCTTTGCACTGTTTTGGACAAGGATTGGCTATCAAGCCTCATCATCCTTACATTTTAAAAAATCGAGGTCATTTACGGTTACTTCTTGGACAGGATTGGCAGCAGGATTTGCAGGATGCCTTGTTTGAATTTGAGAAAAATAAAGGTTGTAGTGTGTTCTGTAATCAAATGTTCTTGTCACTTGAGTTGAGCTTGGTGGAACGTTTACCAAAAGAGGATGATATTGCGAAAGCACTTGCCCGCTGGCACTATGACGTTGTATTGATTGTCATGGTTGCCATGCGCGATCTGAGCATGGATCGGGAGATACAGCCCAAGTTGGAGCAGGCGGTTGTGCTGCTGAACAGCTATGATAAATATTATTTTGTTATGTACCTTTTGCACCTGCTTGCCGGGGCGCGACCGGATTTGCGGGAGAGAGTGCGGCAGGCAGCGGCCTTTTTCTTCCACCTGGCACCAGAACACCTCTCCCGTTTCAAGGATGTACCCAGACCTGCATTGTTGGAACGCTATCGTGATTTCGTCGAAGGGCGATCCGATGGGGCGGGAGATCCCAGAGAACGCCATCTCTTCTGTAAAGACGCGCCCCCTCCCGCCCATCCATCACGCCAAGCCGGATGACCGGACAAAACGTCGTGTCCCCAGTGTCACGGCCCTGGCCAGGGATGCCTGATGCTGGGGTTGTTGCAGCAGCATCTCTTCCTCGTGATTGGACAGAAAAGCCATTTCCACCAGCACTGAAGGGATGTCCGGGGCCTTGAGAACAGCAAAACCAGCCTGTTTGATGGTGCGAAAATGGAGTGACAAGGGCGGTGTGTTGGAGATGGATGCCAATAAATTATTGCCCAACATCAAGGAACGATTCAGGGAATCCCGTTGTGACAGGTCCATGAGAATACCCTTGACCTCCTGATCTGCAACATCGTTCAAATCCACGCCTCCAATGAGGTCGGCATTGTTTTCCCGTGACTCCAGGAGACGAATGGCTTTGTCCGGCGAAGGCTTGCCCCGTTCAGAAAGACAATAGACCGAAACCCCGCGCGCTGAACTGATGTGAAATGCATCCGCATGCAAACTGATAAACAGGTCCGCCTGATGCTTGCGGGCAATGGAAACCCGTTGCGTCAAGGCGACATAATAATCATCGGTACGCGTCAAATGAGCGGTGAAACCTGGTATACGGTTGATTTCCTGGGCCACACGCTGGGCAACCTCCAATGTGACATCCTTTTCCTGCAAACCACCCTTGCCAATGGCACCAGGATCCGCACCTCCATGACCCGGATCAATCGCGATCACCACGCCTCGTTTAGACGTCCGACTGAATGACTCCATGGCCGCCTCGGCCAAGGAAACCGGCAGAAACATCCCACCAGCAGACAGTGCCATCGTTTTCAACATAGCTCGTCGATCAAACATCACCGTTTCTCTCCTTTTTTATGTAACCATTTTTTGACAGCTATCCAGTACGCTTTCCAAAAAAGAATGGCCCTGAGATAATTTGGCTTGAATTCAAGCTCTTGATTCACTCTGAGTCGTGTATGGAGCAACAGGGTTGCAGCCACTCAAAGCAAATACCATACCGGCATTGCGTCCTGTTTATTGACACACGCGAAAATTTCTGCAAAGTCGCTACGCCAACGGGCATCAACCGTGTTATGATGTTGCCCGAATCATTCCAATGCCCAAACAAAAGCCACGAACATGCGGGAGCAAAGTCATGTCCAAAGAGGATCCAGAAGAAATCGCCAAATTCGAAAAAATGGCTCACGAGTGGTGGAATCCTGACGGGAAATTCAAACCGTTACATCGTATCAATCCCCTCCGCACGGATTACATCCGTGCGAAGTTGCGTCAATCGCCCCGTGCCAGGCTTGACGGTCTGGACATTCTCGACATCGGTTGTGGTGGCGGGATTCTTTCAGAGGCGTTGGATGCCCTGGATGCCAGAGTCACCGCCATTGATCGCTCTGAAACCATCATCGGAGTGGCCAGGGCGCATCAGAAAGAGAGTGGTTCACGGGTGGATTATCGGGTGCAAACCCTTGAGAGTTTGGCCAAGGAAAAAGGGGCTTCTTACGACGCCGTATTGGCCATGGAGGTGTTGGAACATGTGCCGGATGTCCCGCTTTTTCTGGAAGAGTGCGCGGCTTTGCTCAAACCAGGAGGGCACTTTTTTTTCGCCACCCTCAACAAAACCGCTCAAGCCTGGCTGCTGGCCATTGTCGGGGCCGAATATGTCTTGCGATGGTTGCCCAAAGGCACCCATGATTTCAACAAGTTCATCCGGCCATCGGAATTGAGTCGCTGGTTGCGTCATACAGGCATCTCCACCCGTGATGTCACTGGCATGCATTACATTCCATGGCGGGATGCCTGGGAATTGTCAAACACTCATGCCAATGTCAATTACCTGGGCTACGGGATACGGAGTGGGGAACCTGGGAACCAGGCGTCAAGTTGATTCGACGCTGCAATTGCCCCCGCACGGAAAAAAATAAAAGTTGGCCTCCTCCATCTGGAAGTTCCAACAGGGTCGCGACACCATGTGAGTCCATTCCGACCACATGGGTCACCCGTGCCCCTGCCGGAATCACAAGAGTCTCTTCTATCGGGATGGCCTCTTTTGGGGGTTTTTCAACCGTGCCGTGTTTGTTATACATCTTGAAAAAAAGTACTCCAAGTCCCATCATGATCGCCACAGCACCGAATATCACAAAGAATTTGATGATTTTCATTATCTTTCCTGTCCAATGGTTACCCCCTGTCGGGGGATATGAATCATGACCGTCAACGCCTCTCCAGGTCCGGGGGTCCATCGGATCATCATCCCAGACTCACAGCATACAGAACGGTTGGACAAGGCACTGGCCATGGCAAGCGGAATATTGAGCCGCTCCACTGTCCAACGTTTGCTCAAAACCGGATGCGTCACGCGTCCCGATGGTTCGATCCCTCAATCCGATGTCAAGGCGGCAGCGGGTGAAATGTTCCTGCTTGCAATCCCTGAACCGATTGTGTTGGAAGCACACCCGGAAGAGATCCCTTTGGCGGTGGTCTTCGAAGATGAACATATCATCGTGATCAACAAGCCTGCTGGGTTGGCCGTGCATGCCGGTGCAGGACGCCATTCCGGGGTTTTGGTCAACGCCTTGCTTCACCATTGCGGCGGACCTGATCGGGTCGGAGGATTGTCCGGTATTGGCGGGGCCATTCGTCCCGGTATTGTCCATCGCTTGGATATGGATACCAGTGGTTTGTTGGTGGCAGCTAAAAATGATTTAGCTCATCAACACCTCGCCAGACAGTTCGAAACCCACTCCGCCTTTCGGCGTTATCTGGCTCTGATCAAAGGCTCTCCGCTCCTGAATCAGGGCAGCGTCGAGGCCCCCATTGGTCGCAATCCCAATGACCGCAAAAAAATGGCCGTGGAACCCCGTCATGGTCGGCATGCCGTCACCCACTGGCAGAGAATGGAATCCCTGCCAGGTTTTACTTTGATCTCCTGTCGTTTGGAAACAGGGCGTACCCATCAAATTCGGGTCCACATGGCACACATCGGTCATCCCGTGTTGGGCGATCCCTTGTATGCCCGTGTCTTCCATCCCCCGGAAAAATGGCCGGAAAACGTGCGTTCAACTCTTGTCTCTTTTCGTCGTCAGGCACTCCATGCCGCCCAGTTGACTATCACTCATCCGATGACTGGAAAAGAAATGTCCTTCGCAGCAGATCCGCCTTTGGATTTTCTCCAAGTGTTGGAAGGGTTGCGCATCGTTCGGGATCACGCTGACTCCGAACAGCATGCCCTTCGGGCAAAAAGTCAAAGGCAAAACCCTGGGGGATGAATCCCCCAGACCCCCTCTTTTTTTT
>JAMOBH010000069.1:0-19303 GCA_039908085.1 Magnetococcus sp. YQC-5
ATCCCTTTCAGTCACGGAATCCCGGAACCATGGCCAATTCTGCCTAAAATCGAGGGGATATGAAAAAACCTACCCTTGTAAGGGGGGATAATCCCCCTGGACCCCTGATAGTAGAAAACTTCACATCCCGACATGGTTTCGGTTTAGTAAACAACTTCACATCCCGAAATGATTTCAGTTGATCACCAGGTTTGACGCTCACACATCAACAAATCCTGGGCAGAAGTTCACCTTGAGGAAAATCGACCAATCGCTTGCCACCAATAGAAGTCTCCATCACGACATGATTTCCTCCAGCAACGACAACTCCGATTTCCACCGCATCCTGACCTTCCGGCATAGTCTTCCATCGCTCCAGCACAGATTCGACACTTTTTGGGGCGCAAAACAAAACCAGACATCCCTCCGAGGCCACATGCAACAGATCCATTCCCAACATCTCTGCCAATGATCTAGCACCAGATGAAAAAGGTAATGCATTTTCCCGAATACACATCCCAAACGCTTGTCCGATGATCACCTCATTGAGAACCGAGGCAATCCCTCCTCGCGTCGGGTCACGCATGAAATGAATATCAGCAGCCATATCACTCAATCTGCTGACCAGACCATGGACAGGACGGGTATCGCTTTGGGGTCCACCTTCGATCTGGATCTTTTCCCGACTGGACAAAACCGCCATGCCGTGATCCCCCAATCTCCCGCTGACCAGAATCCGATCCCCTGGAACGATCCGATCCACTCCTAAAGCAAAACCAGGCAGCATCTCTCCAATGCCTGATGTCGTTATGTACAGGCCATCACACTGACCCCGTCGCACAACCTTGGTATCACCGGTCACAATCGCCACCTCGCACCGGTCCGCTGCACGCTTGATGGAATCCAGAATGGACCGTAAACGGGACAATGCAAATCCCTCTTCCAAAATGAGACTTAACGCCAACCAACGTGGTCTGCCTCCCGCCACGGCCAGATCATTGACCGTCCCGTAAACCGCCAGTTCACCAATATCCCCCCCAGGAAAACTCAATGGATGAACGACAAAGGTATCCGTGGAAAACAACAGACGCTGACTTGCAACCAACAGGGATGCCGCATCAGGCATCTCCTGCAATGGACCCTCTCCAAAACGGGAGAGGATCTCTTGTTTGATCAACTGGTAAGATAACCGTCCGCCCCCCCCATGCCCCAACACAATTTGTTCGTTCATTTCACCTCTCCTCCCGTACTCATGGCCCGTTCATACTTGAAACTGGCAGCACAACTCCCTTCTGAACTGACCATGCAAGGACCGATGGGGTGATCCGGCGTACAGGCCGAACCGAGCAATGGACATTCCATGGGGAGCGTCTTGCCCTTGAGAACATCACCACACTGACAATACGGATGATTGGTTCCGGTTTGAATGGAAATCTCATGGCGTACCGAACCATCCCACTCTCGATACTCCCCGCGCAATTCCAACCCACTGCCTGGAATCACACCAAGACCGCGCCACCAGGCATCCACCGGGAGCAGATACTGTTCCATGAGTTTTTGCGCCACAGGATTGCCTGCCGGGTTGACGACCCGATTGTACTGGTTATCGACCCGCGCCCCCCCCATTACGAGTTGTTCCAGCAAGCCATCCAATCCATAAAGAATATCCAATGGCTCGAAACCCGCCACCACACACGGAATGCCCCACTGGAGCGCAAACGGACGATAGGCGTCTGAACCTATGATGGCACTCACATGCGCAGGACAAAGCAGGGCCTCCACCCGAATTTCGGGGTCCGAAGCCAGAGCCTCCAGGGCTGGTGGAATCTGCTTGAAAGCGGTCAGCAAAGAAAAATTCTCAACCGAGCGGTTCAATGCCGTATTCAGCATGGCCAAAATGGGAGCTGCCGTCGTTTCGAAACCAACCGCCAAAAAAACCACTTCACGATCATGGTTTTGCATGGCCAGGGTCAACGCCTCCAATGGAGAATAACAAACAACCACCTCCGCCCCTTGGGCACGCGCTTTCTCCAGATTGGTATGAGACCCAGGCACCCGCACCATATCCCCAAAACTGGCAATCACGACTCCTTTGTTCGCCAATGCCACGGCAGCATCAATGTAACCGGTCGCAGTAACGCATACCGGACACCCTGGCCCGCTGATCAGCGTCACATTGTCCGGCAGGAAATCCCGGATGCCAAACCTGGCAATGGCCATGGTATGACTGCCGCACACTTCCATGATTCTCACCCGACGGCCTTGCCTGGCCAGAAGGGTGCCCCAATGAGCGAGACGTTGACGAAAACCATTGGCAGCATTCAAGGCGCGAAAGCCATCGATGTATTTCATGGTGTCACACCTCCATCCATCATCAAACCGGCTTGCGCGATCTCCTCGAACAAAGCCAGTCTGATGTCGGCTTCGGCTTGATCCAGTTTTTCAATGGCATAACCCGCATGCACAATAACATACTCTCCTGCCTGAGCCGTACCAATCAGATCCAATCCGATCCGATAACGGACTGCGCCCAAAGCCACCATCGCCATTCCATCCGATTCGATGGTGACGATTTGCATGGGAATTCCCAAACACATTTAATATCTCCTTCCGACGATTACCGCCTGACCCAAAGAAATTCCGCCGTCATTGGTTGGAATCTGTTGATGCATCATCACATGGATTCCCCGATTCTGCAAATTTGAAGAGAGCATACGAAGCAACAGGCGATTCATGAAGACTCCGCCACTTAAAACAATGTTTCGGCATGAGGTTTTATCCATACCAAAAAAGATCATCTGCCCAGCTGCCAACGCCACGGCCTGATGAAACGCATAGGCCCAGGCAGGGGCTTCATCATCGGTTGGCATGTGATCTGACAACATTTCGAAGGTTGTCTTCCAATCCACCTCCAATAAAGAGCCACGCTCCCGGACTGAAAAAGGCAAGGTGGGTCGGAAACCTCCTGGCGACCAGGTATGGGCCAAAGTTTCCAAACGCACCGCAGCCTGTCCTTCGTAAGTGAGGGGAGCAGAAGCCATCCCAAGCCCTGCGGCAAAGGCATCAAAAAGACGACCCGCTGCATGACTGAAGGGTGCGTTGATTCCCTGTTGGCACTGTTGCATCCAAATGGCTGACTCCATGGCTGTGATTCCCAGTCGGTGGAACCACTGGTTTTCCACCCTGACATCGGCTTGCATCCATCGGCCCACCAACTGTCTTGCTGGCTGGCGTACAGCCGCATCTCCTCCTGGAAGGGGGGCTGCGGCAAAGGTAGCCAATCGTTCAAACCCGGCAGGATGCACATGCAGCACTTCCGCCCCCCATACATGACCATCCGTTCCCAAACCCGCCCCATCGAACACCAGGGCCAGACTCTCATCCATTCTCTGTTCTGCCATGCAAGCCATGGCATGGGCATGATGATGCTGAACCGACATCACGGGAATACCCCATTCAGCAGCCAAACGATGACCAAGGAGTGTGGAATGCATGTCAGGGTGCAAATCTACAGCAATGGCTTGGGGTTCCTGCCCCAGGAATGTCACCAACTGCCGGGCCACACGTTCCAGATCGGTGACGGCTTCCGGGGTTTCCAAATCCCCCACATGAGGCGAGAGTATGACCCGGTCTGCGAAACCAACGGCCAGGGTGTTTTTCAATTCGGCCCCCATGGCCAGCACAGATCGGGTCAGCGTGACACCAAGAGTCATTGGGGTTGGGGCATACCCTCTGGCACGACGCCATACCCTGGGGATGCCAGCATCATCCACACAGAGGGAATCATCTACCCGCCGTTGGATCTCCCGGTCATGACACAAAAACAACTCTGCAATACCGGCGAGCTGTTCCATGGCCTCGGCAGTACCTGTGCAGATGGGTTCTCCTCTGCGATTGCCACTGGTCATGACCAAAAAATCAAATGCCGGAGTCGCATCACCGATCAAAGGCTCCAACAACAGCCATTGCAACGGAGTGGTGGGAAGCATGATGCCCAAAGTGGCACTATCTGGAGCCAGCAGATCCATGGGCAGGAATGAATGGCCTGATGGAACATCCAGGATCACAATGGGGGCTTGTGGCCCAGCCAGAAGTGCAGCCACCTCGGCGGAAAGAGACCATCTGCTGCGAATGAGAGCCAAATTTCGCGCCATGACCGCAAACGGCTTGTGGGGTCGGAGTTTTCTTTGACGCAAGCGGTGCAGTGCGTCCTGATTGCAGGCATCCACAACCAGAAGAAATCCCCCCATGCCTCGAACTGCCACAATTTTACCCTGGGCCAAGGCACTACGGGTTTGTTGCAAAGGATTGCCCGGATACTCGTTTTTTTGGGCATCCCGAAGGGTCAATCGAGGTCCACAACGGGGACAGGCCATGCTTTCGGCATGAAAACGACGATCTTGAGGATTGTTATATTCAAGAAGACAGTCATCACATAAATGAAATGCTTTCAAAGTCGTTTTTTCACGATCATAAGGCATTCCCTCCACGACGGAATAACGTGGACCACACTGGGTGCAGGTGGTAAAGGGATAACCGTAACGACGGTCATGGGGATTCATGAGTTCGGTCAGACACTCATGACACAGGGCCAGGTCTGCCGGGATACCGGGAGGCGTATTCCCCGTAGAACCACTGGGAAGGATGTGAAAAGCCTCATGAATACCGGTTGATGGTTCGATGATTGGTTGTGATATGAAATCGATTCTGGCGTGTGGTGGCAGGAGATCAGGCAGAGAATGGAGAAATGTTTCGATTTCAGCTTGCGCCCCGACCAGGGAGATCCGCACCTGTCCGGCGCGATTTTGGACCCATCCACCCAATCCGGCCTTGGTTGCCAGTCGTTGGAGGGTTGGGCGCATCCCGACTCCTTGGACGATGCCGCCCAGATCAAGGGTGAACCGAATGGGATGGGTTTGACTCGCACCTGACATGGTTGATCCGTTGCAGGGGTGTTCTCCAGCATGATCCGACTTTGTTTCATCCGGCACATCAATATGAAATGGTGTTGGGAGCGTGTCAAAGATTGTTATCGCGATGCTCGACTATCAAGCATGATTGACACCCATGTTTATTATCTCAAACTCGGCTCGCGTCGCTGAGTCATGTCAGAAAAAAAGGTTGGATCATCTTCATCACTGACGAAGCTTGATTCCTCGTCAGAGTAGAAGGTAGGTTCAAGCACATCCTCTGCATGCCATTGAGCCAAAGCTGCCATGGCCTGCTCACGCTGCACAGGCGTCAACTTGTCAATCTGTGCCACCCATTTTTGATAATCGGAATGTTTCATTTCAGTCTGCAATGATGATTCAACGTGCGAGGCCAAAAACTTTTTGTAGCAAACCAGTGGTGCGGGCCACCGGATTGGTACGAATCTGCTTTTCCTCGTCTGCCAGTTTGATGAATAACCCATCCACACTCTTTTTGGTGATATAACCGTCCAGGTCAGTGGCGTCCTGTCCCGTCCATTTGGAAAGCAATCCCACCCCACTTTGGGGAAGGGTGCCCATCAGGGATTTATAAGATGCGGTGACACCAGCCTCCTGAGTTGTTTTCGTCACAATCGGACGGATTTTGTTGATCAGTTGGACGGAACTGCTTTTCTTGAAATACTGTGTTGCCGCGTCATCGGATCCTTGCAGGATCTGTGCTGCGTCCCGGATGGTCATATTGCGAATGGACTGGGCGAAAATGTCGGCAGTCACCGGAACCGCTTGTTCAGCAGCCTGGTTGAGGGTTTCGATGAAGCGATCACGCAATGGTTTGGCTGGTCCCAGATTCAGGAGTTTGTCAATGGGCATCAGGGAGGGTGGCAGAGGGATGCGCACTTGAGAGTCCCCCAAAAAGCCGTTTTTCTTCCCCAGCGTTTCGATGGCATGTTTGACGCCAATACTTAATGCCTCTTTCAAGCCCGCAACCATCTCCCCTTGTCCCAGACCAGACGTTGACCCAGGCTTGTTGGCACCCGAACTGTTTTTCAATGGTTGCAGGTTGGCAGGAAGTTGCTTGATCAGCTCGGTCACGTCCGTTTGGCCATCCTGGCAAAAGAGCAGTATCAGAACCAAAAAGGATGTCATGACAAGACGATGTTTTATGCGCGTTTTCCTGTCGGATTGGAACACTGTATTCATGAGAAACCACGTATCCATTTCGCTGAAGCACTATTGACTAACCATTTGAAAAATAAAAAAATTTTCCAAACTGGCAACATGCTGAATTTTCGCATACCATCTTGTTGCCCAAATTTGACTTCAGTGAAGTGGATACGTGCTTGATCCACTTTCGCCCACTATTCAGTCAGACAGATCAACTCAATCCCCGCATAGTCGGCGATAGACTGGGATCGTTCGTCTGGATAAGGACCGCCAAAAACCACCCGCTTGATCCCGACATTGGCCAGCATCCCCATGCAGGCACCACAGGGCTGACAGGTGACATAGATCATGGAGCCTTCCAACGAGACTCCATGTCGAGCGGCATTGGCAATACCATTGGCCTCGGCGTGGGCGCAGACGCACAAATCCAAACCCTGACCACTCGGCAGCCCAGCTTGCCTGCGCATACAAACCTCAGGGTGGGGATAACCACTTGGAACACCATTGAACCCTGTGGCCAATAACCGTTTTCCTTGTACAAATACGGCCCCCACCTTGCGTCCTGATGCGCAGGTACTCATCTGGGCTGCCAGTTTGGCCGCATCCATCCAATGTCGATCCCAACTGGGACGCATCGTGATGCCCGCATCTGTCGTCATACCGCAAAACTCCTCTGGTACTTTTCCCTGCATTGCAAGTCAGCAGTCTGTAAAAGATCCATGCAAAGGAAAATACGCTGTTTTCAACCATAATATCAAGCAGAAAACCATCAGATCATGACTGGCAAACAGTCTGGTGGCCTCTCTGGCTTTGACCAGTGAAGGTCAAAACAGCATTAATGAGCAACCTGTTCGTTGTTCTGAATCCCGTGATTTGGAATACTCAAATACGTCTGATTGACCCACATGAACGGCTGGATGAACGGACCAACCAAAAACAAAAACAGCACAGTCGTCACCCCCATAGGCCCTCCCAATGCCCAACCCAAGCTGAACAGTCCCACTTCCAGAACCATTTTGGCACGGAAAAAAGACCAGGACCATTTTTCAATCATGGTAATGGCCACAAGATCCATGATCCGAATGCCAATCCCACTCATGATGATCAGAGAAGAAGCATAAGAACAGATCAACAGTGCCATCACATCCAAAAGAACAGCACTCAAATTCAAGTCATACCCGAACCACGTGACAGTCACCACGGGCATGGCGTGAATCGTATAATTTTCCAGTTTGATGGCATTCCAGAAGTCAATCAAAAAGCCAACCGCCGAGGTGCTGACAAAGGGAGTCATGGGAGGCATTTTGCGATTCCATACCATCCACCAGGTCAGAAAAATAATGGCGATAATGGAAGACCAAATGCCCATACCCAAGCCAATATGCTGATTCAAACTGATCACCAGCACATCCAATGGGTCGGTGCCAAGCTGGGCATCAATAAAGCCCTTGGCCCCAATCGAAAACAGGATAATTCCAAAAGCATAAAAAAACAACTGATAACGATAAAGTGTAAGATTCTGATTCATGTACTCTTTAAGTATATGCATTTATAACTCCCATTGAGTTGACAGAGGATCGATTCTTCGGTGCTTTCCGTGGTATAAAATTTTTTTCGTTAGGCCAAAAAAGTTCCATTTTGTGGCTCGCGACAGAGGATGGTTGAATGCTACCAAATTGTGTCAGCGAATTCCAGATTAAAATGACCCTCTGGCACAATCCGGTTATGGATCCTGAGGGGTAAAGGAGGGTTCCTGAATGTGTTTCCAAATATTCATGGGAACAGACAACCAATCCCGCAGCAAACCAGGCGCGATACTCGTCATGGGTCGAAGGCTCACGCTCGGTGAATGGATGGCTCCTGTCACATCGAACTGGGTCTCCACCATAGTCTGCCGGTCTCCTGTCACCAGTTTACCCAAAATGGGCACACCATTCACAATGGCATCCAACGTCTGCAAGGGACGTATGCCAACCAACATGTCCACCCGGTTTTTGGGAAAATTCACTTGACCATTAAAAATAATATTCATAGACGGACTGGTCAGCTTCATGGAATCAATATCCCACAGATTGTCATGGATAAAAAATCCACCTTTGAATTCTTTATAATGCAATCCAGTGCCATCCAGGTCAGGACGCGCCCCCACCATCAGATTGGGCAGTTCAGGCAGAGAAAAAATGCCCAACAAAGACGATAAAAATCCAAATTGACGGATTTTGCCATGCTTGAAATTGAAACGCGCAACCCCGGACAGAGTATCGATCCAAGGTGTGTCTCGAGGCAAAAAACCATCCAACGTGATATCCAGATCTCCGCTGCCTGCTTCCAGGCCTGTGATGATGTCCACACTGCGGAACAACTTCCCAAAATCCTTGCTGGTCACATGCAAACGACCTGAGTAACCTCCAGTACCCATTTGATTGGACCACAAAAATTCACCAGTGCCCTGTACCTCTCCGGCTCCTTGGATCATACGCCAAGAATCGATACGCAAGGAACGCAACTCCATCTCCATTTTGGCGTTGAGACGTTTGGCCGTTTCATCATGACTCAACAGCAATTGGTCGGCATGCAACGCCAGTGTGACCCTCGGCCAGCGTTGTTTGGACGGCTTTAAAACCATGGGACCGGTCGGAAGTTGTTTTTCGCCTGATTTGGCCTTGTCGTCACTCCACAAGGAACGCAAATCAAGCCTGGACAAATCCGCATGGACCATCCAAGCCCCTGGATTCCTGGTTGCAGCCCCTTGGTAAGCCAACCTCATGGTTCCCTGAGTTGCTCCCAGTCGGGCATCTTTCAGAGTCACACGGCCTTGATTGCGGCTCAAATCCCAATCCAATTGACCATCCGCATGCACATTTCCAATCTGGGCATGCAATGCGTTCAGGCGCAACTGGCCGGTTTTAGAGAGCATCCCTTCTGCTTTGACCATCCCGTTTTCATTGATCTGCTGCAAAAATCCCATCTGCCCCTGCGCAGCCACGGATTGCAGATCCACCCTGCCCTTGATCTGGAAACCGGAATCCCCCGGTTTGCGAAAAAATTCCATCCACAACGGGGCATGGCCTTTGACCCATCCCTGATCACCCAGTACAGGTTCATAGCAATCTGACAAAAACCTTTCGTCAAGTCGAGTCTCCATGCGGGCAAGCAAAAGGGCTTGGCTTGGAGTACGATAATTTTGTGTCGTCATCTGCCCGGTGAGTGGAAATTCCCCGTAGCGTGCAGATATCACCTTGAGATCCATGCGATCACGATCCAGCGTCAGCAAGCCGCTCGCGTCAGTCAATGGAGATGGCAAAAAATGGGGGTGGAACGTGGTATCCTTCAACTCCAGTCGCGCCGAATAAGACCATGCCGAAAGATTTTCCAACGGCAGGATAATATTCATGGTTGCCGCCCCACGTCCTCGCACCAGGGTATCTTCCATGCCCACTGCAACGTTCCACTGCAAGTGGGGATGGCTGACAACCTGCTCCCATATCGTATGCAAATCAACAGCAGGGGATGCAGAGGTGATTTCCACAACGGGATTGTCAAGCATATTCTCAATTTTGACCGTTCCCTTGAGATTGGAGTCTCCTTTGAACGTCGCCTTGTCAACCAGAGCCTTGAATGAATAACGGTCGAACACTACATGAGTATTGATATTGGTCAAAGGGCGCAAAGGGGGATAATACTGTAATGTCACGCCTGTCACATCCCCTTCGATGTGGAACAAGTCCTCTTTGGGGTCACGAGGTCCAGCCGGAATGGCAGGCAGTCGCCCCCGGATGCGTGCCGTGGCTTGTTTGACGTAGCCCTCCTTCAGGGAGTTGTCAAGCCATCGGACCAGGGATGGAGGCATGATCGGGGTCGGATAATAAAATTTGGCCTTGTCAGTCGGAGTGCCTGATGCGCTGGCTGTCAAATCCAGATAGGGAGATTCCTGACATCCAATGCATGACAAAGTGAAGTGACCTTTGGCCTGACCATGGGTACTGACCAGATCGAATCGATGAACATCAAGATTCCAAATCCGGTTGGAGTGGTTCAACTGACCATCGGCTGTGATCCTGGTCACAGGTACTGGCCATCGAAACAAGGCGGGCCATGCCAGAATCCCGCTGCCGACTTGAACCCGCCATTGCGCTTGCATCGATGACCAGGAGTGCCAGGTGAGGTTGACTTCCAGGCTTAACGGACTGGTCAAACCATCCAGGGGTGGTGTATGGATCAGATAGGGAATCCATGGTGTCAGAGTCAACTGTGCAACCTGGATTTGGCTCGACCAGACCCCTGCCTGATCCCGTTTTCCCTTGATGAACAGTTTGGTTTGGGGGCTGCTGTCTGGCAAGGCAGCTTCTGCGGAAAAACGGGCTGATCCGTTCTGCTCCAGGAACCAGGTGGCATTGACCTGCGTGAAACGATGACGCAAAGGCTGACCTTGATGCAAGGTCATTTCATCCACCCAGAGTACGGTGGCATTATGCAAGCTCAAAGAGTTGATCGGTAACACGTCAGAGGTGTTGCGTTTCCTTGCGAACCCATTGTCAAGATCCATGTCACCCAACAGCAGTCGCCCGGATGCTTCCCGGCGCAGGGTGATGGAGGCCTGTTCCAAAGAGAGTGTGCCGGAAACATGTCCCTGCCACCAAGAGAGCGGAGAGATGCGAAATTGAATTTGTTCGACATCCAACAGAGGAGCATTCGAGTGGGCCGATGAGATGGCAACCCCTTGTCCAACCACAGTCAAAGAAAGACCGGTTTGCAGGCTGATGCTGCGCAAATGCACCATCAAACCGGTTTGCGAAGCGAAAAAACGGGTCATGACATCCAGATAGGGCGTGATATCCGGGGGAAAAAGGGCCAGGTTGGTCATGCCTGCTGTCAGCAAAAAAAATACGAATAGAAACAATTGCATAAACCATCGTATCGTGTGTCGCACACAACCGGAACGCTGACTGATCAGCTGACCGATGGCTTTGGGATGCAAGGGATGCAAAAGGGAAAAATCAGTGTTGGGCATGATTGATTTGACAAAGCTGTGGCAGATGGATGCATTATAAGCCCAATTCGATCCGAGATACACAGGAGAAAACAAGAAGCGCGTGTGGGTTTGTTGTTGGTCAAACCTTGAATTTTGTGTATAATCATGGATAATGACGCATTCAAAAAAGGATCCGATTTTACTGCTGTCCAGTGAAAAAAGAAACAGTAAGGACTTGGTTTTACATTCTTTTGGATCTGAGGAAGAGGTGAGCGGAATGATTGTTCAATTCAAATCAAAATTAATTATATATTTTTTGTTGTCTATTTTTGTAATCGTGCCGACACACGGTTTCTCTGGTACTTTTGATGAGTATTTTCAGCAAGCCAAAGAAGGCAATTCTGAGGCACAATATGCCATTGCCATGATGTATTATAAAGGTGAAGGAACCTATCAAGACTTCAATGAAGCGTTGAAATGGTTCCGCAAGGCGGCTGGGGAGGGCAATATTGATGCTTGGCATATGCTTGGTGTGATGTATTTCAATGGCGAAGGCGTTTCACAAAGTTACAAACAGGCAGAGAAATGGTATCGCAAGGCCGCTGAATTTGGCAGTGTTGCGGCGCAAAACAATCTTGGCATGATGTACGTTGAAGGCCAAGGGGTATCTCAAGATTATAAAGAGGCGGCCTATTGGTATCGCAAAGCCATTGCTCAGGGAGATGCCAGGGCCAAATTCAACCTGAATATCCTGTATCAAAAAGGCGTCATCCCCAAAGACAAAAAAAAGATCAACCATCAACCCACTCAACAGGTAAAATAATGGCTATCAATCAACAACGCACAGAAACAACTTTAGTCAATCCAATCCCTGCTCAAGACGCAGTCAGTGTCATGACCACGGTATTTCAAAATGCACGCAACGGGACGTTGTCTGAAAAAGATTTTGTCTTTGTATTGACACTACTGTTGGATGCCGGGAATCAAAATCTGGCCTTGGACCTGGCCAATACATGGAATACCGGCAGGAAAAGAAGCTGACCCTCAGGTTGGCTGTTCGAAGGCTGGTTGATGTTTGTCCACAGAGGCACTCTGGATATTTGACTGCATGAATTTTGAACTGCCTTCACTTTTTTTGGGATCCTTGCTGGCGGCCACCATTCTACCCCTCTCTTCAGAGGCCATGCTGGTCGCACTGTTCTGGTCCGGAGATTACACACCTTGGCATCTCTGGCTGACAGCCACCCTGGGCAATGTGGCTGGCGCGCAGATCAATTGGCTGCTTGGACGATATTGTTTGCGATTTCAAACACATTCATGGTTTCCAATCAGCCGGGAAACCATGACCCATGCCAAAAAGCGGTTTCTTCGTTGGGGTCAATGGAGTCTGCTATTGTCATGGGTGCCTGTCATCGGTGACCCGCTGACATTTGCAGCCGGGGCCTTCGAGGTCTCTTTTGTCCGGTTTTCTGGATTGGTCTTCCTGGGCAAGGGAGGGCGGTATGGGATCCTGTTGGCCGCCCTCTGAAAAAATCACGCATGCAGAACAAACTGATTGTAATAATCATCCAGGATGCCAGACAACCGGGTAAATTTGGCATCATCCATCACATCAACTTCTGACAAGCCGTCCTGGCTTAAGCGGGTCAGCAAGCTGCTGTAAGCTCGCGGAATTCCTTTGAGCAGGTCGAGTTTGATACGATTCCAATCCGCGCATTCGAACATGGGTTTATCCTTGATTGTAATGGTTAATAACCAGCTTGGAGCTTTGTGCAGCCTTTTCTGGGGAGGCGGTGAACCGCCTCCCCAGACCCCTCCACCCTTTTTTTTTTAAAATTTTAAAATAATGAGGGGGTTATGCAAAAAAAATACCAAAATATGCTGCCAAACTCCCGACATCCTGCAAGAAAAGCCTTGAAGAACGAACCAGGAATGGATAAATTGACCAAAGAAGATTTTTTGTTTTGTTGAATGGCACGCCTGGAAATCCATGAACAAACCTGCCGAATTGTCCTTCAAACAGATCCAGGTGGGAGACACCTTTCGCGTGGAAAAAACATTCCACGATGAAGATCTGGACCGATTTGCCGCACTCAGCGGTGATTACAGCCCCTTGCATATGGACAACGACTATGCCAAAGCCGCCGGCTTTGAAGGGCGGGTCGTTCACGGCATGCTGCTGGCATCGCTCTTTTCCAACCTCATCGGGATGCGGATTCCCGGCAAGCACGCCCTTTATCTGGCCAGCGATCTGGCCTTTCGCCGCCCGGTACGGGCAGGAGAACACGTCACCGCCCTGATGCGGGTGACAGGCAAAAATCCCAGCACCAGTACCATCCTGCTCTCAACAGAAATCCGTAACGCCGAGGATCAAGTGGTCGTGGGTGGCATGGCTCGCGTCAAAGTCCGCGACAATGAACCCACAGAAGATTTCCCCATCCCCACCCACTCGGCTTTGCCAAAAGGAGGCAAAGTCATTCTGGTGCTCGGCGGATCCGGGGGCATCGGTTCCCAAACCGCCCGCGTATTGGGCAAACAGGGCATGGCTGTGGCGGTCCACTATCACCAAAACGTCGAACAGGCCAAACGGATCGTCGGCGAAATCATCGACCATGGAGGCGTTGCCTTGGCCGTCACAGCCGATGTGCGGGAAAACAGGGCCGTGGAAAGAATGATTCAATCGATCATCAATCACTTCGGTCGTCTGGATGCCCTGGTCAACTGTGCCATGGGGGATCTTTATCACCGTTCGATCCATGAGTTGGATTGGTCTCACTTCATGCATCATCTGGATTGTCAACTCAAAGGCGTCTTTAATCTGTGTCAGGCTGCCCATCCCCATTTGAAAAAAACAGGAGGTGCCGTAGTCAACATCCTTTCGCAAGTCACCTGGGATGCCCCCCCTCCACTGATGGCCGATTATGTCGCAGCCAAATATGCCCTCAAAGGCTTCTCCAAAGCCTTGGCCGTGGAATGGGCCGAAGACGCCATTCGAGTCAATACCGTCTCTCCCGGCCTGTTGCGCACCGACTTGACAGAACACCTCAATGAGCGGATTTTCAAAACCGAAGTCGGTCGTACTCCACTGCGCCGTTTGGCAACCACAGAAGATGTCGCTTTGGCCATTGCGTTTCTGCTCGGCGACGGAGCCGCCTTTTTCACAGGCGTGGATCTGCCTGTGACTGGCGGTCAAACCATGAATTGATACCACCCACTATTCGCCATGCGACTGCCTAATCATCTGGCCAGTGCCGTCAGTCGATTGACTGCCAAAAACCCCAAGGAACATTACTGGGCCGCACGTGACCACTTGACGCGCCTGTTACGTCTGCGCGACCAACCCTTGTATGCCGAACTGGTTTGGGAAGATCAACTCAAATATCTGACCGGCTCGGTACAACCTGTACAAGGAAAATCCAGGGAGCATGCTGCTGCTGCTGCGGCTTGGCTGATACGCGCCTGGCAAAGCACCCCGGATCACGGGGTTTCCATGGGTTATTTTCCTTGCGATCCCCCCTCGCCTTTCTCTGCAGAAGAAAACATAGCCGTCAACCATGGCTGGCGTCCCTCCTATCCAGAAACGACAGGTTATATCATTGCCACCCTGATTCAATACGCCAACTTGTACGCAGACGCGATCATGCGTGAGCGTGCCATGGCCATGGCCCACTGGGAAGCCTCGATTCAAATGTCTTCAGGCGCGGTGCAGGGCGGTCCTCTGGTCCCAAGAGAACAACAAACTCCGGCAGTTTTCAATACCGGCATGGTCCTGCATGGCTATAACGCCATTTTGCAAACCATTCCTGATCTGGAACTTTACCACGCTGCCCGTGGCGCGGCTGATTTTCTCATGGCCGATCTGGGACCAGACGGTCATTTCAAAACCCATGGGCCGTTTGTGGCCAAAAATCGCATCAAAACCTACAACTGCCTGTGCGCCTGGAGCCTTTATCGGTTTGGGGAAATTGTCCACCAGGAAGAATACAAACAGGCTGCCATTCGTACTGCCGTGGCCTCCATGAAACTCCAAAGTGCAAATGGATGGTTTCCATACAACTGTTTAAACAGATGTGAAGCCCCTTTGACTCATACAATGGGTTATACTTTACAAGGATTATTGGAGACCGGCTATGCTGCGGGTCGTGAGGATTTGATTGACTCCGCACGCCGGGGCATGACACCCTTGATGGATGCCATGTCCCCTGCGGGATTTCTTGCTGGCCGTTTTCAATCGGATTGGACCCCGGCTTCTTTCAGTTCCTGTTTGACTGGCACAGCCCAACTTGCCGTGGTCTGCTTTCGACTCTTTCAGATCCTGGGTGACAAATCATTTCTGGAGGCCGGCCATCGATTTTTGAATTATCTCAAAGGATTGCAAATCATCCACGCGCCAAACACCCCCATGCAAGGTGCCTTGGCCGGATCGTTTCCCATGTTTTTGGGGGAATACATGACGGCTGGTTTTCCCAATTGGGCCACCAAGTACCTTCTGGATGCCCTGATGTTGCAAGACCGTTTGACCCAGGGCAAGCCATGAATGCGGCCCGAATCCATCCATGGAAACGCCGCATCAAAGGCCAGTTGAAACAGTATCGATTGGGTTTTGTGCGGTGGCGTTACGGCTTTGGGCCGGATGAATTGAGCCTGGCTTTGCAACAGTTGGGAGTGGCCAAGGGGGATGTCCTGATGGTTCACTCCTCCATGGACCGTTTTGAGGCCTTCACGGGCAAAACATCGGAGATACTGACGGTATTGCGTGCAACCGTGGGTCATGCAGGTCTGCTGTTGATGCCCACGTTGCCTTTTACCGGAACAGCCTTGGAATGGGTGCAATCCAACACCTTGTTTGATGTCCAAACCACCCCCTCCAGGTCTGGACTCCTGACTGAATTGTTTCGTCGTTCGCCTGATGTGGTTCGCAGTGTCCATCCCACCCATGCCATGGCTGCTCTGGGCGAGCGGGCCAACCGGTTTTGTCAGGATCACGCCATATGTACCACTCCTTGTGGCATCGGTTCCCCCTATGCCAAATTACTGGAGACGAATGGCAAAATTTTATTTTTGGGGGCACCCCTTGAATCCATGACTTTTTTTCATACCGTAGAAGCCATTCTGGAACCGCGCATGCCTGTTTCACCTTTTACCAGCGAGACCTTTCAAATTCAATCCCGCACCGCAACAGGGGACTTGGTCACCACCACCACCCGTTTGTTCAATCCAGAGCTTTCCCGACGTCGGAAAATGGCTCTCATGATACCCTGTTTGCAATCACGCCCAGGCGAATGGCGGCATGCCCGGTTGGGCACTGTGGATCTGCTGCTGCTCAATGCCCAGGGTGTGTTGACCACTTTGACTGACATGGCTGCCAGAGGGCAATTTTGCTATGACCTCTGAGCTGCGAGAACGTTTATTGTATTGCCTGGATCATCAACTTGGTGATGAATCCAGGGCTGCGGCACATGAATTTCTGACTGTCGGAACCGATGCGGGACGCTGGCGTTTTGTGAGTCGATTGGTGCAGAAACTTCCTGCTGGGGCCTTGGGACTCAAGCCCATGCGGGTAGCTTTGCTGGCCTCGTTTTCCATTGAATTTGTCCAGGACGCGCTCATGGCCTTGGGATGGGCCAATGGATTGCAACTCACCATTCAACAAGCCGGTTTTGCCCAGTATCACCAGGAGATGATCCAGCCAACGAGTCGTTTGTACAGCTTCAAGCCAGATGTGGTCATCCTCGCCATAGAGGGGCAGCGTGTGATGCCATCGGTCTACGAAACGGTGTCATTGACTGGCCAAACCGACAAAAATCAGGTGGTGACCGAGGCCATGGCCCAGATTGAACCTCTGATTACGGCCTTGCGTCAACATTCAGATGCATTATTGTTGATTCACAACTTTGACCCACCGAGTCACCCGCCATTGGGCATTCTGGACGGGATGATCGCACCTGGACAGACCGAGGTGATCCAGGCGGTCAATGCTGCCTTGCTGGATCTTGCGCGTCACCATCGGAGTCTTTTTGTGGTTGATTATGCCAAACTGGTGGCGCGAGCGGGTATGGAAAACTGGTACGACCTGCGAATGGCCTATCTGGCCAAGGCACCGATTGCGCAGAACATGCTGCCGAGATTGGCGACAGAATACCTGAAATTTTTACGTGCTGCTGCGGGCATGTCCCGGAAATGCCTGGTTGTAGACCTGGACAACACCCTGTGGGGGGGTGTGCTTGGTGAAGAGGGGGTTTCTGGCATCCAGTTGGGACCGGAGTATCCAGGGAGTGCCTTTTTGGCATTGCAACGCGCATTGTTGCAATTGCACGACCGGGGAGTGCTACTGGCCATGGCCAGCAAGAACAATGTGGCCGATGTGGAAGAGGTGTTTCGGTTGCACCCCCACATGCTGTTGCGACTCGACCATTTTGCCTGTCGAGAGATCCACTGGAACCCAAAAACCACATCCCTGGTGAGCATTGCGCAACGGTTGAATATTGGTCTGGAACACATGGTATTCATGGATGACAACCCGGTCGAATGCGAACAGGTCAAGACCGGATTACCCATGGTATCAGTGATTCTTTTTCCATCCCGTCCTGAGGAAGCGATTCGAGCATTGTATCGTGAAGGATTGTTTGATACCTTGAATTTTTCCTCCGAGGATGGCAAACGCGGTCAATTATACCAACAAAGAGCCAATGCCGAGGCGTTGCTGGCGGCCAGTGGTTCATTGACCGAATTTTACTGGAGTTTGGGCATGCGGGTTGATCTATCCAGGGCAACCCCAGCCACGTTGTCCCGCACGGCCCAATTGACACAAAAGACCAATCAGTTCAATCTGACCACATACCGTTATACCGAAGAAGAGGTGGCCAGACGCATGGCTGACCCGGATTGGTTGGTCATGACAGTCCAGGTGACAGATCGTTTTGGCGATAATGGAATCGTTGGTGTCATGATGGCCAAACGATTGGCACGTGAGAACAAACTGGATGTGGATACGTTTTTGCTGAGTTGCCGGGTCATTGGTCGAACGGTTGAGACAGCGATGCTGGCCTGTTTGTGTGAACAGGCGCGTGATATGGGGTTGAACGGGATTCTTGGACGGGTGATCCCCAGTGCCAAAAACGCCCCATCCCAAATGATGTATCAAAATCATGGATTTACCAAACAATCAGACACATCTTCCGCAGCCACAGAAGCCCAGACAAGCCTGTGGGAGTTGGATCTTACCCGTGGGGAGGTGACGATGCCCCCATGGATCACTTTGATCAAGAGGCCTGCCATTTAAGACGGAACACAGGATTGGGTGCCCAGGGGGGAAACATTCCCCCTGATGGAATTCAGGGACAAAAGACGTAGTGGGATTTGGGGCGAGAGCCAGGATCCATCCATTGCACCAATCTTTTCAAAATGGTCCCGACTTAAGTGGAAGGCCAACCAAGAGAGCGACATGGAAAAACAAATCAAACAATTGATGGCGGATATCATGGATCTGCCGCTGAACACCATTGATGAAAACACCTCCATGGATACCGTGGAAGGGTGGGATTCCTTCAACCATCTCAATTTATGTCTGGCCCTGGAACAGGAATTCGGTATCACTCTGGAGGTGGCTGATATGGAAGGCATGACTTCTTTTTATGATATTTGTCAAATAATTCAAGAAAAGATCTCCTGATCAGATCCATTTGATGCATAAAAACTTACTTTTTTGGTGATCAATATAATTTAAAGTATTTTAAAATATTAAAAAAATGTTTTATAGGATGATTCCTCAGTGTCCGTGGAGATCACAGGCAGAACCATCGACCCGCTGCCTGTGATCGCGTTGACAGCGTTGCCAGTGACCGGAAGACCTGTTTGAAAGCGGGCATGTCCGATTTTATTTCCAAGCCCATCTCGTGGCACCCATTGGAAGAGATGATGAATCGTTGACCGTCTGTTGAAGAGTCATCCCAGACGATGAATTTCCATTGACGTGGACGGAGGAAGTGGGGTAAACTGCAAAACATAGTCCGTTTTGAAACAAACCAAACGCTCTGGGCGGCTAGCTCAGCGGGAGAGCACTGCCTTCACACGGCAGGGGTCACAGGTTCAATCCCTGTGCCGCCCACCAACAAAATCAAATAGTTACGGCCACTTTTCAGGTGGCCGTTTTTGTTCCAGTACCCACATAATACCCACCAGAAAAAAATTGGTGTCGAAGGTCAAATTCCTGCCATGCCAGGGTTTTGCTTTGGAATCCAGCCAGGGAATTCCTATC
>JAMOBH010000070.1:0-19208 GCA_039908085.1 Magnetococcus sp. YQC-5
GATAATCCGGTCATGGCTCATCAAGACGGTGAACCAAGGGGTGGTGGCATTTCAACGTCACCGCCCCTACTGATCCACATCCCATACACCGGATGATAGACCATGTCATACCCGGTTTTGGCGGCCAGTTCTGCATTTGGGGGTTCGGGGGGGTGCCCACGCTCAAAGGTGGAGTGCCCACTTTATGCTCCCGTATTCATGCCGCTCTTGATGCCCGTTTGTCCCGCAAAAAAACCTTCCAGGGGGTTAAGGTACGCAAAAACCGGAAGAACCCGAAACCACCAGAAGCTTGACGGCACGTTGTGCGGGACAGAAGAATAGCCGTACTGACAATTTATACATGTCATTCCCTGTTTACCGATGCATTACTTACCACAAAAGTCTGGTAAAGGAGATCCTCAACTTTATGAAATGTAATCAAATAGGTCACTGCAAACGTAATCAAACTGGCTATGAAATAACCATATCCGTAATAGGCAAATCCCCAATCCAGAAAAAACCAGGAACACCATCCATTCGTGACCAGAAAGACCACACTGACAATCAAGACCATTTTTCTGAAATCATAATAGGAAAGAACAATCACCAGAAATTGCACCATGATATGAAAAAATGCACCCAGAACTCCAAGCCGGAAGATCCCGATGGTCGAAAAATCCATTCCATTCCAGGCAAACAGATTCGGGGCCAACAGGATGATCGTCAGCGAAATGGAGCCTTGAAAAACCAGATAATTCCTGCCACTGACATGCAGACTCCGCACCATGTCCCGATGAGCATCAAGCAGCACTTTCAGACTGACATGACGGCTAAGATTACGATAAAAATTTAAATATTGTTCATAAAATTCGGTTTCCATGCTCATCAAAAAGGTGGCCAGAGAGGGAATGATGGAGAGATAGGCCACGAACATGGCACTGTCATACAGAGGACAAGAGATGAATCCATCTGCAATACGCACCTGATAAGGCGACCACCACATCACCCACTTGTCAATCCAGGCTGCGGCATTGATTGTCAGACCGCACAACGCCAAATCCCAATAGGTGCGGAAATAACCAATAAAGCCAAATAAATCATGTAGATTATATGGGTATTCGGCAAAAATTCGAGCAATCATGGCAAACAGAATCACTGCCAGACCAATATTGAAACCAAACAGCATGCCGGCAACACCAAATTGCAAAGAGAGCAATACGTTGCAGATGATTCCCAGCGACATGCCCAGAAAAAAAGTCCGAATCACCAATTGATAAGCCTTCAGGGCGGTAATGAATACTGAAGCCAGCCAGATATTGGCGATAATCGTGTAATTGATCACTCCGAAGATACGCAAGGTCAACGAGGCATCGATATGTACCATATAAAAATAAAACACTACAGGAAAGTGGGTGCCATTCAACAGCAGCATCCCACCCAACAACGTCCCCGGAACACCTCGCACATCCTTGCGATAGATCATGTCCGCAACATAACGGGTGATCACCAGGGTCAACGGACCAGTCAGCACCAATGAAAATGAAAAATTATAGATTATGATGGATTGAAAAACGATCAGTTCTTCTGGCTTGCTGAACAAGGAGAGCATGGCCACGGAACTGCTCAAGGCTACAATGGTAAAAATCCATGGCCCGGTGGCCACCAGGGAGGAATAACCAAAACCGGCCATCAGCCCCAACAGATTGTCCTGATAGGTCAGGCGTCTGAGAACAAATCCGATCCCGGCCATCTATGCGTTTTTCTCCCCCGTCTTGATGGTAGGTTGTCCGCACATGCCAAGATAAATGTTTTTGTAAGTATTCTTCAGATCATCAAGGCCGTAGTATTTCTTGACCCTGGCGCGGATGGTATGGCTGTACTGGGCATAGCGTTCCTTATCCGTCAACATACGAATCAATGCCTGTGCCGTATCCACAGGACTGGAGACCCGCGTGATAATCCCGGCGTGACCCAGTGGCGGATCCTCGTCCGGCAATCCTTCGAGCATCTCACGACACCCACCCACATCGGTGGCCACCGTAGGAATGCCCGCCGCCCCGGCCTCCAGGATCACCAAAGGTTGACCTTCGCTGATGCTGGTCAGGACATTGATATCGATCTTGCTCATGTACTCGGTCAACTTCACTCGGCCTGTGAACTGGAACATCTCCTCCAGTTTCAGGTGGGCGATCAATTGTTTGCATTCCTGGAAATAGCCCTCGTCTTCGTCCGTTGGCCCCAGCACCAGGGCGCGCGCATTGGGAACGGCTGCCCGCAACAAGGCGCACGCATGGATGTAGGTCTTGATGTCCTTGATGGGCACCACTCGTCCAATCAGAGCAACCGTGGGAAGACGATCCGGTTCCGGCTGAATCTTATCGAAGGCCTCCCAATGAATACCGTTGGGAATGATACGCATTTTTTTTGGATCGGCCCCGTCGGCGCGCTGAAATATCTGATTACCGGAATACAGAGTGATGATTTGTTGTGATGTCTGATAGCAGACCAGCGAATAGGCTTGAAACGATTCGATCCAGAGTGTCTTGACATCCCGTTCCTCGTGGTCCACCTGCAAGGTGATCCGTGGCTTCTCGTACAGCCAGTCTGCCATGTTGATTTCGATGCGCCGTTCATTGGTATAGATCCCATGTTCAGTGACAAAAACCGGCCTTCCGGTCTCCAGATGGGCGCGTGCCAAAAAAAGTCCAGCAAAACCTGTAGATACCGCATGATAGACCCTGGCTCGTGGCATTTCGGCCAGTAGAATAACGAACAGATTGCCGATCAAATAGCGCCAAGTCCAAAAAAAATCCAAAAACGGACCATCCGGCAGCATGGCCTGATACATCTTCAACAACATCTGCCATGACTGCCGGGAATTCATCAAACGGTTCCAACCCAGCACAGAACGGCGACTGTTGATGATCTGGATCAGGCGCGCCAGAGATTCCTGTCCGGGTCGGGCATAAAAATCCAGCAAGGCACTGGTAAGCTTGTCAAAAAACAGGTTCCAATGCCAGAATCCCGTCCATTTTTCCGCCGGAAACGGGGCGAGAAACAGATGCCGGATCTCGACGACATTCTCCGGGATGGTGTAACGGGGGGTCAGATTGGTGTTGGGTGCCAGGATGGTCAACAGGCTGAATTTCATATCCGGCAGGGAGCGGATGATGTCGTGCGCCCAACTGGACACCCCACCGGCCACATAGGGATAGGTTCCTTCCACGACCATGCAGACATCCGCCTCGACAGGAGATGGATTCCGGTTTGCGTGTTGTTCAGCCATGATGCAATGCCCCGGCCCACAGGCGGACACACTCGATGATGTGGATGGGCAAATCCGTGCTGCTTTTGAAATGTTTGTATTGGCGTTGTGCGACCTCATTGAGTTTGTCGTAATCCTGCAATTGATACAAGGACTCCATATACCAGACGCTCAATTCGTCGTGGGTGCCATGGTCATTCGGCAAGGACTCCAAAAACACGACGGATTCCTGGTATGCTTTGTTCTTGATCAACAATCGCACTACCGCAGTCGCCACTTTTCTATCGTTCGGCACCTGTTTCAGGTACAGATGGAAATAATGGAGTGCCTTTTTCCTCAATTCCATGGCCCGCAAATCATCCATCAGTCCGGAGTAGGCGTACTCATCGAAGTGTTGCGCGGCCTGCAAAAGCAGTTCTGGCTTGACGTCATCGACCTCCAGTTGTTTCTCCAGGGCCATGGAGTGCCGCATGTAACGGTTTTCCACATAAGAGACCGCAGTGGCCGCCTGCACGCGAATGGCATTATCTGGTGCATTAACAGCACCAAGCAGGATGGATGCGAAAGCAGGTCGAAAATGACGGGTAATCAGGGCGATCATGGTCAATTTCTGGGACTGGTTGCCAAAATTCAGGATATCCAAAAACGGCGAAAGATTGCCGCTCGTATCGTCGCTTGCGATTCGCAACCGCTCGGCCAATTCCTCAGAAATATTTTTGTTTTCATGGGGAAAAAGTTCTTCATGCCATTCATCGAACGGCCTGGCCGTGCGCAGATAATCCAGAAACAACACAAACGCCAGCATGCTCCCGAAGATTCCAATCAGCCCCAAAAAGGCGGTGGAACCAGCCAGCAAGACAAACATCGCGCGTCCGCACTGCTTCCAAATGGGCAACCATGCCACGCCCGTCAACACCAGGACCATCACGCAATGAAACAGAATCGGTTCCAAGGGATTTTGGGCTTGTTGCATGATATCCGCCTCGATGATCCCCCACAATATCCATGTGTGTGCGCACAACGTCATCCCCCACAGAAGGACAAACCCTCCGATGCACCTGGGGGAATGGTTGAAAATGGGCACAAAGGACTCGGTTCCATCTCCAGCCATGGATGAGTCGCTCATGACGGCATCTCGAAGGATGAGTCGCTCATGACGGCATCTCGAACTCGAACAGGGTCTGGCCGGAGATCTCGAAGGAAAATTTGGGGATCAAAGGATGCGGGTATTCTTGCAACGCCTTGTACAATTTGTTCTGGACTGTCGGCAGGTGCGAGGCTGGGGTGGCAGGCAGCAGCAATGCAAATTCCACTCCGGTCTGCTCGTAATCGAACACCATATCGGTCTTGCGCATCACCAGTCCCACCACCTCATTGAGAATCTGTGGAATCTGCCGCATCTCCTCCAGGGTGATCTCCTCGTGATTTTCCAGATGAATCACGATCAGGCACAGATCGAAACCCAAACGCTGTCCAAGATGGCTCAATATCTGGACCTGACGAAACAGAAAGCCTTTCGTGTACAACGGATAGTCCGCGTGGATTACGCTGTTGGCGCGGGCCTCCATGAGTTGCAACGCCTTGTCATAGGAGGCACCGATCCATTCACACAGTGCTTTGAAATTTTCCACGTTACTGATATTCATATCCGAGAATTCCATGCGCTCGATCTTCAACATCCCGATGATGTTGCCATTTTCCTGGTTGATCAGCGGCCCGGCCAGCACCCCTTCACGCTCCAGGATGAGGCGATCCGTGGCATCCGCAATAACCAGAGTGTGCTGTCTGCCGATGACGGCCTGAAAAATGGGAAATGATTGATTGAAAACGGTTTTGAAAGGATACTCCTGTTCATCCCACCCCTCCTGAAAAACCATTTCCAATCTGTCATTTTTCAATAAAAACAAAGAAAAAGCAGATGCCCCCATGATCACCCGCGTCAGTTCGGTGCTGCTGACCATCACGGAATCCGGATTGCTCCAGTCCATGGTCTGGGCAGCCTTGAAGTAGGAGACCACAGTGCGGGATTGCCCAACCACCCGCGTTTCCAGTCGATCTTTGGCGCGGTGAATGCGCATATAGGCCTTGGTGATCTCCTCTTCCCGGAGACGCGATTCCACCAGGTAACGCCGCAACGTATCCCGTTCCCGGATATGCCGCGTGCGCAACTCCCCGATCAGCAGCGCGCAAAAAAACCATAAAATTGGAGTTTTTGCAAGAAAAAAAATATAATCAAAACGATCCTGACCAAATTTTGGTTCCGGGATGTTGCCAGCCAGCAGATACAGGGTCGCGATCAAGGTCGCAAAAAAGCCTTCATGGGTTCCATACTGGGAGCTGATGAGCAGTATGACCAACCATAAGGGATTGGGTTCCAGATTGGCGAAACGGTTGCCCCCCAACCATCCGAAATCAACCGCAATCGCCAGCCCCATGAACAGGGCTATCTCCACCAAGGCACTCAATCGCAACCCGATCAGAGTCCGGCCTGGCGGGGGAATGATATCCGCTTCCGCAGCAGAGATGTTCTGTTTTTTGGTTACACTGGCAGAAGCATGATCGGTCATCGCTTCACGACAGGAGGGATGGCGGAGGTCTGATGCAGCACATCGTTCACGAGTTCAATCACCGCGCGTTGCGCAACGGCGATCAGTGTTTCCCGGTTGAAAACGCCCGTGCCCCGCAGGGAATGACTGGCCTGCCACAGCACTTGTCCATCTTTGGTCCGCGTCATGACCAGATGCACGCCCACCACAGGCTCCTCGCGCAGCCCATGCTGATAGGAAAATTCCGTAACGCTGCCGGAAAGCACGGCATCTACATTCAGTTTGCCCCCCACCTGTTGCAACGAATCCATGCCCTTGGGTCTGCGATCCTTTTCAAGCGGCTGTCCTCCCAGAAGTTTGCGGACCGCTTCCTCCTCCCCCTGCCGGAACAGATGTCTGGCATACAACTCGGTGGAGAGCAGTTGGGCCACCACTTGGCCGGCGTTGGGCGTGATCGTAAGATTCTCCAGGGGCAGTATGGCCACCTTCAACGATGGCACCGCCGCCAGATCGGGGTGGATGAAAGAACGCGGCTTTCCTCCGACGACCATCCCGCCGGCAGCGCATCCTGCAAGACAAAACGCGAAAAAAAATGCGCAAAACGGACGAACAGCCCGTACCATGCGTAATGGGGGTAACATTTTGATGATCCGATCAGATGCCAGGTTCATAATGGATGCGATGTCGCAACAAAATTTTTGTAAATGAATTATTATTGTCAATGCCATATTCAAAACCACGCTCTAGTTCAAGCCCCAAAGTTTGATGATCAATAAAGAAGGATTCCATCGAAAGTCCGAACAAAGTTGTGTTTTTATGGGCCACTTTTTCATAAACATGGGAAAAACGCATGACTCCAGAGAGATAATCGGTTAGATTCTCCCTGCGGTTGAATCCAAAATGCAGATTCTGGCGTCTGGGCAGCAAATAGGGAAACACCTCGGCGTCTGGGGCGTCGGAGAGCAGGGTGGTGTGAATGGGACGTTCCATCTCCACACCCATCGTCCATTGTCCACCCTGCTCCGGGTTTCCCCAGGCAACCCGTGTCTCCATGGCCAATCCGCAGGCCAGTGAATCCCGTTCTTCCAGATTGTATTGTCGCACGGCCAGCAAAAAATCGGTTTCCAGATCCTCCAACCATTTCCGTTGCACTCCTGCGGCCACTTGATCCCTGGATCCACCATGCTGGAGAGCGACGGTCTCGTCCAGGTCTGGAAGGTGCCATTGAAACACCCCCCTCCAGGTGGTCAGATCATAGGGTTGTTCCAATGAGAGCATCATGCCCGGTGCCTTCCCCCGGCCACGCACTGCCAGCGTCACGCCTGCCCCATATTCGTCACGTCGCGCCAGGGCCATTTGCCAATCCAGATCGTTCTCCCAAGTCGGGGAGGCGAGCGGTTCCATGGCATCTTGGCCATACAACCGTTGCCCTTCCATGCGCACCATCAGATGATAAAACCCCTCCAATGGCCAATCCATCTGTAAGTGACCGGCCTGTCGGGTCTCGGCGATGCCGGAATAATGCTTGAGCGACAGGCCGCTCTCCAGCGTGGCTGCCTGCCTGCGTCGCAGGGTGGTGCTGGCCTCGCGCGTTGCCAGATCGCCAGGATGGATCTCCAGGGCGTGGCCGTAATCGGCCAACGCATCCACCCATTCGCCTTGTCGCTCATGGTATTGTGCCAGTTGGACCCACTCACGCGCCTTTTCCTGGTCATGATCCGTTTTGTGTTCCTGATCCATCAGTTCCGTATCCAGATCAACCTGGGCATGAGCGATGAGCAAGCGATTGATCAGATCGGGTTGTCTGGCTTCTTCATCCATTTCTGCCATGGCCAGTGTCAGTACCTCGTCCAGGATTCCGGCGGCATGGCGTTGCATGATCATATGCACCCGCTCACCTTGCCTGTCGATGCGCATGTTCACCTCGCGGCTCCACTGCAACAGAAGCGTGTCATAGCCATGCTGGATATCGGTAAGCCAGCCACCATGTTCCTCCACCCAGACAGACAATCCCTCTGGGTCGAATGGACGGTCAAGACGAATCAGAACCTCCCGTCGGCTAAAATCCGTAATGCATTGTTGCAGTCCCTGGATCTCCAGGATCAGATCGAACCGTTCGCCTTCGGGTTCTCCCAGCCATTGTGCCCTGCTTTTGCCGGAGTTTGCTGTCACCGGCATCGCCACCAGCAGTATCAGACAGCCGATCCACCACCACCGGTTCACGACTCCACCCCTCCACTTAGCACCCATCGCGCCCGATCCCGTTCACCGCGTTCCAACAGCAGTTCGCCATATTGAGCGCGTAACGGGGCGTTGTCCGGGAATTCGGTCAACAGATTGGCATAGCCAACCAGTGCCCGTTCCCAATGACCGAGTCTCTGATACAGTCGCACCAGGGTCAGACGATCCTCCAGCGTGGTGGGACCGCTGGCTTCGATCAGGCGTACTGCTTCTTGCAAATGGAAACGACCGCGCGCCTCATCACCCAGATTATACAAGCTCTCACCCAGGAGATGACATGTTTGGAACTCGACTCCCATCTTTTCCATACGCCTCTGGAAAAAAT
The DNA here is from genome assembly GCA_039908085.1 of Magnetococcus sp. YQC-5. GTDB lineage: Bacteria > Pseudomonadota > Magnetococcia > Magnetococcales > Magnetaquicoccaceae > Magnetaquiglobus. Next base: position 8,357 of record JAMOBH010000070.1, read on the forward strand.
CGGCGGCAACACGCCACTGCCGGTTCTGAAAGGCCAGTTCTCCCAGTTTCATCAGTGCGGTCTCGTCATCTGGCCGCCGCTCCAGAAGGGCGTGCCAAAGCGTGCCGAGTACCGAACGCAAATCATGCTCTTCGGCGATTTTGACAAGCTTCAGCAGCCGTTCCGGGGTGGCATCAGGTCCGGTACTCCGGGTGAGGATCCACTCCATGGCGGCTGCCTGGTCGTCTCTTGCCAGCAGTCCCTGCAATACCAAGTCGCTCACTTCCGGGTCATCCGCGCCCTTTGCCAACCACTGGCGGCCCAAACGTATGGCATCTTCCGTCATGCCGGACCGCAGCACCTGTCGCAGCCAACCTGCCATTTCTCCCGGAGCACTCTGCCCGGTCCGCTCCAACAGCCAACGCCTGCCATGCGCCGCAGGACGTGGACCCCACAGATAAAGCAGTTGATTGACCTGGGGAGATTCCGCTCCTTTGCCTCGTGCCGCAAGGAGAAAGCCCTGTTCCGCCGTCTCCTTGTCGCCAAGCGCGAGTGCCAGGTGGGCAAGCGGTTCCGGTTGGCTGGTCAGTCCATAATAACCGGGTTGTTCGAGACTGACGCGAACCACCCGACGTAGCGCGTCGCTTACCTTTTTTTCTGTCTCCCAGAGACGCTGATGCACCTGCGCATAAAAAACGCGCCATTCAGACTGCGGGTGCCGTTCCCAACCTGCGATCAGATCTCGCGCCGCGTCGCGCTGGCCTTCCAGCAGCATGGCTTCCGCCAACAGACGACGGGATTCGTCATTGGCCTCTCGCTCCAGAAGCATTCGTGCGCCGGTCATGGCCATCGGGCCATTCTTCCGATCCAGAGCTGCCTGAACCACATCCCGCAAATAGGTGACTTCGACCGAATGGGCATTTTTTTGCAACCAGCCACGCACCTCTTGCGTCTCCTGACCCGCCAGAACGGCCAGCATGGCCCAGCCCTTGTCCATGACCTTGTCCGCCCTTTGGCGGCGCAATCCTGAAAAAAGCTTCCATCCGGTTTGCGCTTGATTGCCATCGATGTAATAACGGGCCAGATCCCATACCAGCCATTCCGGGGTATCGGGTTGCGCAGTCAGCGTGCGGCTCCAGGCCATTGCCGCATCCTTCTCCCCCATCATCATCAGCAGGTGCAGGATGCCCGTTTTCTGTTCCATTGGTGCCGCAACATCCTCCCTGGCGAGTCGGATCCACTCCAAAGCCTGCGCGCGATTTTTTTGGAGCCATGCCCAGCGCGCGGCCTGCAATGGATTGGATGTCAGAGTGGATTCATTCAGATAGGCGGTCAAAAAGCGTGCGATCTCCGCATTTTCATGCTCAAGCGCGTAATCCAGATAGACGCTTTGCAACCAATTCGGGAACTGTTCCTTGCCCAGCATGGCCAACGCCTGACGCGCCAGATCCTCGCGTTCGTTCTTCAAGGCGATTTCGATCAATTGGCCGGCAACCCGAGCGGACAATTTCTTTTGCATCAACAATCGCTCCAGATACTCCATGGCCCTTTTTGAATGTCCCATGACCATGGCTAATTCAGTCCATTTCGCTAACAGTGGAGCAAATTCTCCGGCCTTGTCCCGCCAATCTGCCAGCAGCCGCCAGCCACATGCGCCACTGACCTTGTGATGCAACAGATCAGCAAGTGCTGCGGCGGTCTCAGGATCGAAGTTCCACTCCAGCCATTCCCGGCTCTCCTCCAGGGCTGTCTCGAACTGACGATCCAGAATCAGCACATCAACCAACAAAAGCACCAGGTCATGATTCATCTCTTTGGGATGTCTGCTGCGCAACTGACGCAACACATCGGCGGTTTCGGCCCATCGCGCATCCGCCGCAGAGAGTTCCGCCAGCCGAATGAAGTAAGCAGGATTCTGGCCATGTTCACGGATCAATTGTTTCAGGACATCCCGTTCGCGATCATGAAAAGTCATTAATGCATAGCGATCAACCAAACCGGTCAGGACTTCCTGGGTTGGATTTAATCTTCTGATTTTTTCTAAATTATTTAATTCATCTACAGGGCGTTGAGCAAGATGATAATATTTTCCAAGGAGTTGGCGCGCCTCAAGATAATCCGGGTGGGCGCGGACGAACTGCTCCAAAAGTCGGATCGCACCTTCCATGTCGCCCATTTGCAGGCGCAATTCCAGCAGAGGCAACAGATCCTTGACCTGATAACCGCCCATAGAGTCCAGACGTTCGAACAGGGAGCGCGCCGCATCGTAATTGCGTGCCTTGAGATGGATCAAAGCGAGCGTCTCGTCGGTTGGTACCATCAGGTCGCCCACCAACAGTCCGGCTGTGAGAATCATAAACAAGGAAAGATAATAGCGAATCATTCCAGCCAGGCCAGGATTCATTGTCCAGTTGTGGGTATTATTTGCAGATGCGCCTGTTCATGACGCAGATCCGGTAGAGTAAACCGGAGCAGGCCATCCGTGTCGGTCTGTTCCTCCAACGTTTTGGCGGGGTACTCTGCCGTGCGCCATTGGATCCGGAAAGCACCCTGGACAGGCATCTTCCAAATGAATTCACCGGGTCCGAAGCCCTGGGTCTTCATGGTGACGCTTCCATTCTTGCCCCATTCCACCCCCCAAACCCGCCAACGTCCTTCCAGCAGATAAGGGACATCGGCATGCGGCGGGCTTCCGATGGCGTGATGGTTGCGCAAGTGTACGACCGGCTCCGGGTGCGCGCCATCCAGGGCCACATACAGGCTTCCCTGGAAATGACGCTGGCCGATCACCCCTTGCGATGCGGTGAAATCGACGGCCCGATGCGAGGCGGCATCCAGACGCACGCTCTCCAGGGCACCTCGATCCCGGATGCGGAAGCGTCCATCCTGTGCCTGCTCCAGCCTCGTGGCGATGGCACCTTGCACCATGGCCACAAAATGGCCGGTAAAAACAGGAGCCAGGGGCAGGGCGGCAACTTGATTCAGATTATGTCGCAAGGCGTTCAGGCTGGCAATGCGTTCTCCAGAATACATGTGATAATAGAGGTTGAACGGTTTGATCCGGCGGGGGGTTTCGGTGTTGCGGGCGGTCTTGATCAAATGCTTGAAACCGAAAAAATTGGCCGACCAGAGTTCTGTGTAGGTGTTTTCGTTGCTGTTGGATGCATAAGTCTGCCACTCCTTGCCTACTTGACGCCCCAGGGGGGCCACCCAGGCCACGGAAGGAAACTGTCGGTCAAAACGGGAGTCGCCACCATTGATATTGCCGACACCGGCCTCGCGAGTCGCGGCAATGGCCCGTTCAAAGGGCATTGTGTCTCCTGACCATTGCACGACCATCACTTTTTTTCCTGGTGGCGCGAGTTGATTCAAGAAGTCGATGACCCCTTGAATCTCCTCCTGAAGCTTGAAAGGGCCGAAATGATAAACTCGGGGCGTCTGATAATCCATTATGATCTTCTCCTGGCCATGCTCGTGCCGTTTCTCCTTGCGGGCATTTTCCAGGAGTTCCTTCCATTTGCCGGTATCCATCTGCACCTTTCGATACCGGTTGCGCCAATCCAACAGGGAGATCAACTGGGCAATGAATCCATTGTTCTTCAACTTGGGATAATAATGCAGATAGGGATCTTCCTTTGCCTGCGTGTAATCCTCAAAAAAATTCCAGAACAAAGGATGCGAGTCGGTATGTGACCCGATTTCCACGTTGGGCTGCAAGAAGAAGGCACGTGCCACTTCCATCAAACGGGGATTGCCAAACCGCTTTGGATCCAGGTCGCCCTGGATCGGTGCCACGGTGACAGGCAGACTGGCATATTTCAGAACGATTTGTTCCAGAATGACCTCCGAAGCATATTTTTTTTCATCCTGACGAACGGTTTTGTGAATGCTTTGATCGCTGAAATTACGCCATCCATCTCCATCGATATGACTGTAATAGATGCGCCGGTTGGATAATGTATTTGTGTCCGGTTTTAGAATTGTTTCGGTTGCAAAGGCATTTTCAAAAAAGACAAAGGGGTTGATGTACCACTGTCGGAACAACTCACTCCCTTGGACCGTGAAATCGGAGTAGGATTCCGCCACATATCCGCCCCTGGGGCCGGTGGCCACCAGTATCGCATCGGTTGCCGGATCCCGATGACTGCGTGCCGCCAGATGAACCCGCATGGCGGGATCCAATTGTTTCATGCTGCCGAAGGAGGGGATCACCCCGGTCAGGCGACGCTCAAAATCAAACAGATCGGGATCCCGATCCACCAATTCGTGATTGTGGGTAAAGCGGATCCAGTCGAATTGTGGATCCAGTCCAAAGGTGCGCCAGAAATCTTGCAGTTCGGCATCCGGGACATTGCGTCCGGACAAATCCTTTTTGAACGGTACGATGCCCATCACGACCATGCGGACCCCCTGTTCCATGGCCTTGCGTGCCCAGCGCAGAAAGGCTTCGGGTGCGGGCATGGTATCCCGTTCCATCCAAAGAAGGATGCCCCGGATGGACTGCATCTCTTTCTGATCGGGCAAAGGTGCGAAAAGATCGTGATGACGCACATGCAACCCCAGATGATTCAGGGGCATCTCCGCCATGCGGTGAACCGGCTGATTCCAGGGAGTTTGATGGGTGCTGCCGTCATAAAAAGCCAGAATGGTCCTTGGGATTGGACGGAACACAAGACCCGATGCCGCCTCCTCGGTATGGCCCACGCGCCAGGAAAAGAGCAGAACGGCCAGAAAGATCCAGGTCCGGTTCAAGGGGGATTGGCCAGGGTGCGCCGCAATTCCTCCTCCAGGGGCCTCTTGGCAGGGTTGACAATCTGCCTGAGGAAGATCGAAATGCACGGCCACGCCCTTTTCGGAATGATTTCGCATCGAGGATCCACTTGTTCACGTTTTCCCGTGGAAAGGTCCTCCAGGATGCGCACCGTGTCGCCACGTGTGATCCGTGCATCCGACAGATGGGAACCCATCCATCCGCATCCGCCAGTAATCAAGCAGGTTGCCATGTATTACCTCCTTGGCTGCAAAAATCGCCGTCATCTTTGTTCTGGTCTCTGAATGATCTGGTTCAGTTGGATGGTGGCAACATAAGGGTGAAAACCGTTCGCACGCGCGGTTCGGTAAAGACGGTCAATGGCAGGCCGCTCCTCTGGATCCCAATAGTCAAGCGCAAAGAACTGTATGCGCGGATGATGTTTGCGGGTTGCATGCAACAAGGCAAGGATTGGATCGATTTCATCCGTGTTGCGCATGCGATATTTTTTCTTGGTGAAGTCATAATCGGTGTGTAGGGATTCTGCCAGGTGCATATCGATTTTCGCCGCCACTTCCGGCAGGATCCCATACCCGCGATTCATCATGATGAGCAGATCGGGGTAGTGAATCCGTATGGCGGAAACCAGATCAATAGCGGCCTGCCGTATCCGCTGATACGGCTTTTCATGCTCCAGGTGGATGGCATGATCCAGGGTGTCCAAAAAAATACCTTGAAATCCGTGCTGCAAGATGCGCGGGATGATCCGTTCAAGCACATGCCTGCTCCATCGGTCATCCCGCATATCGATCAAAAAACTTCCTGGCCAATTGGGATTTTCCCGAATCAACAAACCCGATTTTTTGAGCCAGGAAAAATAAGCACGATTATCGCTCACCTCGCCCAGACTCAGATAACCGAGTACCCGCTTGCCACGATCCAACAACGGATCCAGGGGAGGATGGGCATCGCTGTCAAATACCAACACATGATAAGGGAGCAACTCCTGAATGGGCGCATCCTTGGCATAATAGACCAAAAACGGGATCTCCTGGTCGGCAGACAGAGGCTGGGTAAGGAGAAAATCGGCGATCAAGATGATTACTAACCATCTGAAATACCGCATGCGTCACCTGGCGATGAGAAGAATATAAAATGGACAGTTTGGCCACTATACCCAAATACGGCCAGGAATGCCAAGCTTTTGCTTGCCGCATCCCAGGCGCAACCTGGCGATCGGGCTTGCGTCATTTGACATCATTGTGACAAAATTGATGAGTAGTGTCAGAGTCACTTATGAGGTTCCTTGCCAAGGGTATCGTGTCTGGAGGTGAGCGGGACGATTATGGAAGCAAGAAAGGAGGCAACCACACCCCATTGGCACCGGAGATGTGAACGCGTATGGTTCAATCATTATGCGGTACTGGAATTTCCCGGCGGGAACAAATGTATCGGCATGACCCGTGACATCTCCTTGCGTGGGCTGTTTTTGTCCACCGATACACCACCCATTGAGGTGACTCAGGAGATGCAGGGGATACTGCGCACAACCCTATTGAATGAAGAAAGGACATTTCCGTGTCGGGTGGTTCATGTCAGCCAGGATGGTGTCGGTATTGAGTTGTACGAAAAAGGAGAAAACTTAAGTGCATCTCTGGCGGTTTCCATGGTGCAGGAGACGCAAGTGCGTCTGGGTACGCCAGTCGCCTTTGAAGATTACATTCGGATTGCGTTGGTGGGTAAGCCAACTTCATCGGGTCGCATGACTAAAATCAGCATCACCCAAATGGAATTCGCCTTCATTCCTTCGTCAGAGTGGAATTTCAAAATCGGATCTGCAATCAAGCTGGAGATCCACCAATTGCGTCACGGCCAGATAGTGGTTGACGGTATCGTGCGTAGCGTGATGCCAGGCGATGCACCCCCTGATAAAATATGTTTTTTGGTATTTTCAGACATGTCAGAAAAAACAGTCAACGCCATAAAGGAACTGGTATACACCCTGCACCGCAAACGTTTGCAAGCCGTTTTAACGAAACGTTCGGCCACCATTGGTCTGCAAGCAGGGGCGGACCAGCCATCTCGTCCACACCAGGAGGTGCGGCAAGAGTTGGAACGGTTCTTTGGTGCCCGTCGCAGAGCGCGCATTGATCTGGAATAATTCTATTTGGACATTCCATTCTGGCCCATTTGAGGCCGTTTCAAAAGGGAGGGGTCCATTTCATCACCATACCTATTTCCCTAAAGGCTATAAATTTAATCGGTATGGTATTCCCCTCTTTGGACCCAGGCAGAAGGATGGCTCCCTCTGCCTCCCTTGATCCAGCCTTCAGCAGACATCTGTACCCCCTTTATTCAGCCTTCAGTAAAAAGCTTGCAATCACGCCAGATGACGATTGGCCAATTGCATGGCAGCCCGTTGCAATTGGGCGGCACGTTGATGCATGCCCTCCCGTCCGGCACTGGCCAATTGCTTGCTGAAAGCTGGTTTGCCGTTCCAAACCCGCACGCCATCCCCTTTTCCTGTCAGCTTGACCACCCGCAACCACCCCCCCTTATTTTCATCCAGCGTGCTGTGCTGATCATTGGTTTTGTCTTTTTCGATATTTTTATCTTTTTCTTTTGGTCCTTGTTCACCCAGCTTGATGTGGAATATGGCCGTTGCCTCTCGGCCTTCACTGTCTGTGGCTTTCACGGTGATGACCAGTTCTCCTTGACCAGGAGGGGGATCGCCGGAAAATTTGCCGGTCTTGGCATCGAACTTCAACCAGGTTGGAAGTGCCTTTCCGTCAACTTGTTGAGCAGAAAGTTGAACCGTCGCATTACCGTCAGTATGAGAAAAAGCCGTGGAAGGAACTGAAAAGTCGATTTTCCCTCCCCCTCCTGCGACCACATCTGGAATCCCTTGAGCCAAAAAGAGTCCCGATTGGCCAGAGCTTGATTGGGCCGCAGCTTTGGCTACCTGAAAGCCGGCGTTGGCAGGTGCAGCCTCTGACGTAGAAGGCGTGGGCGTGGAAACCGTTGGTGTGGACACCGTCGGAACCGGTACGACAGACTCTGCGGTCTGGCTCTGGGTCTGGGTTGCAGGTGTTGTGGCCGGGGCCGGTGCTTCCACTGGAGCTGTTGGTGCTGTATTCTCAGAAGGCAGCGGAGATGCCGGAACTGCTGGTGCCGGGGCAGAAGATTCCACAGGAGCTGCGGGAATGGGAGCCACGGGGGACGGGGCCACAGGGGGCGGGGTCACGGGAGGTGAGGCCATCGGGGCCGAAACAACGGGGGTCGGGGTCACGGGAGGCGACGCCATCGGGGCCGAAACAATGGAGGTCGGGGCTGCAAACGTTGAAGCCGCAGAAATTTTGACCACCGAACTTGATGGCTGTATTGCAGCATAATTAAAACTCAGTACCGAACCGGTAGACAAGCCGGACGCTTGATTGACACCCGAAGGTGTTGATGACGAGGAAGGCTGCGACAGTGCGTTGGATGGAGCAGGAAGAGTGGTGGGTGGCGGTGAACTGGTCACGAAGGTGACTATCGGGGCCACCGTGCTGCTACTGATATTCGTCAGGTTACTGGGCGCGGGCGTGTAAGTGACCGGAGTCTGACTGCTGGTGGAAGTGCTGGCCTGGGCTGTATTGACAGGCGTTTGTACAGATGCTTGAATGATCGTTGTTTTTGGTTGTGGTATCGGAGCTGGATTGTTGATTTTTATTGCAAAATCAACCGTCGCAGATGCCCCGGAAAGATCCGTGGCCGTCACGATCACCTGACCCACTTTGCTGTCAAACGGAGGTATGCCACTGAAGGTGCGCGTATCGGAATTCAACACCAACCAGCTTGGCAGTTTGGTCAAATCAGCCAAAGTGGCAGAATAGTGTAACGTATCATCGTGGTCCACATCTTGGAATGTATCCGTTGGAAATTGAAATTCCTTGGGACCAGGACCACTCCAGGATGGATCCTTGATGGCCGTTTTTAAAATGGGTGTATCGTTGCGACCCTCAATGATGATGCTCAGTTTGGCCGTGGCAGCAAGACCTCCAGCATCTTGCATGGTATAAACAAAAGTTTCTGTGAGGGTTTCATTGGTGCGCAATGCCTGAACATCCACATGGGCGTCGTTGATGGCATACTCATATGTGCCATCGGCATTCATGGTCAGGCTTCCATAGATCCCTGAAAGCGTGGCACCAAGGGTTCCCATCTTGCCATCACCAGTATGAATGGCAGAAACGCTTTTGGTTTCTCCGGTTGAATCCACATCGTTTTCTCCGGTTGAATCCACATCGTTTTCTCCGGTTGAATCCACATCGGTATCATTGGCCAATACATTACCTTTGGCACTGCTGCCAACTGTGGCATTGTTGATGCCTCCAGCCTCAATGGCGGTGGCTGTGTCGTCAACACCTACAGGGTTGTCATTGCGACCATCAATGGTGATCGTGAGTTGTGCTGTATCTGTGAGATGACCCGCATCGGAAACCGTATAGGTGAAATATTCTGTGAGGGTTTGTCCTGTGGTGCGCAAGGCCTGAACCTGCACGTTGGTTTCGTCGATGACGTAGGTGTACGTGCCATCGGCATTCATGGTCAAACGGCCATAGCTTCCGTTCAATGAAGTCCCGACCGTGCCACTGGTGCCAGCCTCCACGTTTTTAAGGCCGGTACGAATGGTGGTGACGCTTTTGGTCTCTCCCTCTACATCCGCATCGGTGTCATTGGTCAATACGTTGCCCGTGGCATTATTGCCTGCTGTGGCATTGTTGATACCACCAGCCTCAATGGCAATGGCTGTGTCGTCAACACCTACAGGGTTGTCATTGCTACCCTTAATGGTGATGGTAAGTTGGGCTGTATCCGTGAGATGACCCGCATCGGAAACCATATAGGTGAAATATTCCGCGAGGGTTTGTCCTGTGGTGCGCAAGGCCTGAACTTGCACGTTGGTTTCGTCGATGACGTAGGTGTACGTGCCATCGGCATTCATGGTCAAGCGGCCATACGTTCCGATCAATGCGGCATTGACCGTGCCACTGGTGCCAGCCTCCGCGCTCTTGAGGCCGGTACGAATGGAAATAACGCTTTTGGTCTCTCCCTCACCATCCACATCGGTGTCATTGGTCAATACGTTGCCCGTGGCATTATTGCCTGCTGTGGCATTGGCAACGCCGCCTCTTTCTGTGGCTGTGGCTGTGTCATTCACACCCACCGGGTTGTCATTGCGACCGTCAATGCTGATCGTAAGTTCGGCGGTGTCGGTGAGGCTTTCCGCATCCCTGAGCGTATACGTGAAAGAATCTGTAATCTGTTGACCCGTTACCCGAAGTGCTTGGACTCTTGCATTACTCTCATCAATGAAATAGCTATAGCTGCCATCACTGTTCAAGGTCAGGCTTCCATAAGCTCCAATCAGGGCCGAGCCAACTGTACCCAAGGTGCCTGTTCCTGACGCTTCGGTGCCGGTACGTAGCGCAATTACGGTTTTGGTCGCTCCGGTTGCATCCACATCCGTGTCATTCATCAAAACGTTGCCTGTGGCGTGATGGCCTGCTGCAGCATTGGCATTACCCCCTTTTTCAACTGCGCTCGCTGTGTCGTTCACACCAACCGGGGTGTCATTACCGCCTGTAATGGAAAATACTGCATTGACGCTCTGGGTGGTGTTGCCATCCGTCACACGAATTGTAAAGGAATCGGTTACACTCTGGCCACTGGTCAACCCCTGGGTGTCGGTATCGGCATCATCCAAATGATAACTGACCACGCCAGAGGCCAGTGTCAAAGTAACAGTGCCGTAAATCCCTGTCTTGGCGTATGTCATACCTTCATTGGCAGTACTCCAGCCATTGCTGGCCAGCCAGACCGTGTCATGACTGGCTACGCCATCCACATCCCCCCTGGTCAGAGTGATGCTGGAAGAGGTTGTTCCTGTGGTGGTATTGGCTACCCCACCAGCTTCCACCAAAGTGGCAGTGGCTGTGCCAGCCTTGACCGTCGGAGTGTCGTTTCTGCCTGTGATGGCAAAAACCGCATCCACTGTCTGGGTGGCGACACCATCCGTGACCCGCAAAGTAAAGCTATCGTTGACACTTTGATTGTTGGTAAGGGCCTGAGTGTCGGGAT
>JAMOBH010000071.1:0-19117 GCA_039908085.1 Magnetococcus sp. YQC-5
CCCTCTTTTTTTTTAATATTTTTTTAAAAAAAATTAATAAAAAAAAAGGGTGGGGGGTTTGGGGGGCGGTTCACCGCCCCCCAAGGTTTTAATTTTTCTCAACATCAAGCAGTATGATCAATCATCCTGGAGGCTTGCGTCATCACGCCATACCCCCGACGCAAAGCGTGTACCCGCCGATTTTCCGAAAACAGCTGATCAGCGATTTCAGATTTGTGTTGCACCAGAATCGGTTGCACCTCGGCGATCCGCGCGACAAAACGAACCATCCCCTCGCGTGTGCCATCACCCGGTGTCACCCCTTCTGGAAATCGACTGGTATAAGCCTCCAATCGCCCCATTTCCATCTCCCACTCTGCAACCAGCCGTCCCACATCCTCCCCGGACAGAGTTTCAGGGCTGCCAAGCTGGTCCAGAATCGCGTTCAACCTGGACAACAAAGTCTGAATGGCCTTGGCACTCATGACCATCAAACCATGCCGCCAATCCGACGGGGCGGGGCATCCATCGCAGGCGGCGGAGCCATGGATTCCATTTTGACCTGACGCACCGCATCACGCCACCCTTCCAACAACGTCGTCAAATGACGAATCACGTCACGAACACATTCCATATCCTTGCGCAAATTGGCCTGGGTGAGCTGATCCAGCATGTAGGCATACAGGTCAAAAAGCTGTATGGCCAATTCACCGCCTTTATCAAAATTCAAGGTGTTCTGCAACTCCGCAATGATGGCAATGCCACGTCGCAAACTCATCTTGTGGTCGCTTAAACTCCCGGAGGAAAATTCTTCAATGGAGCGTTCCAGAAAACGAATCGCTCCCTCATACAGAAGAATCAGCAGATCCTCCCTGGAGGCGGTATTGGCCTTTGAACTCTTGTAACTGCGCAAGCCATAAGACATGGCGATTCGTCGCTCTCAATGATCCATGAATGCCGCAGCCGCCGGGGAACGAATCCCACGCCAGCCATCCAGAAGTATACGCAACTGATGAATCACCCTCTGTATATAGTGTGCTTCATGGGTCAAACCCGCCTGGGTCAGACTCTCCAGCATGTACAGGTAAAGATCATTCAGTTGGGCCGGAACCTGCCCGCCCTGCGTAAAATCCAATGTCTTTTGAAACTCTTCAATGATGCGTCGGCCACGTTGCATCCAGTGTTTGAATTCGGCAACTCGACCCTCTTCGCAGGCCTTCGAGGCCTCTTCCAGAAAGTGTATACTCCCTTCGTACAGTTGAATCAAGACATCCAACTGTGTAGGAGGAGCCTCATGCAAAGGAGGTGCGGCCTGCTTGATATTTTCCATGACTTGTATTTCCACTTGCCTCTCCGTGTCCACCAATCCGGGTTATCACTTCAGCTTGTCCAATGAACTCATCATGGATCCACTGGCACTGTTCATTCTTGAAATCATTTGCTCTAAATTGGAAAATTTCCTGGTCAATGTTTCACGTATTTTGTCCAGCCGGGCATTTTCCCTGGTGATGCTCTTGTCCAATCGGTCAAGACGGGCCTTGATGCCATCTTTTTTGCCGGTGACAGCCCCTCCCGTGCTGGAGGTCAAAGTATCAATGAGATCGGCCATCCGATAGGCCAGCCCCTCGTTGAACGTCTCCGAGGAATCGGCATGCTTGGAGGTGAACAACCGGGTAACGCTGTTGAAATCAGTCGTCAAAGCCGCATCCAGGGATGTACCATTGAAACTGATCTTGCCGGTCTTCTGATCCGTGCGCAATCCCATTTCCGCCAGCGTGGAAAAAGGGGTCAGATCCCCTGTGGCAGACTGGGTTTTGGTATTCAGAACACCACGCATCTGGGAAATGACACTGCGAGACAGACTGTCGCCGTTCAAAGAATCGGTTTTATGCAAATTGACATAATCAATAATACCGTTGAAGGCATCCACAAAGCCAGTCAAGGTCGTCTTCAGCGCGGTTTTGTCATCTTGAATCGTGACATTGACCGGAGTTCCAGTGGCATCCACCTTGCCATTGGCCACGGTCGTTCCCGAAGTGATGGACTTCAACTGCAAAGTCACACCAGTCAGGGCTGTGGTCACCTGGTTCGAGGTGCTGGTGACATCGATGCCATCAATTTTCAAAATGGCGTCTTGTGGGGAACCGTTGGTCTTCTCAAAAGAATTGACGTCAAAGCTGCCTGCTGCTGCCATGCTGAAAGAGGTCGAGCCTTCCAGGGTGATGCGATCTCCACCATTATTATAAGTGCCGCTATCCTTGGCTGTCAGGATCAATCGATACTGGGATCCGTCGAAAAGAACGCTGGCACTCACACCCGATTGATCACCATAATCAATGCCGTTGATCTTGCTGGCCAGATCATAGAGAGTCTGGTTTTCCAGTGAGGCACTGTCAAAGCCCGGTGTCTGAGTGTCTCCACTTGTACCGTATTTCGTGCCATTATAGGTAAACGTGAAATCTGCACCTGCCCCCATGGTATCGTTTTTGTCGGTGACCCCTGTGGTCATGGAAACCATGTCATACGTCGCCAGCTGGCCCACCACCACCGAATGCATCGATGATTGGGCCGACGAATCGGCGGTGATCGTGATCCGATCAGAATCCGAGGTACTCGTGGTATGGGGCGACCAGGCAGAGGTGTCTTGCAGTTCCTTGGCTTTGGTTTCCAGGGCGAGCATTTTGGTTTCCAGCTCGCCAAAGCTCGTCTGCTGGGATGTATAAAAATCCTTGTCCCGCTGATAAGCCTTGAGATTGGTCTTCTGCGCCTCTACCAGCTTGTCCACGAGATCCGGCGGCAAGCCACTGGCCATTCCTGAAATCGTCACACCACCAATTGCCATGAGAGTCTCCTTGTCTTCCCCATCCAGGGCAGGGCCATTCAGGGGAGATCTGGTCTGTCCCTGTCAAGCCACCCGTTGCGATTGATTGGGCAGGGGGATGTATAACGGTTGGGTTCCGTCAAACAACAGGCCCTGCAATTCTTTCACCCGACTGGCCAGTTCTGGAATGTCCTGGCCGGAAATCCGTCCGATTGGCAGTTTGGAGTCCCGATAGGCCACACAAACGGACGTTTCTTTCTGCTGGTCATCCAGCATAACCTGCACAGCATTCAAACTGTCCAAAGAGCGATTGGCCTCGGCCACGAGGGATTCCAAAAAAAGCGTGTCTGCTTCATCTCCATCGATACTGTTCTCTCCATGGGGAGCTGGCCTGGTCCTGTCGCACACAGACATCATCGAGCGCGTCACATCTATTATCGCTGGTGATTTCATTGTTGCGGTATCCCTTGTTTCAAAAACCAACCAGCCTTGTTTGATTTATCGGCTGATCGGAAGCATTTCTTGTGGAAAAAAAGCCATCATGGCTGAAAAATGTGTGCCCCTTGTTCCAGAACCCCATCTTAAGAGGCACTTCAATCCATGAGACCATGTCCGGAAGTTCTCAATGGCTCATTTGCCCAACAACTGCAAAGCCAATTGGGGCTGCTGGTTGGCCTGTGCCAATACTGCGGTTCCAGCCTGTTGCAAAATGGCATTCCTGGTCAGGGTGGCGGTTTCGTTGGCAATATCGGCGTCCATGATCCGCGAACGGGCTGCTGACATGTTTTCCACCACATTGGACAGGTTGGCAATCACCGCTTCGAAACGATTCTGGACCGCACCCAGATCCGCCCGAATGTCAGAAATCCTTTTCAACGCATTGTCTACCTGGACCAAAGCCATGCTGGCACCGGCTACAGTTGAAATCGTGAGTGAATTCACGCTCAAAGCTTCTCTGGAAGCCGCCAGGATGGTGACCTTGATGGTCTGCCCGGCATTGGTTCCCACCTGAAAGACTCTTCCGCTAAAAGAGCCGGTCAACACCTTTTGATTGTTGAATTCCACATCTTTGGAGATCCGCTGGACCTCTGACAGCAATTGACCGACCTCTTTCTGGAGGTTGATCCGGTCCGTATCATTATAGGTCGCATTGGCAGACTGGACGGCCAGTTCACGAATCCGTTGCAAGGCATTGCCGGATTCATTCAGCGCGCCTTCGGCCACCTGGGCCAGCGAGATGCCATCATTGGCATTGCGAATGGCCTGATTCATGCCTCGGATCTGTGAGGTCATGCGGGTGGAAATGCCCAGTCCGGCGGCATCATCCTTGGCCGAGTTGATCCTCAAGCCTGAAGCCAGACGCGCAAAGGTCTGTCCCAGCGAGAGGGTGGAACGCTCCAGATTCCGTTGGGCGTTCAGGGAAGCGACGTTGGTATTGATAAAAAGTGGCATGGCTGTAATCCTTTGTTTAAGTAGTCAAGCGGTCAGGAAACCGCAACCATTTGTTTGACAAACCTTTTCCCTCTCGCCTGCTCTCGGTAGTTGCTCCGCATTTCCATTGGTATCAACGGCTGGCGCGCCGAATATTCCTTGACCACTACCTGACGACCTTGACGGTTGCTGACATTCACCACCACAGGTCCGGCCAGATTGGTCCGCATCTCCTCAGGCTTGCCATCCGGGATGGTCAAAAGGGTAAAGACCTCCAGATCCTCCCCTTTTTCCAGGCCAATGGCTGCCGAATCCGCATCCTCGATCAAAAATTCCAGCTCCGCGAAGAAATCGAAAGGATTGATCACAATAAACGCGATCTCCGGTTCATCCACGGATTGCAACCAAAAGAAAGAAGAGTCTTCCGAATAGGGAAACATGAGATACCTCTTGCTGTTGGGAAATCCCATCATTCCCTGCGCGAGTGTGATCAGCTCTTCCTCCCTGAATTTCAGAGTTCCAAACCGCGTGCCATGGATATCCATCATCATCTCCTCGATTGCTTGCGGCGTCATCTGTCTGATTCGCCGTATCGAAGCATCCCGTTGTTGTTCCCCTGTCGGCATCCCGCTGGTGGAGGATCCGACCAAATTCTGTAACATGCTGCTCAATTTTTCTATTTAGTGTTATGCATTACGTGTGCCAAACTGTTTTTTTTATATTTATCAATCATTTATCAAAATATGTTCAATTCGTTCCGGTAAATTTTGCCTCTGCGTTCACTGCCATGCCCAGCCTTTTTTGTCAGAAATCCCTCCCATGAATGGCCCAATGCATGCGATTCATGACGCTTGCATTCGACAAGGTTGGACATCCCCCCTCTCCCTCGGACCAAGGAAGAGGGGGGGATTCAACCTACTTGAGCAACTGCAACGCCAACTGGGGCACCTGATTGGCCTGGGCCAGAATGGCTGTACCGGCCTGTTGCATGATGGAGAGCTTGGTCAGGTTGGCCGTTTCGGCGGCGATGTCCGCATCCATGATCCGTGAGCGGGCAGCGGAAACATTTTCCACCACGTTGTCGAGGTTTTTGATATTGGAAGCGAAACGATTTTCAATCGCGCCCAACTCGGCCCGTGTTGACGAGACCCGGTCAATGGCACTGGCAATGACTGCCAACATCTGCCCGGCTGCCTTGGCCCCGTTCAACGGGGGATTGGTGGCGTCCGTGCTGGGGGGATTGAAGGGCAGCGTCGGATCCGTGGGGATGGAGGCCCCGGTGATGTCCACCAATGGCACGGGCGGAAATTTGTTCTTGCCGCTGGTGTCAATCAGCCACTCAGGAACCACGACATGTTCGTCTGGAGCCGGTTTGGCACCGTATTTGGCCGCATAGGTGACGGTATAGTCACGGACATCCAGTACCCTGGCCATGTTGGCTGCCGCAGTGCTGGCCTGGTCTACCGAACCACCCAGTACGGCAGCCGCCTTGCCACCTGCGGCAATCACCTTGGCGTTGTCGATGGAAAGCGTCTTTCCGGCATCCGCTTCTCTGGCAGCAGCGGCAGCGGTTTCGATGTCCGCACCCTGGCTGATGGCTGCACGGAACGCATTGATCACCAGGAGCAGATTACCAACCGGGACATCTTTCACACCACCGACATTCACGGCATTTTCCAGCACCTTGTCGGTCGAACCGGAAGCGGCGATGGCAGCGACAACGGCATCCTTGGTGGGCACAGCTGTTGCAGAACCTTGAGCTGTCGTGGGATTTTTCGCAGCCGCCACGATGATGCGTGCTTCATCCATGGTCAGATTACTGCCAGCGTCAGCCCGCACCGCAGCCAGGACGATTTTGTCTGCCGAATCCCCATTCGTAACGCCCGTTGTGATGGCAGATACCACCGCAGCCTGGTCATTCACATTGACATTGGTTTTGGTCAGCATGGCCGTTGTGCCGTTGTTTGCCTCGGCCAGGAGGTTGGTCCGAGTGGCGGATTCCGCTGCCTTGTAGGAAGCGGCGGCAATCACTTGGGCCTTGTCCAGGCTGAGGGAAGTATCGGCATTGCGAATGGCCTGAGCTGCCGCCGAGTTGCGGGCGTCCAGAATACTGGCACCAGGACGGGAGGCCGCGATCACCGCAGCAGCCACCACCTTGGCATTGGCAGTCGTGATCGAGCTGTCTGCCGCTGTGATGACTGCGGCTATGGTCTCCACCGACTCGGTGCCATTCAGGTTCTGATTGGTGATGGCCGTTGTTGCTGCACCCCCCACTTTGGCGTAAACGTCCGCCTTGATGCTGCTGGGAGTGGTGGTGGTCAACGTAATGGCGGCAACCTGCGAGGCAACACTGTTTGTATCGGTCCGAGCCGTGTTGGCCGCATCCTTGGCTGCGACGTTCCCCTCGAATGCCTTGACCATGTTTTCCGTCACCTTGGCCGGTTCTTTGGTCCAGGGGGCGGGTTTGCTGTCATCGGCGTTGGCAATGGCATTGATGCCCACTGCCACGTTGGAACTGAACAGTTTGGAGTTGGCCAGTGGTGGATTGGGGGCCTTGATGGCCATACCCTTGATCTTGGTATTGTTGACGCTCTCCGGGGCATTGGGATTGGCCAATTGAGGCTGGGCCAACAGGGTGGAGGCTCTGGCGTCGGCCAAATGCACCTTGATGGTCTGGTCTTCTCTGGCACCCACATGGAAAATCAGCGGCTGGGTCTTGCCGTTGAGCATGGGCCAGTTGTTGAACTCGGTCTCCTGAGCCACCCGTTCCATTTCGTTCAACAGTTGACCGACTTCCTGTTGGAGGCTCGCACGATCCGCGTCGCTGTTGGTGGCGTTGGCAGCCTGCACCGACAGTTCATTGATCCGTTGCAGCATGTTGGAATGCTCTTCCAACGCCCCTTCCGCCACCTGGGAGACGGAGATGCCGTCATTGGCATTGCGTACAGCCTGTGTCAATCCGCGAATCTGGGAGGTCATCCGGTTGGAAATGGCCAGTCCGGCGGCATCGTCACCCGCTGTGTTGATCCGCAAACCCGATGACAAACGGGAAAACACTCGGGTCAGATCGCCGCTGGAACCCAGCAAATGGCGTTGAGTGTTCAAGGAGGCGACATTGGTATTGATATAAAGTGGCATGGTTCGATTCCTTTATTCGGTGCGTTCGCGTGCGTTTGATACGTTCAGCCAGCAGCGGCCATTCTTTGGGGTACTCTGTCGCGCCGGATTTTCTGGCGCGTCTCCTGCCGACCGAAGCGTCGCTTATCGGCTTCCCGCTCTTGCATGTACGACTGACGCAATTCTTGCGGGATCAACAACTGTCTGGGCGAATATTCTTTGATCAGGATCTGTCGCCCCATGCGATTCGCGGTATTCACCACCACAGGTCCAGCCAGATTGGTCCGCATCTCTTCCGGTTTGCCTTCCGGGATGGTGACCAGGGTAAAAATTTCCACGTCATCGCCACTGGGGCAGCCAATCGCTTCCGCATCTGCATCCTCGATGACAAACTCCATGTCCGCGAAGAAGTCGAAGGGGTTGATGACGATGAACGCAATTTCGGGTTCGTCCACTGACTGCAACCAGAAAAAAGAGGAGTCCTGTCCATACGGAAAGAGGAGAAACCGCCGACTCATCGGAAATCCCAGCAGTCCCTCATTCAGGATGATCACTTCTTTTTCTGCAAATTCCAGCACACCGAACCGGGTTCCGTGAATTTCCATAGTTTTTTCCTCCGCTCCCAAGAAACCTATTGAATGAAATCAATTAATGATGTATTTAAAACTTGCCGCTCCGAACTGGTCAGAAGCTGCATGGCCTGAGACGTTTGCTGGAGATCGGACATCACCTTGAACACATCCACTTCCAGATTATCTGCTTTCAATTTGCTCAAGGTGGTTTCGTCTGCGCCCAGAGTGTTATGGATCGCATCCACCTGGGTGCTGCGAATACCGGTCACGCCCTGCATATCTGACACCTGACCACGGGCCAGTTGTACCCTATTCAATTGGAGTGCCACTTCTTTCGGGTCAGCACGCAACAAGGCACCCCGCAATGCGGCCATGGCTCCCAGTATGTTGGCACCCTTGCCATAAGGACCGGAGCCTTCCAACAATTCCTGACCTGTTACATTGCCAGGGAGTACGGCCCCGCTTTGCACCCGGACCGGACGATCCTCGAAGCCGCCCTGGTATTTGGGAACCACTTCGAAATAATAGACATCTCCGGTTTGCGGATTTGCATTGAGCGTCAATTTCATCCCATGGCCCAAATCCAACTGGCTGTTGGCATCCAGGGTGACCGGGGGTTGTTTGACCCCATTGATATCGGCCTGAAATTGATTGCTGGCTGCCAGATACGTCACCTGCACGCTGACAGGCAGGTCGGATGGCACGGTTCCAGGGGTCAAGCTGGCGACAACGGTTTCCTGGGGTTGGACCTCGGCAGTACCTTGTTTGTTGGCCACCACGTTGAATGCATAAACGTCCCCTGTTTTCGACGGTTCGGTGAGTTTGACTTCGATGCCATTACCGAGATCCAACACCCCTTTGTCATTCAGGGTTGCTGTGGAGGTACTGGTGGAACCATTGACATCATTAATGGTAACCTCATACTGGTTGATGTCAGCCTGAGAGGTGACCCGCACTTGCAAAGGCATGTTGTCTGGCACAGACCCAGGGGTGACGCTGGGGACAAAGTTCTGTGGCACTGTTGCCTCGGACAAGGAAGAGCGTCCGGCAGATTGCACCCGTACCGTGGTGGCCATGAGATTGGTTTCGGAAAAGGGCGGTTGCTGCTTGCCACCACCAAACAACGGCACCTCATCCAATTGGGCGTTGGCACTGTTCATGATGTCCTTGTACCAGGACAACGGTTGCTGGGCCTCGGCCTTGAAAATGGAGGGATTGCCACCTGTGGAGCTTTCACCCATTTTCAAAACCAGATCCTGAGCATTCAACAGGGTGTCATGAATCTGACTCATGTGTGTATCTGCCAGAGTCAAACGTTCACCAGCAAACTGAGTGGTTTTTTTCAGGCTCTGCACCCCGGACAAATCTGCCGAGACAACCAGATGACGGTACAGGGCGGAAGGATCATCCGAAGGCCGCATCATGGCATTGCCACTGACGCTTTGCTCCTGGACCTTCAAGAGATCCTGCTGCTGCTGCTGCATGGCTTGAACGCCATTCTTGAACATCAAACCGTTGGTGACACGCATGGGAAGACTCCTTTAAAACCTTAGACCATTTGAATGATGGTCTGCATCAGCTCGTCAGCGACACCCACCATCTTGCTGGAAGCCTGAAAAGCACGTTGAAAGCGCATCAAATCCGTCAATTCTTCTTCCAGTGAGACTCCGGAAATGGATTCTCTGACATCTGCGATAAACGATTGGGCAGCATCCTGGGCGGTCAAGCTCTCTTTGTTCTGTTTGACCTTGGCTCCCAACTCACCGACCATATTGGCGTAATGTCCGGTCAAGGTGGCGTTGTCTTTGAACAATTGGATCCGGGTCGCACGGAGATTTCCCAGTTCCAGGGCACCTCGACTGTTGGTGTCATCAAAAGAGACCTTGGTTGGTGCGGTCAGGCTGTCCACATTGAGGCGACCCATGGCCAACAGATCGGAATTCTTCAATAAATCGGGATTGACCCGCATGTCCGCAGCCCCGGTGCCGCCAAACAGGGCACCCATACCCAATGCTGCCAACAGTCCGGTACGATCCGAGATGACTGCAATTTTTTCGCCTTGGGTTTTGGAACTGATTTTTAATTTATTGTCGTTTTCATCAATCTTAGCAGAAAGCCCTTCGACTTCGTTGAATGCATTAATTACTTCCTTCAAATTCATATTTTTGATAATATTGACTGCATTCAAGGCCTTCAATGTGTCGCCGTTGGGTCCGGTAGCGAAGAAAATCGTGCCGTCCTGTATGCGGCGCAGGTCCACGGGGGCCTGTTGGTAGTTGGCCGAGGTTGGATCGGTCACCAGATCCGTCATTGGGGTATCCAGAAGATCATTGCCCAGAGCCATTCCACTGGTTATGGACGTGACCAGTCCCTTGCTGGCCGACTGGCTATGGACCTGATTGACCTGAAAGCGAATTTCGCCAGCCAGGAGATCCAGTTGGGTGGCCACGCCATTGGGTCCATGGATGACCTGATCCCGCAATTCCAACAGCCCCTTGAGTCGTCCGCCTTGAATCCTTTCCGATGGTATTTCCCGATCACCGATTCTGATGCCTTGAAAACCAGTGGCCGTGACCGAGGGACTGCGCGCAAAAGTGGCGGAAGAATGCTCATCGGCAAGAAGTTCCTGGCCACTGGCTGTCATGACCTGCAAATCGCCGTTATCTTTCTCCATGGTGCGGACATCGATCAGCTTGCCCAGTTCCAGGACCATCTGGCGACGTTTGTCTTTGAGATCCAGAGCCGGATTGGTGGCATTGTTCCGGCTGATGACCTGATTGATCGTTTGAAGATCCTTCAGGCGTGAGTTGATATCCGCCAGGGTCACGTCAATCTCTTTGTCCAGCGGGAGTGATTTTTCACTCAAGGCCGCCTGCATGGTATTGAATTCTCTGGCGAGTGCGTCCCCATTGGCCACCAGTTGATAACGGGCCACGGTATTGCCCGGATTGTCTGCCAAGTGATCCGCAGCGTCGAAAAAAGCACTGAGACGTTGATCAAGGCCCTGACTTTCCAGGGTGTTGAAGACATGTTCAACCAGTTGCAAATAGTGATCCTGTGTCTCCAGGCGACCCAATTCACCGGTGCCCAGTTCCATTCTCCGATCCACCAGTTGATCCAATTGCTGGCGGAGGTCACCAATCCGTACACCGTTGGTGCTTGTCGGGGATTGTGGTGACTGCGAGGATTCCAGATCCACCCTCTGTCTGGAATATCCAGGGGTGTTGACGTTGGCGATGTTGTGTGAAATCGTCTGCAACGTCCCTTGGGAGGCCAGGATTCCCTGCTTGGAGACATTTAATATGTTGCTGAGAGACATGGTTCCAAACACTCCATGATTGTCGAACCTGTTAGCGCAATCCAAAACGCCGTTGACCAAGATAGTGCAGAAGGCATGCCAATATGAAAAACCCTTTTCGAAACGGTGCGTCAGACCCTGGCATGGTTTGTTTAAGTCATTGTTTTTAAAAAACAAGCATCAAAAAGAACCAAGGATTCCGTCAAGATTCAGCATGACCAATCAGGCATCTCGCGGAATAAGCAGATCCTGTACCAACTTGAATGACGATTCTGATTGCCGGTAAAAGAGTCCCTGTCCTGGTGTGCGACACGGCAAATGTTTCCCATGGGTGACTTTTCTGGTCAGGTCGTGTTACCGTTGGCAGAACATTACCTCACCTGATGTCCAGGGATTTTCACTTTCAAATGAGGCACGCATGCATTTTTCTCCCCCGATGAACGTCGCCGTTCGCACCGCTCTCAAGGCGGGCATTCTGGCGCGGGAACTGTTTGACCGTCGCTATGAGTTGGAGATCAAAAACAAAGCTAAAAAGGATCAGGTCACCACCGCTGACCTGGCTCTGGAAAAAGAGATTCTCTCCCAGCTTAAAAAGGGCTATCCTCAATATGGGGTGCTGGCTGAAGAAAAGGGGGGGGAGATCCGCTCAGATCGACCCTGCTGGATTGTGGATCCCATTGATGGCACCCTCAACTTCATTCATGGTGTGCCCCATTTCGCCATTTCCATTGGCTTGATCGAAGGCAACACCCTGCTTGGAGGCGTGGTTTATGACCCCATGCGTGATGAACTGTTTGCCGCAGAACGGGGGCGAGGGGCCTTCTTGAATGATCGTCGCATCCGTATCTCACGTGATCGAAGTCTCAACGATGCCTTGCTGGCTACAGGGTTTCCCCATCGTCGTCAGGAGTCGATCATCCCTTATCAGAAAGCCTTTGGGGCCTTTTTCGCCGTGGTGCAGGATCAACGTCGTCAAGGTGCTGCGGCTTTGGATCTGGCCTATGTGGCTGCGGGACGCTATGATGGATTCTGGGAACTTGGGTTGTCCCCGTGGGATATCGCCGCCGGTGCCGTGTTGGTACAGGAGGCGGGTGGATTGATCAGCGATTTCGCGCGTGGATCGGGATTTTTGTTGTCCGGCAATGTGGTCGCGGCTTCGGATGCGATTCATGGGCCGATGTTGGACATTATTCAAGATTCTGGCCTGTAAAAAATCAAAACCTTGGGGGGCGGTGAACCGCCCCCCAAACCCTCCACCCTTTTTTTTTATTATTTTTTTTATTATTAAAAAAAAAGAGGGGGTCTGGGGGATTCATCCCCCAGGGTTTTGTCTTTGACTTTTTGCCCGCAGGGCATCGTTCCGAATAAAGATGACGTTTATATCGATTTGTAGTATGTTGAAAGAAACCTTCAACAATGAGGAGACCGAGACAATGCTTACTCTTCAGACAACGCAGCGACCTCAGGGGGCCAAGACAGATCCGGCATCTTATAAAGATAAAGACGCCAATCTTCCTGGACTTGAGTCTTTGGTGGTCAGCCAGAAAGAGTACAAAGCATGGGTGGCACTTTTTGATGCCTCACCACAAGATAATGAAAAATTGCGTCGCGCATTGCAAACACCGTTACCATGGGATTTCGAACGTTCATGCAGACTTTGTTGAATTTGAGGCGTCATTTTGGTGTTCAGGAGACAGGAGGATATGAAAATGACACTATCACTTTATCATAAAAAATCCTTAACATCGACAAGAAAGACGTTTCATCTTTTTTTTGTGCCCCTGTTTTTTGGAATCCTCTGTTTTTTGCTCATTTTTCCAAGTTTCGCGTTTGCCTTGACGCCCACGCTTTCGGCATCGAACACGCATACCCTGCTGCTTAAACCTGATGGCACCCTGCGGGCCTGGGGTTCCAACTATAACGGTCAACTGGGCAATGGGGAGGATGGATTGTGGTCCAAACCGGTTTTCCCCACCACGGTCAAAGACATTAATAATGTCATTGTTGCTGCTGCGGGGGATAATTACAGTGCTGTTGTCAAGGCGGATGGCACGGTATGGACCTGGGGGCATAATGATTATAAAGAACTTGGGTATGCATCCAGCAGCACCAGAATACCAGCGCAAGTACCTGGATTGACGAATGCCCTCTCGGTTGCCACGGCCAAATCTTACAAAGGTCATACCATGGTCTTGCTATCTGATGGAATTGTGCAAGCCTGGGGCAACAATAATTCAGGCCAACTTGGCAATGGCACGACGACAGAAAGCGTCACCCCCGTCAAGGTGACCGGATTGACCAAGGTCACAGCCATTGCAGTGGGAGGTTGTTATAGCATAGGGGGCAACAATTTCAGCGTCGCGCTCAAATCCGATGGCACGGTGTGGACCTGGGGGGAAAATGGCAAGGGCCAGTTGGGCCATGGAACCACGACCAACTCCTCGACGCCTGTGCAGGTTTCCGGCCTTTCTGGCGTGACTGCCATTGCTGCCGGAATTACCAATACGGTTGCTTTGAAATCCAACGGCACGGTGTGGACCTGGGGGGATAACAGTTCCGGTCAACTGGGAAATGGCACCACCACCAACTCTTCGATACCGGTACAGGTATCTGGTCTTTCTGGCATCACGGCCATTGCCGTTGGCGAAGGACATGCCATGGCCCTCAAATCGGACGGCACGGTATGGACCTGGGGGGAAAACAGTTCTGGTCAGTTGGGTAATGGTACTTTTTCTTCGACGGCCACCAAAACCCCGATCCAAGTGCCTGGCCTCTCCAATGTGGTTGCAATCGCTGTTGGAGAAAATCATTCCATTGCCATGAAGTCGGATAATACGATCTGGAGCTGGGGACTCAACGGTGACGGCAACAGCAAGGGACAGTTGGGCGATGGCACCACGACTTCCAGCTCTTCCCCGATGCAGATTGCTGGTGTGACTGCGGCTGCAGGCAATGACCCGCCGATTGCCAAACCCGGTATCTCCAACACGACAAAAAACAAGATACTCACAGACAAACTTTTGATGACGGATGCCAACGCAGACACGTTCCATTTCACCATTGTGACGCAAGGGAGCAAAGGGAGTGTCAGCATTGTGGATGCTGCAACCGGTGGGTTTTCCTATACTCCCAAGACTGATCATGTTGGTATTGACACATTTACGTTCAAGGTCAATGATGGAAAAAGCGACTCTTTGCCAGCGACTTTCACGATCCTCATTTTTGACATGCCCCTCCCCAGTTTTGTCACCAAACCCATGATTGCCCCAGGGGGAGCCTTCACGCTGGCACTCAAAAGTGATGGTACGTTATGGGCCTGGGGCATGAACGATCAAGGTCAATTGGGCCTGGGAAACACGGTGAATACATCTTCACCTGTGCGCACGTTTCCCTTTGCCGATGTGATTTCGGTTGCTGCCGGGTACTGGCCTGGACATAACGCAGTGGTCAGATCCAATGGAACGGTCTGGACCTGGGGATTGAATAAAAAAGGCCAGTTGGGTCAAGGCATTGTTTCAGAAGTGTCTTATATACCTGCACAAGTAAACAATTTAAGCGGTGTGCAGATGGTTCAGGTGGGAGAAACACATACCGTCGTGTTGAAATCGGATGGTACGGTTTGGACCTGGGGTGAAAACAGCAGTGGTCAGCTTGGCAATGGCACTTTGGTTGACTCGTTGGTTCCGGTCCAGGTGACAGGTTTGACATCCGTGACCTCCATCGCATCTGGCAATCATTTTGTCCTGGCTCTCAAGTCTGACGGTACGGTATGGGCCTGGGGAGAGAACAACTCTGGCATAGTCGGCAATGGAACCACGACCAATCAGACCACTCCGGTCAAGGTGACAGGGCTTTCTCAAGTTTCCATGATTGCTGCCGGGCATGCTCATGCCATGGCATTGCGCACCGATGGGAGTGTGTGGGCCTGGGGAAACAATCCCAAAGGTCAGCTTGGCAATGGAACGACACTCGCCAGCAAGGTTCCCTTGAAGGTCAGCACGCTTTCTGGAATCAAGAATATTGCCGCTGGTGAGAATGTTTCCATGGCACTCAAGTCCGATGGTTCTGTTTGGAGTTGGGGTGAAAATTATTATGGCCAATTGGGTATTGGTACTTCTGGCACTCTGACAGACAGCGCAACTCCGGTCCAAGTGTCGGGTTTGACTCAAGTCGCGGAGATTTTCAAAAGCAGCCAAGCTTCGAATCATGGACACGCCATGGCCATCAAGTCGGATGGTACGGTGTGGGGATGGGGATATAATTATTATGGTGGTGTTGGCGTTGGCACCTCATCCTTTTCCAATTCCAAGGTTGTCACGCCAACACAAGTTCTTGGTCTGGATGGCACAGGATTTTTCAATGTGAAGCAAGCCGGGAGTGCGACCATCTCAACGTCCATTCCGACGACTACGACCACTGTTCCGACCACCTCGACATCGGTCAAAACCACCATCACAACAACAAGCGTTCCGACTGCCTCCAAAACCTGTACCACAAGATTTTGCGATAATGGGGATGGAACCATCACAGACACAAAATACGGTTTGATCGCGTTGAAGAAGGCTGATTGCTTTAGTACGCATACCTGGAGTGGAGCCATGGCGAAGGTGGCCACGGTAGCCCATGGTCTTTGTGGATTGACAGATGGTTCAACTGCGGGACAGTGGAGGTTGCTCACCAAAGATGAACTGCCCATTTATATGGAATGGAAAAACAGTGGCCTGTTTACTTTTCATCCTTGGGAGCATTGGTCTTCCACGACCCTGGAAGGCTCCTTGCCGTCCAAAGCCTGGTATATTTCTTTCCACAGTGACACGACCGGCACATATGACAAAACCTTGTATTCTTATCTTTGGCCTGTTCGAGATGGCGTGAAGGCCTCCACGTCCGTGCCCATCATTACGACAACGATCAAACCCACAACAACCGTACCGACGACCACCACGATCAAACCCATAACAACCGTACCGACGACGACTACGATCAATTCCACAACAACCGTACCGACGACGACCACGATCAAACCCATAACAACCGTACCGACGACCACCACGTCTGCGCCATCCACCACGACCACGGTCAAACCTGCCACAACAACCGTGTCTGCTGCTACCACCACATCTGTATCTGCCAGCACGCCCACCGTGACTATCAGTTATCCGGTGGATGGTTCTGCATTCAATAAATTTGATCCTCTCATGGGAGTTGTCGGTTCTTCTTCGTATCCAAGCAACAATGTAATTGCCAAGGTTGAGTTGCAGATTACTGATGGGGTCAATTATCTGGTTGAACGGGATGGAGGTCGCCAGGGTTTTCTTCCACGTCCTTCTTGGCTTGTACCACAGACCTATGATGCGTGGAAAACTTGGGATTTCCTTGTTAATGATGAGTGGGTATCAGGCAAGACCTATACTATTACGGCAAAGGCAACAGACCAGAATGGCAACAGTGTCACCCATAGCAGCCGTTTTACCTATACGGACAAGATCGTGATTTCTGGAACCATTCTGGATGGCAACAGCAAACCGATCCCGGATGTTTCCATCACATTTGAGGATGAGAACAACAGAATTTACAAGATCCCTGGGAACAGCTCAGGCACATACAGTTGGGAAGTGCCGAATGCAGGCTGGTCTGGCAAGATCATACCGAGCAAATCGGGTTATACCTTCAAACCAGACGAGATCGTTGTGACTTCGCTTTCAACCAACCGACTCAACAGCGATTTCACTGCCAATGCCGTGGAATCGGAACAGGATGCCCGCGCCATCATCGTGGCCGGGGGAGATCTGGAGGATGATCTTTGGCCTGCCACCAGAGGTGTGGCCAATTTTGCTTATACGGTGATGACGCAAAAAGGTATTGCAAAAGAGAATATTCGTTATTTCAGCATGGATGTCAAGCAGGATCTGGACAACGACACTGTCAGCGACGTTTATGGACTGCCGAGTTCTCCGGCATTGGAAAACGCCATTACCAACTGGGCGGCTGAATATGTCAACAGCAAGAAGCCATTGATCCTCTATATGGTGGATCACGGATTGGAAAAACAGTTCCTGCTCACCAAACCCCGCCATGGCCAAGCCGATATTGTCACAGCCTCCAAGCTGGGAGATTGGTTGAATACCCTGCAAACCAAAACCGGGGCCAAAGTGATTGTGATCATGGATGCGTGTTATTCAGGCAGTTTCATGCACAAGTTGGCTCCGCCCAATGGGATCTCACGAATTATCATCACCAGTACCGATACCAAAGAGTTGGCCTATTTTGCTTCTGATGGGGATCAGTCTTTTTCCAGTTTTTTCTGGAAGCACATTCTGCTGGGCAAGAACTTGCGCGACAGTTTTGCCGCCAGCGTCCAGGCCAGCAGGGCTGCCTCCCGCAATCAACAAAATCCCATCATGGATGCCGACTCTGATGGCATCTATCACCCCTCCAAGGATACAGCACTCGTCAGTACGACCTATTTGGGAACTCCGTTTTTCACAGCAGCCGTGTTTCCGGAAATCACGGACGCGATTCCTGATTCCTATATGGAAGAAAAAGGCAGTGGCTTGACTCTCTGGGTGCAACTTCAACAGGATTCCAGTAAAATCAGTCGGGTCTGGGGGGTGGTCGTTCCGCCTGGTATCCAAAATGACAGCCAGGATCCCATTACCAACCTGCCCATTCTGTCGATGAAATACAATACAACAACCAAACGCTATGAGGCGACTTTTGATACTGCTTTCAGCGGCTTCAAAGGGGCCGGGCAGTACGTCATCTCCTTTTACGCCCAAGCCAATGAAGGGGAACAATGGAAATCTCTGCCCAAAACCGTGACCATTCAAGTAGGCCAGGACGAATTTGAACCAGATAATATCTCTGCCCAGGCCGGTATTATCATACTTAACGATACCCTCCCTCAACGTCACAACACCCATCTGGCCAATGATGTGGACTGGGTCCGGTTTTATGCCGTCAAGGATGTCACTTACGCCATCGAAGCCTTCAACCTTGGCAAAAATGCTGATGTGATCCTGGAACTCTTTGAGGCGGACGGCGTGACCCCGGCAATGAAAGCCGTTAATGACCATGCCTTCGGAGGGACGGAAAAAATCACCTTGGTCGCTCCAAAAGATGGCATTTATTTACTTAAAGTCAGCCAGTTTGGCAGCAATATCTTCGGAGCTGATACCGAATATGACCTGAAAATCTATCGTCCTTACGGTCCCATCATGATTCCGTTTATGGCCATCCTCACCAATCCCGACAAAACCCCAATGGCTAATGCAGTCATCAAGACCAATGGCAATGAGTCGGCGATCACCGATGCCCAAGGCCGTTTCACGTTGATGACTGATAGTAATAATGCCACAGTGGATCTGACCGTTAATGGAGTCCAGTCTGCCGCAACAGGCATTCAGGTTCAACTCTCTGGAAAGACATTCAGCATCACATCATCAACCAGTAGTACGGTCGGTGCCACCTCTCCGGTTCTGGATGTCGATAAGAGTGGTGCCGTGGATGCCACAGACGGGGTTTTGTTGTTGCGGAAGCTGAATGGTGCATCCACGATCGATACCGGGGTGGTCTTGCCTACTGGCCAGACCAATGGCTCGGTTGTGAACACTATCAATGCCATTGGAACAAAGTTGGATGTGGATCAAAGCAGTACAGTGGATGCTACCGATGGGGTCTTGATTCTGCGAAAGTTGAATGGCGCATCCACAATTGATACGGGTGTGGTACTGCCAGCAGGTCAGAATAACAGTTCGGTGTTGACTGCCATCGATGCCATCAGTAAATGATCCAAAGTCAAAACCCTGGGGGATGAATCCCCCAGACCCCCTCTTTTTTTTTAATATTTTAAAAACAAGAGGCGGCAATAAAAAAAATAATAAAAAAAAAGGGTGGGGG
>JAMOBH010000072.1:0-19068 GCA_039908085.1 Magnetococcus sp. YQC-5
CCCATGAGTCTGCCCCCCTTGCAACGGGTCGCGGATGAAATCGTGTTTGTGGATACCGGATCCACAGACCGTACCTTGGAGATCGTCCAAGATTTTGGTTGTCGGTTATTTCATTATCCCTGGAATCAGGATTTTTCCGCCCCAAAAAATTTGGCGTTGGATGAGGCCTGTTTTTCATGGATCCTCAATGTGGATTGCGACGAGGTTCTCGTCGAGGATGCCGGATGGCGGGAACGCATCCTGGGGCAGTGTCAGGCTGTCAATGACCCGGCCTGGATCATCCAGATCGACAACATCCTCCAGGATGGCAGTGTAATGCCCAGCAAAGCTATGCGTTTGTTCAAAAAAGATCCCCGGATTCGCTTTGTCAATCCAGTC
The DNA here is from genome assembly GCA_039908085.1 of Magnetococcus sp. YQC-5. Lineage (GTDB taxonomy): Bacteria > Pseudomonadota > Magnetococcia > Magnetococcales > Magnetaquicoccaceae > Magnetaquiglobus. Next base: position 379 of record JAMOBH010000072.1, read on the forward strand.
CATGAAGGGGTTGCAGACTCGGTCTATCGTCATTGGCCAGATCGCCCCCCCAAGGAAATCGACCTGCGTCTGATCCATCATGGTTACAGCACTGGGATCAACAAAGAGAAGATCCGGCGTAATGTGGCGATTTTGCGTCAATGGATCGCCGCCGAACCACATAACGTATATGGACGCTATAAGCTGGGTATGAATTTACGTCACCTGGGGTTGTCCACCGAAGGGTTGTACCACCTGGAACAGGCTTTCATGCTGGCTGATCAAGATACTGATCGCAACAGCTTGACCTTTTTGGAGGAACTTATAAGCTCTTGCTATCAGGCCTACCTGGTGGCAGGCGAGCAGGAAAAAGCCGAAGCCATGAAACAGACCATTCGACAGTGGCGTTGACAGCAATAACAAGGAGTTGAATTCCCATGAGAACCGGACCCCGTGAAATTGTGACGCCACGCCCCAAAATGCCCATGCAAATCCCGGAAGGGATGTCTGCCGTGGAATTCTTCAACAGCGCGGCCAATCTGGAGCATCTGGCCAGGGAGAATGGCCTGTTGATCAATGATGAAGGTTTCCTGATGTATCGGAAATTGTTGGGACACAGCATTGAATTCGATACCTCGATCATGCTGGATACCTCCAAAAAAATCCTGGATCCTTTGGGTCGTCCGGTGCGGCGTGACCAGTTGACAAAGCAGCAAAAAAAAGTATGGAGTCGAATGACTCAAATAATTTTATCCACCTTGTTGGAAAAATATCCTGACCCGGATCTGGCTTTGATCCTCTGTGGCGAGGCCAGTTTGGATGCCACCTGGCCCTTGAGCAAGCCGGGAGTACCCAGTATTCGCATGATTCACAATCATTTTATTGTTTTTCCAACCGCAACCATTGCAGATGCCCCTCTGGCTGATCCCCATGACGCCAATCTGACGGATGCTGGTCATAATGGTCTGTTTTTACATCATCTTTCCGATGTGTATCGCCGTTTTTTTGAAATATTGCATCTGGAATGGCTCAGGCCGGTGGAGACCGATCAAAGCCGGTTGGCTTTGACCGGGTTTCCCCAGGGTTTGCCAAGTTGGGAGGTGGTGGGAGGCGGCGACCGATTGGGAGATCCCCGCTTTTGGGAAGAGTATGACTTGATCTTGAAAGGCTTTTTGGATTTTTATCGCACATTTTTTGCCCAGGTTTCCACCCGTGGGGCTGGTGTTCCTACCGATGCCTATTTTCCCGATCAGATTGAAAATATACTGTTGTTTGACAATCATTTCGCCCAGGTGGCACGGGATGTCCGCAATCGGGTCAAGGCCGATCCCAGGTTTGCCAATGAAATTCGTTGGCGTCCGGCATACAAACAGATTCTCTATCGGGATGACCAGAATCGCCTGATTGTGACCATCAGTCAGAATTCCGTGGGCAATGCCATTACCGAGTTGTTGGGGATTGTGATCCGTCGTCAGGAAGATGAAGCCGCCTATCGACGCATTGAACCAGCACTGGTTGGACGATTGCTGGAAGTGCGCAAACGGTTGATCGATGCGGATTTGGGCGAGCCTGTCCATGCCCCTGGCTGGCCAGAGGGTCGATTTGTGAGTCATGGGAGAGATTGAAATGGCCGAAAAAAAATTGCACTCCATCAAAATCCTGTTGCCGGACACCCCGATACGCAAGGCATGGAATTATTTGATTCTTCTGGCCACCATCTGGTATGCCTGGACCATTCCTTTGTTTCTGGTGCATCACATCGGTGTGCCCAGCTGGTCGCATCTGGTTGATGTCGTGTTGACTCTCTTGTTTTTGATGGACATTTTGCTCAATTTTCGCACTGCCGTCATTCGCGATGGTGAACTGATAACGCGCCCGGAACTCATTCGTTCCCACTATTTAAACGGTTATTTTGTTCTGGATCTGCTGGCATCCATTCCATGGGACTGGATTTTCTTGTTGACGGGTAATCTGCAAATGGCCGCAATGTTGACTGGAGTGCGCCTGTTACGCATCTTGCGTCTGCCCCATCTCCTGCGAGTGCAAGGAACCGCTCTCCCACCCAGTCAGAGCGAACGACTCTTTATCATGATCTTTTGGATTCTGACCATCACCAGTTGGTGTGCGTGCCTGTGGATGGCCCTTATTGAAATTCCAAAAGATGAAGATTTAGAAACTTTTATTGTTAAGGCTTACTATTGGACAGTGACGACCATGGCATCGGTGGGTTATGGTGACATCACCCCGACCACGAATCTGGGTCGCATTTATGCCATGTTTGTCATGCTGTTGGGGGTGGCCATGTATGCCTTTATCATTGGTCACATTTCGACGGTGTTGGTCAATGTGAATGCGTTTCGCAAGAACAACATGGAGAAGCTTGAACAGTTGGGTGCTTTCATGAATCAGTATGATCTGCCAGCACCCTTGCAACACGACATTTTCAGTTTTTATCGACACTACTTGATGGAACATAGCGCGGGTGGGGCAGGGGTGATGCGGGATTTGCCCGTGAAGTTGCGGGATCGCATCAATCAACATGTCAATATTCATTTGTTGCGTCGAGGGCCGATGTTCAAAAAGGCCACACCTGAGTTGTTGCATGCCTTGGCCGCACGTTTGACCGCAGAGATTTTCATGCCCGGCGAGGAGATTATCCGCATGGGTGAGGTTGGTCATGAAATGTACATTCTGGTACATGGCGTGGTGGCTGTGACCAATCAGGAAGGGGAATTGTTGGCCAAATTACGTACCAAGGACATTTTTGGTGAAGTCGCCTTGCTGCATGACTCGGTGCGCATGGCCAACATACGCGCCATCACTGCCTGCAATACCTTGAAATTGGATAAAAATGATTTTGATCAGGTCATGGCCTCTTTCCCGGAATTTTGCAAAGAATTGAAAAAGATTCAGATGCATCGTCTGTTTGGTGATGACAGTTCAACAGCTAAATAATTGTTTGCACCTGTTTAAAAAGCCAGTCTAATCAGAAAACTGGGCGATTTTCTGTTTCATGTTTCTGAAAAAATGATAAATCATTTGCTTGATCGAACGGAATGATGGTTTCAGGCTGGCTATCAATAAATTTCTGGTATCGATGTTTTTTGAGATATCTACCGCAGTCATCCCGTTGTTGTTTTTTGCATGGACATCCGCACCAGCAAGCAGCAAGGCATTCACCACCTCGCTGTGGCCTTCTTCGGCGGCTGCTATTAATGCAGTCACACCACTGTCCCTGTGGGCATTGACATCAGCATTGGCAAGAAGTAATGCCTCTACCACTTCAAGTTTTCCGTTCTCAGAGGCCTGTATTAATGCTGTTGTTTGATTGAGGGTCGCCATGGCATTGACATCGGCCCCTTTGTCAAGCAATGCCTTCACAACCTTAATATGACCGTTTGTGGAGGCCATCATCAATGCGGTCATACCCTGGCTTGTCTTGGCGTTGACATCGGCCTTGCGGTTGAGCAGTGCCTCTACCACCTGGATATGCCCGTTCTGGGATGCGACGATCAATGAAGTCATACCATCGTTCGGTTTGGCATTGACCTCTGCCCCCTGGCTGAGCAGGCACTTCACTACCTGGATGTGACCAAATTGGGAGGCCATCGTCAATGCGGTCTCGCCGTCATTTTTTGGGGCATTGACAGGCACCCCCCCTTTGTTGATCAGTATCTGCACGACATCCAGATAGCCATTCTGGGCTGCCACGATCAACGGAGTCATGCCATCATTTGATCTTTTTGTGTTGAAATCGGCTTTTTTGTCGATCCATTCCTGAACAACAACAGCATTGCCACTGGCAATAATTTTAATTAAATCTTGAATCGTCGGTTTTTCTTCTTTTGGTTGTTTTGCGTCAGCCTTTTTTATCGCATTCGTAGTCGCTCCTTTCTGAGGTGGGGCGGATATTCCTTCTACCGCATATCCGACCATCCCCAGCATCCCCACCATCGTCGCCCATTTCAGCAGTGTTGCACGTTGGAGGTTGGTGTTCCATGCTGCTTTCCGTAAAAAAATTTTTATCTGTTTTATATCTGCTTTATTATATGAGTGAGTCATTTTTTACCTTTGACATTATGTTTATAATAAATTTTATTTACATGTTTGGCTTGAATCAATAATACGCATCTTTTTGAGATTGTCAGTTCACATTATCCACTACTGCGCCAATAAAATGAAGCAAAAACGAGTCCTGTCGATCCTTAATATGGAAAATAGATTTCTGCGCGGCCATTCATGACACTTTTTTTGCACCACGCAAAACACGGAAGAAAAAACAGGGGCGTTCGAGCTGTTTTGAGTGGGGAAGATGTACTGCGATAAAAAATTCAGAATAAAAATACACTCTATATTGTTTGTTTTGGTGGCGTTGTGCCCATTTTTTATTCGGTATCATGCACGGTCATAAGGTTCCACGCTCACGATCCTGGCCGCAAAACATTCCACCAAGTGTTTGACTTCAGGACGTGCAAGCACCTCCTGTTCAAGGCGTGTGCGGTGTTCCTGTGCCTGGCGTTCCATCTGCTCCAGCATGGTTTCAGGTCTTGGGGCAGACGAAGCAGCCTCCACGGTTACTTTGACTGGAGGCAGACCCAGTTTTTTTAACATTTCTACCACATGTTCACGCATGCGATCAGGAGTTCCAAAACACTCGTTGGCCACTCTCAAAGACAAATCTGCCAAATGGCCATCCGCTCCCTTGCCAAAATGCAGGCAAGCCACTTGTCCCACAATCTTGCGGGCAATATCTGGAACCTGTTCCGTGGCCATGGATAACATTTGATTCCACAAAGTCATGGTGTTGGCGTCAGTGGCTGCCACCGGTTGTTGTGGTGCAGGTGTGAGTGTTTGTGGTTTATGCGTGGGTGTGAATGCCTCTGGTTGATGCGCCGGTGTGAATGCCGGTGATGGTGGTGCTGAAGTGATCACTACCGTGTTGTTCGCTTGAACAGAAGCGACTTTGGCTTCGAATCGTCCTCCGCCAGTACCAGCACCACCCAACGTGGGCGGCACAGTTGCAACCGGTGTTATCGGTGTCATCGGTGGCATTGATCCTGTGCCCAAAGAGGCAATCAATTTATCCAGATCCGGTATCGGTTTGAGATAAGCCGCACGCAGCACCAACATCTCTAATGCCTGATAAGGTTGATCCGCCAATTTGATCTCTGCTTCGCCCTTGAGCAAAGTCTGATAGATCATTTGTAAATGTTCCAATGAGGGGCTTTTCGGAGGTCTGAGAGTAGTTACTTGTGTTCGTGTACGTTGATGCACCAGTTCCAGCAGGTCTCTGACCAATGCCGCCGGTTCCACTCCACCAGCATGAAATTGCTCCACAGCGTGCAACACTTCCGGTCCCTGTCCGGTCAGAAGATGGTCCAGCAAACGCACGGCTGCATCTCGATCTGTCAAACCTAACAGGGAGTGTACCGCCTCGTATCGTACCGCACCATCACCGTGAGCAATGACCTGATCCAGCAAAGAGAGTCCATCCCGGACTGAACCGTCCGCCGCCTGCGCCACAGCCTGCAAAGCTGTGGCATCCCAAGGGATTTGCTCCTTGACCAGAATCTCTTCCAGATGTTTGATCAGGGTCGCTGGGGTGACCCGTTTCAGATCATGCCGTTGACACCGACTCAAAATCGTGGCCGGAATCTTGCGCGGTTCCGTGGTGGCAAAAATGAATTTGACATGTGCAGGGGGTTCTTCCAGCGTTTTCAGCAAGGCGTTGAAAGACTGGGTCGAGAGCATGTGAATCTCATCCAGGATGAACACCTTGAAAGGTGAAGCTGCTGGCGCGTAAGGAGCCAATTCCAACAGTTCCCGCATTTGTTCAACTTTGGTACGGGAAGCAGCATCAATTTCCATAACGTCTGGATGCGCACCAACAATCACTTCCTGGCAGGAAGCGCATTCACCACAGGGTTCCGCTGTTTGGCTCTCCTGACAATTGAGGCGCATGGCCAGTATACGGGCCAAGGTGGTCTTGCCTACACCTCTGGTCCCGGAAAATAGAAATGCATGAGGCACTCGTCCACTAGACAAGGCATTTTGCAACGCTTGCACTACATGCTGTTGACCAATCAGGGCGGAAAAATTTCTTGGCCGCCAACGGCGAGCCAAAACAATGTATGATGACATGCCAGATAAACCTGGATCTGTTGGAATAGGATGTCCTTCGGGAAAAATCAAAAGCAAAACCCTGGGGGATGAATCCCCCAGACCCCCTCTTTTTTTTTAATAATTTTTTAAAAAAAACAAAAATAAAAAATAAAAAATAAAAAAATATTAAAAAAAAGGGTGGGGGGTATTGGGGGGCGGTTCACCGCCCCCCAAGGTCTTGATTTTTTTTCCGAACCAAAAATTAAGGGCGGCTCCGGTCAGGTGGAATACGGCACACAAAAGATCCCGCTGCCGCTGCTACCTTCCGGTCCTGACGGGGTTCACGGGTTTTTGTTGCGCATGACCTGACCATCAACGCCGCCCGCTTGATAACGAGGAAGAAGTGTAACACTTCTTGGGGGATGGGTCCATGGTCCAAGATCAATCAACAGGAGACTTCGTTGATGATGTTGTAACTTGCATTTCACCACTGATTGTTGTCCATGTCCAGGGATAAAATGGAGTCAGAAGACAAAATGCCAGAGCCTCACTGTTCAGGTTTATCTTGCCCCCACACTGCAAACCAGAGGGTTCCGGCCAGTCCAAAAACGGAAGCGACCATCAGGTTGACGTGGGGTCCCATTTGCCACAGAAACGCCCCACTGAAAGCCCCGATGGAGACAAACGTATCCCGAACCAGATAATAGGCTCCAAATGCAGCTGCGCGATGATTGGGGGGTGCCAGATCGAGGATCAAAGCCTTGCGGGCTGGTTCGCCGAATTCTTTCAAGCCACGCACGATGAAGGCTGCCACCAGCCAAAAAAACGAGTCGGACACCATCAAGACGAGGGGAAAAATGGAGAAAAACAGAAAGGTGATGATCACAAAAGGTTTTTTTTCCGCTCGATCCGCCAACCAGGCCACTGGCAGATAAATCAGAATCGCCGTTGCCATTTCGATGGTGGTGAGCATCCCGAATTCGACAGCGGAAACCGGATTGGCCACGATTTTCATACACCAGACCACCACAAAGGCATACGGAATTTGCTCACAAAATCGTACCAGGATGTCAGAAACCAACAAACGCCGCATGGCTGGGGTAAGCAGTGCCAACAGTTGCCATACAGAACCAGGGGGACGATCCTGTTTGTCGGTGGAGTCATCTGGTATCAGTCGTTGCTGGGCGAAAAGTCCGACCAGGGCCAACACAAGGGCAATGGTAAACGAGATGCGAATTCCATCGATTTCCCCCAACTGGTCAATACAGACGCCTCCGATCAGCGGTCCCAACGCCATGGGGATCCGTTTGACCAGAGAATGCATGGTCACTCCCATGGTTCGTTTGTTGGATGGCAAAACCTTGGCGATCAAACCCATGCTGGCTGGCAATGACAAAGCACTCCAGGCCAAAAACAGGATTGCTCCCACCAACACTGCTTCCCAACGGGGCATGAGAATGACAATTCCATACCCCACCATGGCCATCAGGTTGATGTAAAGCAAACTGCGGCGAAAACCAAACCGTTCAGCCAGATAGCCACCCGGCAGGGAATAGAGAGCCGACAGCAGGTTGTCCATGGCTCCCAACAGCCCAATCACCATGGGGCCTCCTCCCAGGGCCAACAGATAGATGGGCAGAAAACGTTCGGCCAGCCGCTCCCCCAGACCAACCAGGATCACCAGGAGCAATAAACCTGTGGTCTCCCTTCGGATGGCAAGAAAAGCAAACAATCTTGTGGCTTGGCCCATGGGTGAATATTCCCTTGTCAACAGAAACAAAAACAGCCACCTTGTGAGTGGCTGTAATTGTATGATTTTCTTTGATCTTGCTTGGTACGCTCGGAAGGATTCGAACCTCCGACCTACTAGTTCGTAGCCAGTTGCTCTATCCGGGCTGAGCTACGAGCGCGTGCTGTGTACAAGATCCACTATATAAATCCGTGACGCGGTTGACGTCAAGTTGCAAAATGAATTTTTTTTCTTTGTGGTGTTGGAAATTTTCGAGAGGCAGGGACACAAACGGCGTGAAAGTGACATTGGCCATTGCCCTGCGGGGTATACGAGGTGGACGCCGGGATTTTTTCTTTTTTTCCTGGGCGGTTTTTTTGGTCGTGGTCGCGGTGACAGGCATGGCTGCCATCGCTGAGAGACTGCATGCCTTGGTGGATCATGAGGCCCGCAGAATGCTGGCCGCTGATTTACGACTGGAAGCCGCATTCCCTTTCCATGATGTCATCGATACCCATCTGCGCCAACCAGGTTGGGTGGTGGCGGAAAATCTGGAATTTTCCGCCATGGTTCGCCTTCCTGGTTCCTCGCAATCCGTATTGGCTGAAGTACTGGCCGCAGCTCCGGAATATCCGTTGCAAGGGAGTGTGCAACTGCTTTCAGGCCGTCCATTGCACGTGGCTTTGGCAGGTGAAGGGGTCGTGGTTGAAAGCGCGTTGCAGACTCGTCTGGCACTTCCCATGGGAGCGACACTCTGTTTGGGTGAGGCGTGCTTCCAACTTGCAGATCTGTTGCAACAAGAACCGGATCGGGTGATGCGGTTTTTTCGTTGGGGTCCACGCCTGATCATTCCTAAAAGCCGCATTGCCGAAACCGGCCTGGTGGGGCATGGCAGTCGTGTGCAGTACGTTGCTTTGGTGCGGCTGCCACCTGGGACAGATCCGGTGCAAGTGGCCCGGAAGCTCAATGACACCCTTGCAAGTAAAGGCATTCGGGTGATGACACCATCCGACAGTCAGCCTTCAGCAAAGCGTTTCATGGAGCGTTTCACGACTTTTCTTGGACTCATGGCCCTGTTCACCCTGTTGACAACAGGTTATGCCATGGCAGGGGCCATGGCCGCTCATATACGGGAACATCGCGTCCAGATTGCGATTTTCAAATCCCTGGGTGCCAGTCACGCAGAAGTCATGGGCATCTTTTTTTGGCGCGTCCTGTTGATATCCTCACCAGGCAGTCTGGCCGGGGCCGCAGTCGGAATGGTGTGCCCCATGCTGTTGATTGATGGCACGGCTTTATCCAGCCTGCTGCCTCCATTTTACATCCCTTTGCTGGGTGCCGCTGGAGGTGTTGTGAGTGGATTGTTGTTTTCATTTGGACCGTTATGGGGGACACGCACCATTGAACCAGGCACCCTGTTTCGGGCAGTGGACTGGGAGGGTGGAATGGGGTTTTTGCATTGGAAGTGGCGTTGGGGCCTCCCTTTGGTTGCCACGATCTGCTGTGCGGTGTTGTTTGGTCAGAAGAACGGTTGGCGAACTGGAGGGTTGTTTGCCGGAGAAGTACTCGCGACTTTGGCTGTGTTGTGGTTGACGGCCAAAGTGGGGCTGGCTCTGCTGCGACGCTGCGATACCGGTCGTCATCTGACATGGCGTTTGGCTGTGCGAGGATTGACCGATTCTAAAACCGGGTCCATTGGGGCGATTGTCTCCGTGGGGCTTGGATTGGGCGTGATGTGTTCGATTCTCTTTCTGGAACAAAACCTGGATTGGCAAATGGTCTCACGTTTGCCACAATTAGCACCGAGCTTTTTTTTGATTGATGTGCAGGCCGATCAGGCAACACCATTACGTGAATTGGCCTCTGGTTTCATCCATGACCCAAACGATCTGCGTACCACTCCGGTCGTGCGTGGTCGCATCAAGGCCATCAAAGGGGTGGGCCTCACCCAGGAATGGATGGCGGGTCATCCCCAATCCTGGCGTTTCAATCGGGATTACGTCTTGACCTGGTCCCAGGATCTGCCACCTGGCAACCGTCTGACTGCAGGCCGCTGGTGGCTTGATTCATCCGGGCATGAGGCCAGCGTGGAACAGGAAATGGCACGGGCCTTGGGGTTGCAGATCAATGATACCATCACTTTCGATATTCTGGGTGTTGAGGTTTCCGCACGCATCACCAATCTGCGGGAGGTTCATTGGTCAGACTTTGGACTCAATTTTTTTGTGGTATTTTCTCCATCAGTCTTGCAGGGGGCACCGTTTTCTTATCTGGGGTCTGTGGTGGTGGAACCAAAACAGGAAGAGGCGTTTCGCAGTGCGGTAGTGCAGAAGTTTCATAACGTTTCCGCCATTGCCTCCAGAGAGGTGATGGAACGCGCGCGGGGGATGTTGGAACGCCTGATTGGTTCAGTGCGTCTGGCGGGTGCCATGGCTGTGGCAGCGGGCGTGACTGCCCTGAGTGTGACCGTGACCCTGACGCGCCGCCGCCGGATCAGGGAGGTGGCCATTCGTCGTTTGCTTGGAACCACGCAACAGGAGTTGATCTCCTCGGCTGTGCTGGAATATGCCCTGTTGGGTCTGATTGCCGCTGTGGCGGGAAGTGTCGTGGGACATCTGGTCACAGCAGGTGTGATGGTCGTCTTGTTCAATGATGTCTGGGAATGGTTTCCGGTGGTGACAGTATCTGCTTGGATCGCTGGTGTTGGCGTGGTGACCATGACTGGTTTTGCCGTGGTCAGACAAGATCTCCAGCGTCCGGTCATGGATGCCTTGCGTGGTCACGATTGAAAGCGATCAACTTGGGACGGCCTTTTTCATCTGAATGGTGCCTTCCAGGGTGTTGAAAATGATCTTTCGGCTGTAATCATGGCCGACATCGGAGGCAACGATGGGAATGTTTTCCCGTGCCAGGCAATCCATGGCCACTTCGATGTTGCGTTCTCCGACATTCAGCAGACCGGATGCACTTTTGATGACCGCACCTCCCCCAAAGACCTTGGCCACGAGATTGCGTTTCTGGCATCCCATTTCTTCCATGCGTTCGATGAGCTTGGAAATGGCGATGTTGCCAAATTTGGGAGAAGGAAGACCATCGCCGTTCCACAAGGGAAGCTTGTAGTGATTCATGCCGCCTTCCCTGCGGATGCGGTCCCACAAGCAGACCGCGATACAAGATCCAAGGACCGTGGTAATCAAATAGGCCCCATTTTGCGCGAACAGGGCACCTGGCATCAAAAAGGGTTTGGATGGATCGCTGCCAGTAGTCATATGATCAGAATGCCTCGACCCCGTCATCATCGCCAAACAGGAAGTCGTTGCCATCTACGGAAAAGGCATCCACATCGACATCCGATTGGAGTTCCGGGATGGAAATCGTGAAGGTGGAGCCTTGATTTTCAGTCGAGTTGACCGAGACGGTTCCTTGCATCAAGTCCAACACGGCCTGGGTGATGGAGAGTCCGAGTCCATGACCCTTGTGACTTTTGCGCATGCCGGATTCACCCTGCACAAAGCGGTCAAAGAGTCGATGCACATCGGACATGTTGATGCCAATGCCCGTGTCCGTGATGGAGAAGGTAAGCGTATCATCCAGACGAGCAATGTGCAATGTGATCTCTCCCCCCTCCTGGTTGAATTCGATGGCATTGGAGAGCAGGTTGGAAAAGATCAAGCCCAGCTTGTCGGCATCGCTTTTGAACAGCAGTCGCTGGTCATCTGGTTGAGGGGGGTAAATCACGGTGAGGTGTTTGTCGTTGATGAGATGCTGAAACGATTCAATGGTGTTGGTGAGCAGAGCGTGGATATCCACCATGGAGACTTGCAGCACGGCATCCCCGGCTTCCAGTTCTGCGGCGGCAAAAATGTTGCGAAGCTGGAAATCCAGGCTGAACGCCTCAATATGGATCAAGGTGGCGATGGAGATCACCACATCTGGCTCCAGAAAGTTTGATTTCAATTGTTGTGAAAAACCCAAAATGCATGATAGAGGATTGTTTATTTCGTTTTTCATGTGAGAAACAAAGTTGCTTTTTACTTGTTCTGACAACTGAAGTTTCTGGTTGACATCTTCCAGTTTTTTGCTGATCATTTTAACATCGTACAGTGCTTGTTTGGTTTGATCGAATCGTTGCTTCAACTCGGCAATGAGTTCGTCGTCGCTCAAAATGTCCATGATGATGATCTCCAGAGAGATTTTTTGGATTCAGGGGAAAAAGGGTATCTTACACCAAAAAATCGACTGTTGCCAGTGATAGAAACCTTGAAATGAATTCATTTTTGATGGATTATTTATAGAATGATTTTGTTTGAATGAGGATAAAAATGTTGAAAAGGATAATTTCGGGTGGTCAAACAGGGGTAGACCGTGCAGCATTGGATTTTGCCATGTCCATGGCGATTCCTGTTGGGGGGTGGTGCCCCAAAGGCAGAAAGGCTGATGACGGTCCCATATCACCCCTCTATCCGTTGCGTGAGACGCCAACGTCTGATTATCGACAGCGGACCTACTGGAACATGCGCGATTGCGATGGTGCGTTGATTTTTCATCGGGGTCACTTGAGCGGTGGCACGCTGTTGACTGTGCAATTGGCGCGCAAAATGGATAAAACACATCGCGTGATCAATCTCAACTGTCAGGTGGATCTGCTTGATCTGCGCGAATGGTTGCTAAAGCATCGAATTCGCATTCTCAATGTGGCTGGTCCACGGGAACGGGGCAATCGGGGCATCCACGCACGGACGATACTGTTTTTGCAGGCGTTGTTTGGCAAGGAGAAGGGTTGGACGCCGGTGACACAGATTTGATTCATGCAGTGCTTTGATCCATGCTTTTTTTCAAGGAATTGGGTGACAGAATGTTAACCAGCATCTTGTAAAAAGGGCATGCAATGAAATTTTCAAATCATTGACAGATATTCATCCGTCAAACTGCACAATTTTCTTGCTTTTTTCTGAGTGTGCAATCATTATTTTTCCCTCATGCTGAGTCAATAACAAATCCAAGCAACCATCTGCGTATTGATTATGTACGTGCCAACCAGGAATGTATGTTGAAGGAGAATCCATGCCGCACTCCTTCCTCTTGGTGTCGCAACAGGCAGCTTTGAACTCAACCCAATCAGGTGGCGGACAGAAAAAAATGAATTTATTGTTTGTATCAATATTTTTATTATTTTTTTTGTTGGTTTCGCCATTGATGGCGGGTCCACAGCCTGCGCCTGCTGTGCCAACAGAGCCGGGCAGTGCCATGTATACCCTGGAGGATCTTTATAATCGTCTGAATTCCGGTGAAGAAGGGAGCAAACGAACAGGTCCATTTACAGAACCGATGGGTACTCCTGGTGCAACCGGCCACAATCTGAATGAGATCATGAGCAAGGCACCGTTGCCGGACAATGCGCATGGTGCCACAGCGGCTGATGTGGCATGCGGAGGTTTTTTTTGGGGGGTGCGGACGGATGGAACATGGGGACAACAAGTCGGAACAGCCCCTCCCTGTCCACCAACCCATGTCAAGGTCTCCTCAGACCAACGGACCCTTTCATGGGATCCAACAGTTGATGCGATTTCTTATAATTTATATTTTGCCACGCAGACTGGATTGACCCAGGACAATTATGCATCCTTGCCTGGTGGGGGTCGAATCAAGAATGTTTTGATTCCCTATACGCATACCATTGCGAATGGTTTTCCTTATGATACAACAGCATATCTTTCTGTTGCAGCCGTGGTTGCTGGTGGTACGGAGAGTTTGCTCTCTGCACCAGTGACCACGATTTTACCTCGATTCGTTTCCAACAACAATGGCACGGTGACGGATTTGCAAACCGGATTGACATTGCTTCAAAATCCAGGATGTTTTGATCGATTGACCTGGGATAATGCAATGGCTGAGGTGGCAAAATTAGGCCATGGCCAGTGTGGTCTGACAGATGGGTCTCTTCCTGGCCAGTGGCGTTTGCCGTCACAAGCTGGGGGTGAACTTAAAATCTTGAATGCAGCAAAAAACCATGGCGTATTTGTTGGTGTCCAGAGTGACTTTTATTGGTCGAGTACCCCCTACGCCAGCAACACCTCCGAGGTGTGGATCCTATTCATCTACAGCGGTACCATCTTTGAGCGCGGCAAGACATTTATGTATTATGTCTGGCCCGTCAGAGACGGGCAATGATACACAGACCAAAAATAAACCGACAGAGCGATTTTGGCAGAAAAACGCACATCACGCCCATGCTGTCACCAGCGTGCTTTCAGTCGCCAATCGATCATTGATCTCTTTTGATGTGCGTGGTTTCAGCCGCCAATCGATCATTGATCTCTGTGGCTTCATCGACTGATCCCTTCCCAGGTACGCTTCCGCCGGAAGAATCCTGCTTTGCAGCGAACATGATTTGATGGTACAAAGCGCGTGAGCGTCTTGACCCAAATAAGAGATTCCGTAATTTTGTTGTCCGTTGATCGTGATGATGATTCATGGGAATGGATCCTTCTGGGTTCAAGGGATGGCCGAATGTCAAGTTTAAGTAAATGATACCCTGGCCATCTGAATTCAAATTGAATGGAGTGCTTTCTTTTTTGAAAATCCGCACGAGATTCAATTTGAATTCAGTTTAATGGGCTAGATTAATTCAAACTGAAACCTTTTCATTGCACAGGAGCCGTCATGGAACCACCCATCATGCTGGACCTCACACTCGTCTTGCAGCTTGTTCTGTTTGTCGGGTTGCTGGGGTGTTCTGCTTTCTTTTCAGGAAGCGAGGTCGCATTGTTTTCTCTCAACCAGCTTCAATTGGAACAGATGGCCAAGGAGAACCATCCCAGGCTGAAGCTCATTCGCCAATTGTTGAAAGACCCCAGGGCGTTGATCACCACCATCCTCATTGGCAACGAACTGGTCAATGTGGCGGCATCCAACATATCCGCCACGCTGTTGATCCGTTTCCTGGGTGGCGAGGAGAAATGGTGGGTCAACATTTTCGTCATGTTGCCCATTTTGCTGTTGTTCGGAGAGATCACCCCCAAGACCATCGCGGTACGCAACAGCATCACCGTGGCCGGATTGGTCTCTCGGCCCCTGGCTTTTTTCAGGAGCATGATCACCCCGTTGCGCAAGGTGGTCGGATGGATTGCCAATTTTCTGATCACCCTGATGATCGGTGAACAAAAAGAGAAACGGGCGACCATCACCGAGGAGATGGTGCGCTCGCTTGCCGAACAGGCCAGCCAGGATGGTGCCATCGACGACGTGGAGCGCACCTATATCGACAACATCTTTCATTTCGGCAACATCCGCGTGAAGGATGTCATGATCCCGCGCGCCAGGATCTTCTTTTTGCCCAAATCCACAGACATCCAGGAAGTGATTTACACCTGCAAACAGACCGGCTATACCCGCATTCCAGTGTATGAGGGTCATCGGGATGACGTGGTGGGGATTCTGCATGTGCGTGATCTGATCAAAAATCTTTCGGAAACCGGAACAGTGGCTGTTTCTCCAATGACTTTATTAAGGAAACCCTACTTTGTTTCCGCCAATCGCCTGGTTTCCTCATTGTTTCAATCCTTCAAGGAAAAGAACCAATCCCTGGCCATGGTGGTGGATGAATTCGGCGGATTGGTCGGAATGGTGACCATGCATGACCTTTTGGAGACCATTTTCGGACCACTCCATAGCCAGGGAGGGTTGATCGAGCAGGAGGAGAACAAAGCCGTGCCCATGTCCAATGGATGTTATCAATTGGAAGGGGTGATGCCTGTGGAAGAGTTCATGCGCATGACAGGCAGTGTCCCTTTTGCAGGTGTCGCGGCGGAGACGCTTGGCGGTCTCTTGTTGGAAGTGTTGGGGGAACTCCCTGAATCCGGTCAGAAAGTGTTGGTTGGAGAGTGGGAATTCACCGTTTTAGATATCACGAACAACCGCATCGCCACAGTGATGGCATGCCAATCGATCAAGACCGAAGAGGAGAAATAAGCCGTGGATATTTGGTTGATACCCCCGTTGATTGGGTTGTGTCTTTTTGTGGAGGCCTTTTACGCTGGCTCCGAAATCGCGGTGGTCAGTGCGGATCGTCTGAAATTGCGTCATCAGGCGGCCAAAGGTTCCATGGGGGCGCGACTGGCCATGGATATGCTGCGCAAGCCAGAGCATTTGTTGACCACCACCCTGGTGGGCATCAATATCGCCATTGTTACCAACTCCTCTCTCTCTGCCGTGTTCGCCATGGAGGTGCTTGGACGGGAAAATGCGTGGATTGGCATCATGATTTCCGCACCACTGATTTGGGTGTTCGGTGAAATCGTACCCAAGAGCGTTTTCCAGCAAAAGGCCGATGTATTGGCTCCGCGCATCATTTACGTACTCAAGGTTTCTTCGTATTTGTTCTATCCCCTGATTCTGATCTTTACCTTGTTTTTTAAGGTGATCACTTTCTTTTTTGGCGGGACCGGAAAGAAAAATCCTATTTGTCTGCGGGAAGAGATTGACATGGTTTTGCAAATGAAGGCGCATGAAACCGATATCCTGCCCATGGAAAAGAACATGATCCGTCGTCTTTTCAATTTTGGCGAGACCCAGGCGCGGGACATCATGGTGCCTTTGATTGAATTGCACACCATGGATCGTAACGCGACTTGCGGCTTGGCGTTGCGATTGTCCGGGGAGCATGCCCATTTGGTTTTGCCGGTGCATGCCGGACGGGTGGACAATGTGATCGGTTTTGTCAATACCATGGACCTGCTCGGAGTGTCGGTACAGGAATCGATCAAGCCCTTCATCAAGCCGATTCGTTATATTCCAGGGGCGCAAAGTATCGAGGATCTGCTGACCTCGTTTCAGAAAGAGGGGGACAAGTTGGCGATGGTGGTCGATGAGTTCGGTGGGTGCGAAGGCATGATCACCCTGGAGGATATCCTGGAACGGGTGGTTGGCGACATGCGGGATGAATACGACGTGGGAGAGAAAAGTACCACCTGGTGGGAACTCCTGGAACCTGGCAAATGGCGTGTCAATCCGCGTATCCGTCTGGTGGCCTTGCGTGACGAATTGGGCATCGACCTTCCTGATGGTCATTATGAAACCTTGGGTGGATTTCTTCTCAATCATTTTCGTGAAATCCCCAAGTCAGGTGATACGATGACTCATGACGGAGCTGTGTTCAGCGTCATCAAGGCGGCACGCCACTCGATTCGCGAGGTGCAGATTCAACTTTTGACAAGGGAGCAAGCCGCAGAGGAAGATTACACGGCACACGCGCACTGATTGGGAAAGCGGCGCTCCTGAGTGTCGTATGGGGAGGGGGAGACCCCTCCTTTTTTTATTTTGCTTCATGGGAGGCGACATGCGCATCTTGATCATTGAAGACGACCAGGTTCTGGTCAATCATTTGAAGCGCAAACTGGAGACGTCCGGTTTTTCAGTGGATGTGAGCCGTCATGCTGCGGAAGGTGAAGCCTTGGCCAATGAAATCGATTATCATGCGGTGATTCTTGATTTGGGGTTGCCGGATTATCAGGGCTTGACCGTGCTGAAGAATTGGCGGCGCAATCGCAACGGCGTCCCGGTGATTGTGTTGACCGCGCGCAATACCTGGCAGGAAAGGGTGCAGGGTATCGAGGCCGGTGCGGATGACTACCTGGGAAAACCGTTCCATATTGAAGAGTTGTTGGCTAGAATCAGGGCTTTGATCATGCGGTGCCATGCCCGGTTCCAGGGCAGGTTGATCGTGGGCGGCTACGCACTCGAAGAGGAAAAACAAAGTGTTTGCAAACCGGATGGAGAACGGGTCCAATTGACCGCCATGGAATTCCGTCTGCTGCGTGTATTCATGCTTGCTCCAGGACGCATCCACTCCAAGGAGTCCTTGATGGATGCCATTTATGATTATGACAAAGTGATGGATCACAATGTCATCGAAGTTTATGTCAATCATTTGCGCAAGAAATTGGGTAAAGAGCTGATTCGCACCTTGCGTTGGCAGGGGTATGTGTTCACCCCAGGGGAACAAGAATGATGCATCGCAACTCCATTCAGAGGAAATTGACCCTCACATTGATCGTCAGTCTTTCGGTCATGTTTTTATTGTTTTGGTGGATCGTGACGCTTGCCTTGCAGGAACTGACCGCCGGTTACCTGGAAAATCGCATGGAACTGGAAATTTCCAGCATTCTTGCAGAACTGGCTCTGGATGATGAAGATACCATCATTCTGGATCATGGACATGTCGATGCATTGTTTCATTTTGCTTTTTCTGGATATTATTATCAAATCATCTTGCAGGGTCGTGATGAGCCGCAAATTCTTCGTTCCAAATCTCTTGGAAACTTCACGCTGATTTTACCGACATTGCCTACGGGTCAAAAAACGCGATTTTTCAACAAAGGCCCGAAAAACGAAAATCTGCTCACTCTGGTGAAAACGATACCCTTTCGCGAAAAAAAGCTGACGGTCGCCGTTGCCGAGGATCTGACCCCCATTGAAGAGGATCTGTCTGATTTTCAATGGATGTATGGGCTGGTTTCGCTTGTTTTTCTGGGGCTGTTGACCTTGATTCATGTGATGGCAGTGCATCGCGCCATGGCCCCCTTCAAACAAGTGCAGCAGGATGTCATCCAATTGGAAATGGGGCGTATCCATAAATTGGACAGTGATGTGCCTGAAGAAATGAAAAAAATCGTGGATCAGATCAATCGCCTGCTTCTGCGTATGGAGCAACGGTTGGTGCGGTCCCGATCAAGCATTTCCAATCTGGCGCATGCCATCAAGAGTCCTCTGGCCACCAATTCATTGAGGATGGTGAAACGTTCCTGCAAATCGTCGCGCAGCTCTGTCTGAAATTCCAGACCTGGGTGATGAACAATTTGGGAAATGGTGGCCAGAGGACT
>JAMOBH010000429.1:0-3867 GCA_039908085.1 Magnetococcus sp. YQC-5
ACAGAGGGGGCGTGTCGGCCAGCAAGGCACTCAAGACTTTGGCCGTGAACTCCACCAATGGAATGACGTGGGCATAATCGAGACGGGTTGGACCCAAAACCCCCAAGGCCCCCAGGGTCGTACTGGATGGACCGGTAAAACTGGAAGCCACAATGGCACACTTTCCGGCACCCAACGCCGACTCGGAACCGATAAATAACCGGACCCCTTCGGTTTCCAGGCAGTGATCCAGGAGTTGAATCAGACGTCTTTTTTCCTCCAGAATCGCCAGAGCCTCTCTGGCGAGTTCCAGAGAAGCGGCCTGACCGGTCCCGAAGGAGAGAAAAAAATTCATGCGGCCATTGATGATCAACTCCCCGGAATGACTGTCGCGAAGCAGACTTTCCAGGAGCGTGCCACACAAAGCACGGTATTCCTGTTCTCCTTGGGCCAATGCCTGCTGGAGATGATCTCTGGCCTCATGCAGGGTTGCGCCATCGAGCATGCGACTCAAGGCAGCACCGTAGCGATCCATGTCCGATTGGGAAAGCAGACCATGAATGCCAAAGACCCGACTGTCCACCTGACCATTGACCGCCACCAGCAGAGCCATGATGCGTGTGATTCCTGAGCGGTTGTCACCCAACCGGACAAAGCGGATGCCACGCAACAAAGCGCGTCCAATGCCAATCGGACGAACCAGACAGGCATTGGAACTCAACGAGGCCAGAACCCGCCCCACTTCGGCGAGGGTGCGACCCAGATCCGAACGACCCTCTTCACACGCAGTGCTGATGCGATCTTGTTCTTCTTGTGAAAGCGAACAAACCTCCAATAATCCATCCACATAAAACCGAAAGCCAAGCTCAGTGGGGGCGCGACCTGAAGAGTGATGGACACGGAAGAGAAATCCCATCTCTTCCAATTCGGCCATGGCGTTACGGATGCTGGCGGAAGAGAGATCCAACTGAAACCGTTGGCGCATGGTTCCAGACCCAACCGGTTCGCCATCGGCGATATGAGATTCAACGACCTTTTTGAGGATGTCGCTTTGACGAGGCGTCAACATGGTAAACAAATAGGTGTCATCTTGACTGGACCAATGAGTCCAACGGCAACAAAGGAGTCTGGGGAGTGTCCTTGCACAGGACACCAATTATTTAAATTTATTTTACGACTGGTGAGGCCCCTTGTCAATCCTTGATTGAGGACGTTTGTCGGGAGATCCCTTTTCGAACGCCACCCAGCCAGAGCAGCCATGCTATCAAAACATTTTGGTCTGACATTTTTCATGTTATAAGTCTGTTGCCGTCACTTCAGCCACTGGACACCGATCCATGGATTACAATGAAAACAGGACAGGAGTCATTACATTTTATGGATCAAACCGTGCCATTTCACGACATTCAGGATTTCATTCGCCATGAAGAGGCCAAATTGTCACCCAAAGTGCAACGACTGCTCGCTTCTTCAACATCTGAATCATCTGACGCCAACGGGAATGAAAACGAATTCCACACCCTGGATATGGGATTTGCCAGATTTCGTAAAGCAGTGCGTGCCACTCCAGGGCTTGGTCCGGTCAAAAGTCCTGACCCGACCTGGGAGGAACTGGCCACGTACTACACCAGCCAACTGGAAGCCCCTTTGTTTCCTGTGCAGCAAGCCCCCATCATTCAGGGCAATGTGCTGACCGCGCCCCGGATTGTTCAGGCTTATATTCCACAGTCCTTTCGGGCTGTGCGACATGAACCGCAAGAAAGACATTATGGAGATGACCTGTACTGGGCGCAATTTTCCAAACGGACAGATCTGGGTCGTTTTCTTTTGCTGTGGCTGACGTCCGCAACCAGTCTTGCCACACCTTTGGTTATTTTGGCCCCGCCAGGTGCTGGCAAGACGCTGCTGTCAAGAATACTGGCAGCGCATCTCTCCTCCTCTTCGGTTTTTCGTCCGATTCGGATCGCACTGGGCGATGTGGATGCCAAAGCCACGATTCAGGATCAGATTGAAGAACAAATCCGCATCGACACAGGCCGGAAGCTGGACTGGGGCAGTTTGAGCCGTTCTGTACGCAATCATTTTCCGGTTGTACTGCTGGATGGCATGAACGAATTGCTTGGAGCCAATGAAAAGGTGTTCCGGGATTATCCAGAGAAGGCTTTGCGGTTTCAGGAACTGGAGGCGTCATTGGCCCGACCGGTAAGGGTCATTCTCACCAGTCGGACCGAGGTTATTGATCGGGCGGACATTCCGCCTGGAGCGGTGGTGTTGCGTTTGGAACCTTTTGACGAATCCCAACGTACCCATTGGATGCGGCTTTGGAACCGAACCAATCGTCTCTTTTTCAAAACCACCGGGATTCATCCTTTGGTGCCACCGGAAAATCCTGCTGTCCTTCAATTGACTGAAACGCCCTTGTTTCTGGCTCTGTTGGCTGTTTTTGACGCAGATGGCAATCCCTTGCAAGGATGCGGGGCTTTGACCAGAGCGGGATTATTGCAACAGATCACACAACGCTTTGTGGCAGGCACCCTGCCCCGTGGACAATTGGAATCAACCCATCTGGAAATGCAGAAACTGGGGGCAGCGGCATTGGGGATGTTTCATCGTCGCGCCATGAGCATCCGTTCGGATCAGTTGGAGCTGGATGCCCACCTGTTGATCCCGGAAGAGCCATCCGGTGAGCTGGACCGGACCGTGCCAACCGAACCTGTGACAGGGGCCGTTCCGATACTGGAAAAACTGTTTTTTGTCAATGTCACCGACAAAGGGGAAAAGGGACGACCTGCTGTCATCAGCCGTGAAAAAGAATCCTTGCGTAGTTATTCATTCTGGCATTCGTTGTTTGGGGAGTTTTTGACCGCTGATTTCATTTTGCGTATGACCTGGAACGAGGCCACGCGCTTGCACCGGGAGCGTCGTGGTCGCAATCGAACGCAACGCAAACGTGCGGAGGAACGTTTCACGCAGCCTGCGCACACCCCGGAACTCTGGTTGGCCAGTCTGATACAGACACCCCTGTTTGACCGTCCCGGTATTCTTTCCATGATGCGTGAGCGTATGAAAACCCTGCTGGTGCCAGAAAAAGGCGAACGTGGGGTCTCGCTGACCCAGGAAGAGTTTCTGGGGACATTGGACGAAATGATTCAGGGCCAACTCCATTGGATTTTGCAAGGCAATACCCCGCCGCCTTTGATGACGGGAACACGGGGTGAATGGCTTCAGCCCTTGCCTTTACTGGGTTATTTGGCCATTTATTCTTTGAATCTGATCATCTTGCGTTCGGTTTTGGATGCCAGGCCGTGGATTTTCGATGAAGCCGCCCATGCGGGTCAGGAAGATGGCACTCCGGCCTGGGAGCGTTTGACGTATTTATGGCGTTCCTGGTTTACCGGGGAGCGTTTAAGTCGATTGCGAGGCATTTTGCAAACGCGACGACAGGAGGGGTGCATTCACATTCAGGCCAGACCGTTGTTCAGTTGTGTGCGGAGTGTGCGTGGTTTGAAGGCCTATCAGGAACTGGCGCGCGTGTTGGCCGATGATGACGCAACCCGTTTGGCCACTCTGGCTTTGGAGCGATCTGATCTTCTGGAGGCTGGCGCATAGTACCGCATTCGCTACCGTTCCTTTTTTAAAGTTAACAGACATTACCAAGAACTACCTTTTCACGTTTTAAGATTCGGCATTGACATTTTTGCGTCCATTTGATATTTTGACGCCATGATCTTGAAAACTGAAATATTTATGCTGTCAATGTCGCCATCACATGGAGATCCTAAGTAGTGCTTGGCAGAAAATAGCAAAATATCTTGCAGAACAATTATTTATGCTTGATTTTTGTGATGGAAGTTTGTATCCTGCAAGGATCATAAGCCATGTCGGTGA
>JAMOBH010000073.1:0-19040 GCA_039908085.1 Magnetococcus sp. YQC-5
TAATGAAATGGTTTCAGTTTAAAAAAAAACCCCGAAAAATCGGGGTTTTTTCAGTTCAGACACATTCCAGTCAAATTCAGTGTATTTTGGCCCAAACACGTCGTTTGACAGCATAGAGCATGATGGTCCAGATAAACAGGAAGATCATGACCTTAACACCCAAAGTTTTACGATCCGTTTGGGTTGGTTCAGCAGCCCAGGCCAGGAAAGTTGTGAGGTCATGGGCCATTTGTTTCAGGGAGTTGTTCACGCCATCAGGATAGGTGACTGCGCCATCGTTCAAAGGTTGAGGCATGGCGAAGAAATTTCCAGGGAAATATTTGTTGAAATTCCCCCCATCGAGAATGCGCTGAAGAGTTTCTTTGACCTTGTCCGGGTGATGTGAATCCAGTCCCAAGGCTGAGGAGACTTCCATGAGTTCCTGTTCATTGATTGTGCCGTCATCCATGACACTTTTGACCATTTTTTGCTCTGCTTCAGTGAGATAGCCGGTCAAAATCCCGTAGGTGTAATTTTCATATCCTTTGCGGGCTTTGGTCATGAGGGAGAGATCCGGGGGAGTCACGCCGAAGCTGTCCTTGGCAGCCGTGGGATCCAAGCCGGAGATCATGCGATCTTTTTTGGTATGGCTTTGGGATTCGGCCAATGCGATCACTTCAGGCTCGGTAAATCCGAGTTGCCTGAGAGCGTCAAATTTGATGTATTTGATGGAGTGGCAGGGCATGCAGACATTGACGGCGACCAAGGCACCGCGTTTGAGAGCTGCATTGTCAAACTGGCCGAACACCCCTTGAAACCCCCAGGTTTCCTGGGGCAAAGGGGGACCGCCAGAAGAGGCCGAACCGATCTGAGGAATGAGAACCGCTGCCGCCAGGGCCGCAGTTTTGAGGAATTTTAGCAAGTCCATGTTAACAAGCTCCGATCCTGACAGGCGATTGGTTACAGGCTTTTGGGCACTGGTTTGGGTTTTTCGATGTCAAAGGCGGTGATGAACCACAGCAAGACAAAGTAACCGAAGTAAATGGCTGTACCGGTGCGACCGACCAGGATGAGGGGCAGGGCACCATTGAAACGCGTGGCGTCAGCGGGATTATAGCCCACCCAACCCAGCACGAAGCAGTCGATGACAAAGATCCAGAAGAGTTGTCTGCTCAAGGGGCGATAGCGGAAGGAGCGCACCGGTGAGCGATCGATAAAGGGCAGGATAAACAGGATGGCGATGGAAAAGACCATGGCCAAGACCCCGGCGAGTTTGCTGAAGGATCCCAGGAAGTCAATCGAACGCAGGATGGCGTAAAAGGGGAGGAAATACCATTCAGGCACGATATGGGCCGGGGTCTGCATGGGATTGGCCGGGATGTAGTTGTCTGGTTCCAGGAAGAAATTGGGTTGGAAAAAGACAACCCCACAGAGGAAGATCAGGAATACGCCTACACCGTAGAGATCCTTGACGGTGTAATAGGGATGGAAGGGGATGCCGTCTTTTTTGAAATCGAGGTCAATGCCATCCGGGTTGTTGGAATGGACGGCATGCAAGGCCCAGAGGTGGATGAAGACCACGGCGAAGATCACAAACGGCAACAGGAAGTGAAGGGCGAAGAAGCGGTTGAGGGTAGGATCCCCCACTGCGAAGCCGCCCCAGATCCAGATGACGAGATCTTCGCCGACCAGGGGAATGGCACTCATCAGGTTGGTGATGACTGCGGCCCCCCAGTAGGACATTTGACCCCATGGGAGGACATAGCCCATGAAAGCTGTGCCCATGAGCATGAAGAAAATGATGATGCCGAACCACCAGAGGATTTCACGCGGGGCGCGATAGGAACCGTAATACATGCCACGGAGGATGTGGATATAAACGGTGATGAAAAAGAAGGTTGCGCCATTGGCATGGAGGTAACGTAACAGCCAGCCGTAGTTGACATCACGCATGATGTGTTCGACGACGTCGAAGGCTTGGTTGGCATCGGCTTTGTAATGCATGGCCAGGAAGAGGCCGGTCATGATCATGATGATGAGGGCGAACAGAGCCAACGAGCCGAAATTCCACCAATAATTGAGATTTTTGGGGGTGGGGTATTCGGTTGTCTGACTCTTCATCAGTTCTGTGATGGGCAGGCGGGTATCCACCCATTCCATAATAGACTTAAACACGATGAGGTCTCCTTGCTTGAATCACTTTTTGATAATTGATGCACACTGGACTGGGCAGAGCCTGGGGGTTTTGAATAACACTCATCCGGTTGCCTTGCCGATGATCAGGACAGTGTCTGTTTTGTAAGTATAGAAGGGGACTTCCAGATTGGTGGGTGCCGGACCTTGTCGGATGCGACCGGAGGTGTCGTAATGGGAGCCATGACAGGGGCAGAGGAAGCCGCCGTAATTGCCGGATCCGATGGGTTGTGGTACGCATCCGAGATGGGAGCAGATGGCCAAGACCACGAGGTATTCGGGATTTTTGGCGCGGTCGGCGTCTTTGGCGGGGTCAGGAAGTTTTTCCGCATCGCCTTTTTTGGCAGCGGCGATTTGTTCATCGGTACGGCGTAAAATGAAGACGGGTTTGCCTTGCCAAGGGACGGTGATCATTTGGCCTTTGGCGAGGGTACTGACATCGACTTCGGTGGTGGCCTGAGAGAGGACATCAGCCGAGGGACTCCAGGATTTGATGAAAGGCCAGGCTGCACCTGCGACTCCGACCGCGCTGACGGCTCCTGTAGCCAGGAACAGGAAATCGCGACGACTTTCTTCAGGGGTGGCACTGACAGTGGGAGGGGGGGGGGGCATGGTGGTGAGCAGTGGCTGTCATATCTAAAGTCTCGACCTTATTCATGAATGTGTTAAGACAAACCGTGCCTTCTCGAATGGTTGAGGGCAGTCCATCCAATATTTCAAAATTTCGTCACAGAGTCAAGTCACTTTCCATAGGTCTTGATCATTTCGGATCAAAACATTAAAAAAAAAGGGTGGAGGGGTCTGGGGAGGCGGTTCACCGCCTCTCCAGGAGCGAGAGAGGGGTCTGAAAGTGCCTTTTTTATGGTGGAGTTTGAATCATTTCCTTTGCCAACCAGGCGGATGATCAGGCAGCATGAACAGGTTCGGGACAACCGATAAAACAAACAAAAAAACAACGGAGAGAGACATATGACATGGAAACGTGAGAAGCCAAAGGAACCGGGCTGGTACTGGTGGAAGCCGGTGCCGAATTATGCCGAGGTGGTGTTGATCAAGCAGGGGTTTGTCTACCGGGTTGGGGTGGTGGAGGGGAAGCAATTGGGGATGTGTGGGGGGTATTGGCAAGGCCCTGTTGAACCGTTGTCAGAGCCATTTGTGGAAGAGGCTTGACCTTTGTGTCAAGTGCAAGCATCACGCTGGGAAATGGGGATTTTTTTTGGTAAATTTTCTGATTTTGATGTGAATTCCTCCACTGACCTGCAATTTTGGAGTATAGCCATGCAAAATGTTGCCAACGATCATACATAGCCAGTATGGAGCCTGGGATCAAGCTGAATGCGGAAAAAGTGTTCAGAGCGTTGGGTCTGACTGTGGTCGAAGCCATTTCACTGTTTTACCAGTCAGGTTGTGCGCGATGGCACACTGTCGTTTCATTTGCAAACTCCAAACCACACCACCCTGGAGGCGATGCGTCAATCCAGGGAAGGGGAAGCGTTGACCGAGTGGGATACTTTGGAGCTGATGAAGGCTCAATATGGACCATCTTGCTCAAACTGAAGGCCAAGTATGTGGTTTGAAAAGGATCACTCATTTGGTATGGATGAGAGTAACGAAATCGTGGAATTGGTTATGATTGGCGGTTAAAAAAAGATTTTTTATTTCATATGGTTAGTCAAAATTGTTTTAAAATGTTATATAACCTAAAAAAAAATCCGTTTTTTGTTTGGATTTTATTGACATTCGTTTGGAAAGGAAGTATAATTCAATATAAATAATTGTAATGTTTCGTTCATGACTTGAGTAGGTGTGACTATGCCAATTGATAAAAAAAATATTATAAAGATTTCGATGTCCTTTTCTGACAAGGATTATGGGTATGTGAAAGAAGTCGCTACAAAGCTCGTGGAGAATGGTATCCAGATAGTGTCAGACAGTAGATTATTGGTGGGCGATGCCGAGCATTGGGGATTGCATAAATTTGATGTTTATGATAGTTTGTTTCAAGCAAGTGTTTCATATTGTATTGTATTTCTTTCTGAGAATTATTGTCGTGACAAATTAAGTGATAAAGCATACAAATGTAAATTTATTGAGAACGTCGTTGCTCGTAATGGTTTTGTCCTTCCTGTCACGATCAATAGTTCAAATTGTGAATTGCCAGGCGTTACTCGTATGCTTGGAAAGCTTGATTTAAATAACGAAAACGCTGATGATCTTGTGTCTATTTTTTTTAAAAAGATTAATTATAACAGGAAAAGTTTGCTTGAAAATGAAAAGTATATCGATATTGAGCGAGTAATCAGTCTTTATAATGAGAAGAGAAGTGTGTACTTGGTTGAACAATATTCAAAAAAAGATGCAGGAATTGGTTTTGAGTTGTATGAAACTGTCGATAATCTTTTGGGTGATAAAATATATTTTATATATTTGTATAATGATATCTTGTATGGAAAAACTTTTACTTATATTAAGTTGCACCATACGTCGTCCACAACTAAAAACAAATTAATTGTTTTGATACAAAAAAACAGAAATCATGTGTCGCTTGATACCAGAAAAAACAATGTTTCAAAACTTTTTGATATTAATACAGTTTTTTATATTGATGAATTTATCTGGCAGCAATCCACATATGATGCGTTTGATCAAGAAATATATGAATTTCCAATTGGATTTTTCGTTGATTCTAAAGTGGTTCATAATTCAGAACAGTCAGCGTTGGCCTACTTGATGAATTGGCATGCGGAGTTTAACAATCCAATTTTAGTGATAAAAGGTAACGGTGGTATTGGAAAAACAACTCTTGTCAAGAAGTTTTCAAACGAACTGCAAAAAATTATTGAAAATACTAAAATTTTGTTTGCTGATGCGCATGAAATCGTGGCCGATATTGCTACGAATAATGATATGATTGCTGATGGGTTTGATCTGTATGAATTTTATAAAATTTATTTTGAGAAGAAAGTTAGAAAATTTACGAATTGTAGGATTTTATCAAAAGATGTTTTTA
This sequence comes from Magnetococcus sp. YQC-5, assembly GCA_039908085.1. GTDB lineage: Bacteria > Pseudomonadota > Magnetococcia > Magnetococcales > Magnetaquicoccaceae > Magnetaquiglobus. The sequence goes on from JAMOBH010000073.1 coordinate 5,183, forward strand.
AATTGAATGTTGATAACGGGAACATAATTATAATAATAGATGGTTTTGATGAGGTTATTGCAAACCTAACAAATTTTAATTTGAGGGGTTTTTTGGTGTCAATAAAAAATTATACAAGTGAAGCAAAAAATGGGAAGGTGATTTTAACATGTAGGAATTATTTTTGGGATAAAGATGAACCTGGTATCGAGTTGGATGAAATTGAGTTAAAACCATTTGACACATCACTTGCTACTTTGTTTTTTGAAAAAAACTATCCAAATTTTCCCCGTTTAGTGAGTCAGGGGATGGAGATAGCTCGTACATTAATGGGAAAAGGTGCTGTGGATGAGTATAGTCCGTATGTACTTGATATAGCATCATATATTCTGAAAGAAAAAGTGGAAAATTTGGATTCTTGGAGCGATCCATCTATTGAAACAGGAAGTATAAATATTAATATTGATAATGATTATTTGTTGTATAAAATTTGTCATAGAGAGTATATTAAATATCCAAGAGGGTTAACACCAAATCAACAAATTAGTATATTTGTCGATTTTTCTGTACATTATAATGCGTCAATTAAGCGTTCTGATTTGGGAACTTTGGTGGGTGGTTGTTTGTCGAGACTCATACCGAACAGACTGGCGCATATTGATCAGATTACGCACAATATGATCGAGTCGTTTTCTGGGCATCCATTATTAAAATACAATCATCATGATGACCGATTGTTTTTTAAATACGATTTTTTTGAGGAACATTTCCAGAATATTTATTTGGGGTATTATTTGTCAAATACTATTTCAGAAATGGAATGTTTGAAGCCTTTAGAATTGATAGCTAAAAAAGCTAAATTTAGGTCAATATTTGCAGAAAGCTTGTGTACAAGGTTTAAAGGTGGGTATGATGATTTTGTTTTATGGGTGCTTGAAAAAATGGATTATTTGAGAGAGCTATGTAATAATAATATAAAAAATGATTTGTTTGTAAAATGTTGTTCAGCATTTCTTCATTTGGTACTTACAATGAAAGCACGTCATGGGAAACTTGATAGATCTTCAGCAACTGATTTGTTGTTATTGCTGTTTTCAAAACAGGTTGATATGAAAATGTATTTAAATGATCTTTCGATTATTCAGTTAAGAGATCATGTTGTTTTTGATTTTTCTGGTATGGTGATCCGAAATTCTTTTTTTCAACAGTATGATCATTTTTGGGATTGTACTTTTGATGATGACACATTATTCCATGACTGTTCTTTTTCATCTCTTTTTAAAAGGGAAGGCTTAAAAACAAATTTGAAAGCTGCAAATTTTACCAGCACATGTACATGGGATGCAATGTTTGAAGAGGAGTTGCAAGCCTCGTCTGAGGATGAAAATATTAGCAGTAAAAAAATATCGGATAATATTGCGTTTTTTCTTAAAATTTTTATAACTGACGGTTACTTTAAGCCACAAAAAGATATTGTTGTAAGGTCAAAGTACAAGAAAGGAAATTATAATAAAATATTTAATGCGTTGAGTGAGTGTGAAATAATACAAGAGTATATTAATCTAAAAAAGCCAATGGGAAAGCAATGGGAGATCAATAAAAAGCATAGTATTGATATAGAAAAATTTGTTTATCAAGGCTTGATGTCGCATATTATTAAAATGGCAATACACAAAGCAATGAAGGATTGATATGAATATGACATCAGGCACTTATGATGTGGCACTTTCCTTTGCTGGGGAAGATAGAATTGTGGCGCAAGCTTTGGCCGATGCTCTTGTAAAAAACTTCACAGTTTTTTACGACAAATACGAAGCAAGTGAATTGTGGGGGCGAGATTTGACGGTAGAGCTTCCTTTAAGGTTTCAGAATTCACGTTTTTGCATTATGTTAATATCAAAACCATATCTGGAAAAAATGTGGACAAATTTTGAACGGCAGGAAATAATATCAAAATTTTTGAAGCTTCGTGGCACAGACTACTTGTTGCCGGTAAGATTGAATGGGTTCAATGAAAAATTGCCTGGATTGGCAGATATTGTTATGTACTTAGATATTGATGCTCAAAATAATATGCAAAATTTTATAGAAATTGCAAATGAGACCTTGGCAAAACGACTGATGGTCGCGCAAACAAGTAGATGATTTTTACAAAAGGGGGAATAGGGATGGAGCAAGGAATATTAAAAGTGCATGCGAATTGGGATGAGGAAACGGGTCGTTGGTGGGCTGACAGTGAGGATGTCCCAGGTTTGGTCACGGAAGCTGCCACCTTGGAGGAGTTGATCACCCACATTCGCGACTTGACCCCGGAATTGCTCAGATTGAATGATGCGTTACCTGCCATCCCGGATTTTCCAATTCATGTCATTGCAGAACGTCTTGCAATGATTCATCTGCATGACCTGTCAGCATAAAATTTCGATGTTTGATCATGACTTGAAATTATTGTTAAAGTCTGCTGGATGTCATTTTGTCCGATCAGGGAAAGGAAGCCACGAGATTTGGTTTAGTCCGATTACAAATCGTTGTTTTACTGTTCCTCATGGAATCCTGATCCGTCATACAGCCAATGCTATTTTAAAGCAGGCAGGGATTCAAAAGGCATTCTGAAAAGTCCTGCGTGCTTACTGTTGAGAGTATTCAGGATATACTTTACATCCTCTCCTTGTCCCACGGCGTTTGAATGGTTTTCAACTCCCTGCGCAAACGGACATAATCCGGCAAAATGGCCCGCACCTTGGCCCAAAACTGTGGTGAGTGATCCATGTGGTATCGATGGCACAATTCGTGGACAATTACATATTCAACCACCCTGGATGGACGAAACATCAATTGCCAGTTGAGGTTGATCGATCCATTGGACGAACAACTCCCCCAGCGGCTTTTCTGACCGCGAATGGTTGTTTTTGTCAATGAGACACCCATCTCCAACGCACGGGCCTGCAACCGGGCGGTCAGATAAATCCTGGCCTGCCCCCGATACCACCGTTCCAGCATGGACTCCAATCCACCCGGTGTCAGTGGGGGGGGCACCCACAATTCATCACCCATACGACGAATCCGGGTCGCCTCTTCGCCTGCCACGCGCAACGTCAGTACAGAATCCAAAAACGGCAGGGCAACCCCATCCGTCAGCCTGGGACGCTGCTTCATGGCAGCCAAGGCCACGGTTCGGCGCGCCAACAGCCAGGAACCCTGTTCCCGCATGAAGGCTTCCACCTGTTGTTGTCCCACCCGCCAGGGAACGTGTACCTCCACCTCCCCGGAAGAGGTCACACGCAACGTCAACCGTGTGCGTCTGGGACTGCGTATCAGTTGATAGGGGATCTCCTGATGGGCCAGCTGGAGGGTGCATGTTTGTCTGCTAATCGGTGGCAGAGTCATCGCGTTTTGCACCAAACCACGGATAAAACTGGTAAAATGACTGAATAGCATGGCTTGGCGTTGATCAGATGCCGGATGTTGATAATGGGTTGAATCACCAGTGCCGCAGGGTGCAACAAAGTGGTGGTTTGTGACTCTCGTGGTTTCTCCTGATCCATGTGGGTTCTCAACCTTTAAACAATAGATATGGTAAGGAATCTCCGCGTTTATTCTCTAGTTGTTTTCATATTTTGTTATGGTAGCCATTAACCTGAAAGCCGATTTTTTAATATCAGAAATATTTTTGATCTCAAATTTTTCCGGGGTGCTGGTGTTGAACAATTCAATTTTTTTGGTGGATTCATCAAAATAAAATTTAATAATTGGTTTTCTGTTGTTGTCATCAAAGAGTATTGCACAACAACTCACTCCATCTCTCATGATGATGCGGTCTGGATTGGTTGAGTTTGAAAGAATCTGCCTGACAAGTGTATAGGCTTCGATTTCTTCTTTTGTCGTAACGATTTTATTTTTTATCACCTGTTGTCTTTTTTCGTCCGAAATTTCAGTTTTTGATTGCTGACCTGTTTGCGTCATTTTCGGTGACTCAGGTTTGGGGGGAGCAGATTGAAGTGATGTGCTTTTGATTTCTTTAAGTAATTGAGTGCATGCTTTTTGTGTCAGATTTTTGAAGTGTGCAATGCTTTGTTGTCGCATGCGTCCTGAATATACTTTGGACATAAAAAGCTTGACAAATTCATCTGTAGGATTTTGCAACTCTGCGCGAAGATGTTCCTTGATCTTTCTTGTATGTTTCAAGTCATAGGCAAAAGAAATATTGAGATCAAAATTGATTTTTGAAAATTTATACAATTCCTTGATGGTGTCGTCTTGTAAATCAAACAGATTCACCTCCAAAAACGGCTCTGTATCCATTTGATTGGTTTGTTCCAGATCGGAAAAAAACTGGTACATGATGCCATTGGTCAAAATGCCAATTTTTGCACCAGTAACAGGAAAATATCGATAAAGCTGCTCCACATGATTTTGAGTCAAAGATGTCCCAGACCACTTGCATTCCATCAGCATGATTGGTTTGCCATGCATTAAAATGGCATAGTCTACCTTTTCTCCCTTTTTGGCACCGAAATCAGCCACAAATTCAGGAACGATTTCTTTCGGATTGGCTGGATCATATCCCAGGATTTGCAGGAAAGGAATCACTAAGGATTGTTTGGTTCCTTCTTCAGTCTTCAGGTGCGAGACAATTTCTCTTGATTTGGCTGCAAGCTCCTTGATCGCTTCATCAAAACCCATTGTTTGGTTCTCCTTGAATGGCCGATGACTCCCCACCAGGGAGTTTTGTTGATGTGATGTTGAATCTGCATACCATTTAAAGTATAGATTTGTCACGGGATGATTTTTAGTAAGTTCATGCTTGCGTTTGATGATCTTGCAAGATGCAAGTCCAATCACAGTGCAAATCAGTAGTTCGATATGAGTTCAAGTATCATTCGGGTCGACGGTTGTATAATATTCGGCCTTGAGTGCTTTGCCACGCACCTGTTCCGCTGGATATTTCAGGCGATTGAGGGCCATTTTGCGCCAGGCTGCCCTCAATGGATCCAGGTTGTGACGACCGGCCAGCATGGTCAGATAGATCATGACATCACCGATTTCTTCTTCCAGTGCCTGGCGTTGTCGCTCTGTAAGGGATTCGCTTTCCTGGGGCGTCAGCCACTGAAACAGTTCCACGATTTCAGAGGCTTCGACACTCAACGCCATGGCCAGATTCTTGGATGTGTGAAACGGTTCCCACGCCCGTTCCTTCGAAAACTCCCGCAAGGCGGTCAGCAGGCTGTTGGATTCAGGGGATTCCAAAGGATTCTCCATGGATTAACTTGGTTAATAAATCGTGGATAATTTGCCATTGATCCATGTGCCCCGGTAGCCGCTGCCCGTCGGAAACCTGAATTCGCCAGAGCCATGCATCTTGCCGTTATGCCAATGGCCAGTGTATCGGGCACCATCGGGATGCAAAAAAGTCCCGATGCCATTCTGGCAATCCCCTTCAATGCACCCTTGAGTTTTTGGTGTCACCAGGGCAGGGGTGACAGCCGTTTGGTTTTTCTTGTTTTCAGATGTGACAGGTGCTGGTTGATTGAGAGTGTCAAGCGGTGGTTTTTTGGGTTCCTGATTGGACCCGGTGGCCACAGGCTGGACCTCCCCAACAGGGGCTGGTTTTGGCTTGGGCGTGGCGGGTTGTCCGGTCTCTCCTTTAGGACCTGTTTCTGGCACTGAGGTTGTTGTGCTTGAAGTTGTGGTCGGCGGTGGTGTTGCGGGCGACACGCTTACCGTAACGGGTACTGACGATGGGGGGGCACTCTTGGTGGGGTTGGTTGATGCTGGTTTGGGTGAGATGTTTTCCTGCAATGCCCCCTGGATTTTTTTGGCATTTTGCCGGATCTCTCCGAGTACCGTGGCCTTGCGGGGATCATGGGAGGAGAGTTGATAGGCCAGAAATACACCAAATCCACAAAGCATCCCCGCAGTCACAAAAAATGTGACACGCCAATCCCTGGATTTCTGGACGGTATGACGTAACTGTTGCACCTCAAGGTCAGATGTCTGGCTGAGTTCCTCTGAATGGATGATCAGCTCAGCCATGGCCTGATATTTCGTAAAATAATAGGGCAGTGGCAGTTTGTTCAACAGACCGGTTTCGACCAGCACATCGTACAAATCATGGAGAGTCATGACCATCCCGCAGACCTGCTTGGGGGTGAGGTGGCGTTCCTGATCCGCAATGAATTCCACGATATCTTCTTCTTGCGCGGTACGGATTTTTTTGCCCCTGTTGGTCAGAAATGCCTCAAAGACCTGGATTCTGTTGATGTCAAAGGTAAGATTGACCATGGGGTCAGCGGTCATCTGTTGATCAACAAACGCTTTGAGTTCTTTTGATAATTGCTCTGTGGGAATCGGGGGAGGGCGCAAGGCGTCGCGTCGTTTCTCCAAGGGGTTGACGTTCACAACCCCTTCTAGAGTCAATGACTGGAAAAATTTCAGTAGCGTGATTTCATATCCCTTGCTGAACGCGGGGCCTCGCGTGCGGTCGATCCACTCCAAAAATGCTTTGATGTCCGTCTGATGAACCGAGGAGAGGGGAATGTTCCGTTCGGTCAGATAGGTTTCGAAGCGACGGATGCGGGCCGCATCGAAAGAAGCGTTGCGGGTGGAGTTGGTCTCGTCACAATAGGATAAAAAAGTTTGCAATGCCTCGGAAACAGGTTGTGGGGGTTTGGTCTTCTGGAGTGTTTCGGGCGTCCCGCAATGCTGACACAGTATGGTGGTACCTGCGGCAGCCAGGCTGTTCCTGGTATTGATGCCGCCACAGTGGGAGCAGGTGAATTCTGACATGGACAGAGTTGAGAACGCCTGTTTTAAGGTGTTGATGATGTTTTCGGTTTGACTCGTGGAGCAATTGGATCCAGAATCCGTGAATTATGCATGACAGGGATGCGGGTTGGCAAAAATTATTCTGCACTCCCGCGCATTTCGGGATACTCATGGATCCAACGCTGTGCGGTCAAAACATGGAAACATCATGGAATATTGCGCGTGAGAGTTATCGCAAGCTCTCGGACGCCATTCAAACCGTCATGACCGGTAATACCCGTCAGGTGCGCTGGACCCTGGCAGCCTTTGCCGGAGGCGGTCACCTGTTGCTTGAAGACCTCCCCGGAACCGGAAAAACCACCTTGGCCAAAACCTTGGCTGCGGCCATGGCCACCACCTGCAAAAGAATCCAGTTCACCCCGGACCTGTTGCCATCGGATATTCTGGGTGTTTCGGTGTTTGATCCCGATCATCGGCAGTTTCATTTTCGCGAGGGACCGATTTTCACCCATATCCTCCTGGCTGACGAAATCAATCGGGCCTCACCCCGTACCCAGTCCGCCTTGCTGGAATCCATGGCCGAAGGGCAGGTGAGCGTGGAAGGAGGCGTCCGGGTGCTGGAATCCCCTTTTTTTGTCATCGCCACCCAGAATCCGGTGGAGTTTCACGGCACCTATCCCTTGCCCGAAGCCCAAATGGATCGCTTTGCCATGCGCTTTGGCCTGGGTTATCTGCCGTTGGACCAGGAGATCTCCATTCTGACCCTTCAGGCCACGGGGTTGCATCCCTTGGCGAACGTGACTTCCTGCGTCACCCTGGAGGAGGTTCGTCTGTTGCAACAAGCCACTGCCACCATTCGGGTGGGTGAGGCGGTCAAAAGTTATATCGTGGCCCTGGTCCAGGCAACCCGTTCTGCCCCTGGAGTGCGTCTTGGTGCCAGTCCCCGCGCCTCTCTGGCCCTCATGAAAACCGCTCAGGCCCTGGCCTTGTTCGATGGCCTGGAGTTTGTCACCCCGGATCTGGTGCAGGAGATCGCCCTGCCCGTGATCGCTCACCGTTTGGCCCTGGATCCACGGGCACGCTTTGCGGGCCGAACCCCGGAACAGGTGGTGCATGAAATCCTCGATCAAACACCGGTCCCGGTTTGAATGCCTGCTGGGAGCCTGGTTGCTGCCCGGTTTTCGGCGATTCTACAGCCTGAATTGGCGTTTTTACCGGCGTCATACCCCTGCGGGGCGGGGTCTGTTGCTCGCCATGCTGGCCACTGCCATCCTGGGAGTGGATACGGATCAGGCCTTGGTCTATCAACTCTTTTCCCTGTTGGCGGCGTTATGGGCTTTGGCATGGGTGATGCTTCCTTTCGGGCGCGTTCAGGTTGGGGTGCGCCGCATCCTGCCTCCGTTTGTTTGTGCCGGAGAATCATTCAGTTATGTCATCCAGGTGGACAATCCAGGACCAGGATGGCAAAAAGATCTGCGTCTGCTGGAGGATCTGGAGGATCCCCGACCCTCTTATGTGGAATTCATGGCTGCCCGTGAACCGGGAGAAGCCCTGCGCAATGGCTTTGATCGTCGGGTGGGCTATCACCGTTTCGTGTGGTTGATGCGGAGTCGGGAACGGCTGCGATGCCAGGAGACCCTGTTGGATCCCGTGCCCCCTGGGGGCCGGATTCGGGCGGTGATGAATGCCACGGCCCGACAGCGTGGACCGGCCCATTTTGTCGGGGTGACGGTGGCCCGTCCTGATCCTTTGGGTTTGATCCGGGCACTGGTGAGGATTCCACGCCCTCAGACCCTGCTGGTGTTGCCCAAAACCTATCCCTTGCCGGCTCGGTTGCAGTTGCCAGGGGTGCGGCAGCATCAGGTGGGCGGTGAAAGCATGGCCTATTCTGTGGGTGACGCAGCGGAGTTTGTCTCTTTGCGAGATTATCGGGAAGGGGATTCCCCGCGTCACATTCACTGGCCCAGTTGGGCCAAGACAGGCAAGCCGGTGATCCGGGAGTTCAGAGAAGAATATTTTACCCGTCACGCCTTGATTCTCGATACGTTCTGTCCGTTTGGGGGCGAGGTCTTCGAGGAGGCGGTTTCCCTGGCAGCCAGTTTCGCGGCTGTGACCGATGACGGCGAAGCCTTGCTGGATCTCCTGTTTGTCAGCAATCAGGCCCATTGTTTCACCATGGGGCGTGGGGTTTCCCAGTCACGCCAGATTCAGGAAATTCTGGCGGCGGTTTTTCCCCTGCCGGATCAACCTTTTGCGCAATTGACGGCCTTGGTGATGCATCATGTGGCGGCGGTGAGTGGTGTCCTGGTGATTTTGTTGGCGTGGGATGGGCCGCGTCAGGAGTTGGTGCGTGGCTTGACTCAGCTGGGGATTCCGGTGCGGGTGATGCTGGTGGTACCTGAAGAGGCCTCTGGCTCTCCTGTGGATTTGGAACCTTTGGGTGAGCATCCTGAAGGGTTGATCCAGCTGGTGGCCGGGCGTGTGGCGGCAGGGTTGGCGAGCCTGTGAACCGTTCGTCAGGATGGATGCCAGGATGGATCGGGGCACCTCTGCTGCTGTGGGGATGGCAGACCGGGTTCGGGGGAGTGGCCATTGTGCTGGCCGTTCTCTTGGAAGGAAGTCGATGGGTGCGGTTTGACTGGCGGTTGGAACCACGCCTTGTGCATCGTTGGGCGGATTTTTCCGCTTTGCTGATGCTGTTATCCTTGATGTATAATTATAAGATAAATAATATAGAGTCGCCGGTTATTGGACTGCTGCGCCATTTGCCGATGGTGTTGTTGCCCTTGATGGTGGTGACGGCGTATGGCAGCGAAGGGCGTTGCCGTCTGGATACTTTGTTGGTTTCGTTGCGTAAAATTAAGGATGGATCGGGCTTGCGCCAGATTTCGCTGGCTCTGCCCTATGCCGGGATCTGTTTGGCTGCGGCGGGGTGTAGTCGATTTTCAAACCCATGGTATTTTGTGTTGGCCACGTTATGGGTGGCGTGGGTGTTGTGGTCGGTGCGGTCACGACGGTATGGGGTCTTGATTTGGTGTTGTTGTTTGTTGATCTCAGCCGGGGGCGGGTGGGCGTTGCATACGGGATTGCATCATCTGCAATCCTGGTTGACTTTGGCGGCCCCTGAGTGGTTAAGTGATTGGATGCAAGTCCCAGACAGGCGTCGAAGTGCCATTGGGGATGTGGGGCAGCTCAAATTATCGGATCGGATTGTGTTTCGGGTCCGTCAGGTGACGTTGCCATGGCAATATCCTTTGTTATTGCGAGATGCGAGTTACAGTTATTATGTGGATAATGGATGGCAGGCGGCTTTGTCCCGGTATGTCCCGTTGAATCCGGTTGGGCAGAGCTGGAGCGTGGATGGTTCTGCTGGTTCGGCTGCGAACATTGTGCAAGTATACAAGTCGTTTTCTGCTGATGTGGGTTGGTTGCCGTTGCCCTTGGGGACGGTGCGGGTGGACGATTTGTCTGCGCGGCAGGTGGAGAGGGATCAATATGGTACGGTCAAGGCTTCAGGAGTGGCTGGGGTGGGGTCTTATACGGCCCGTTATGAACTTGGTGAGAGCCTGGAGCCGCCACCAGGAAAATGGGATTTGCACATTCCCAAAGAGGAGCAGGCGGTATTGGCGCGGGTGGTGGAGGAGCTGGGTCTGGGATCCCGGCCTCCGATGGAGGTATTGACGGGGTTATCCAGGTTTTTCCAGGAGCGATTTAAATATTCAACGTGGTTGACCCGTGAAGATGAGGGGCAAACTGCGTTGAGCGATTTTCTGTTGAAAACCCGTTCTGGACATTGTGAATATTTTGCCACAGCCACCACGTTGTTGTTGCGGCAGGCAGGCATTCCCAGTCGTTATGCCGTGGGCTATTCGGTGCAGGAAGAGCAAGGGGGGCAAAACATGTTTATTGTGCGCGCCCGTCATGCGCATGCCTGGAGTGTGGCGTATGTGGATGGGGCTTGGCGTAATGTGGACAACACGCCCCCGGATTGGTCCGCAGTCGAGGAGCAGGGCGCGGCGTTTTGGGTGCCCTTGTTGGATCTCTGGTCAGATGGGCTGTTTTTTTTGCAGCAGTATTTTGAGCATGGGGTTTCTGTTGCATGGGTGCCTGAGTTGTCCTGGTTGGCTCTGTTGTTTGGATTGATCCTGGTGAGAAAACATCTGCTCAGGCTGCGGAGAGTGAGGCGTCATGCGGTTGTGTCTGTTGAGGGGGAACAGCCTCCTTTTGCGCGTATCGAACACTATTTGGCGGGTATTGGCAAAGGCCGGCACCCTGGAGAAACGTTGCAAAGCTGGACTGAACGGATTCAGGATCCACAATTGGTGTTATTGATGCAAATGTATTACCCGTTAAAATATGATCCTTGTCAATTCAACAACACGATTGACTTTAACAATCTCCTCCATGATCTTGATATATGGTTGTTTGATATCAAGAAAAATTATAAAAAGTAAAAAAATTTCAAAAAAATAGCGTTTTTATGTTGCGGTATTGTTATAAAACTTTTCTGAAAGTAAAACATTTTTTCAGAGATGGTGGACGATTTATGTTTGACAAGATTGTGAAATTTTTTTAAATATTGAGGCATGTTTTGCAGGATCTTAAACAGCACTCCGTGTAGCGGAATGCAACCTCTTTCGGTATGCTTCAACTATGGAACAGATCTTAACTACAATTATCAGTTATCTCGTCAGACTGGCAGCCAATCTGCGCAGTGACGCAATTGCCGATGGGTTGAACAGGAAGTTGCAGGAGCAATTAAAACTTCAGCAAGCCAGAGGTGCCAAACGCCCGTTGCGTGAAGACCTGAACGCGGCCTGCGTCAATCTCGCCCGCAATTACCGCAGTACCAGTGTGACGCCGCAGGAAGAGGCCCTTTTATACCTCTTGACCGACGTATTATTCCAGAACGATCTGTATGAGTGGTTGGTTGCGGGCGATATCGTCGAAGGACAGGAATCCAAAAAACGGTTGCAGGAAATGATGGAACACTCCCTGAGAGGGGCCAACGCCGTTCCCGATCAGATGGCATTCCTGCAACACAATTTTTTTGAAGCACTTGACAAAGCTGTATTCGCGGATCCGATGCTCGCCAGTTGGCGACACCAGTTGACTCTCGATTATCTCCGGGAGCAGGTGATCGAGCTGCGGCGGCGCGCCGAGGAGGCCGCTGGCCACTTCAGCCCGGCACAGCAAAAGGCTGCCCTCGACTTGTACTGCGACAAGGCTCTGGCCGCGTGGGACATTATCGACCTGAGCAATTTGCCTGAAGGCGACATCCAACTGGCCACCCAAAAGTTGCTCCTGCGTCAGCTTTACATGCCGTTGCTCATCCAGGTGGAGTCCACACAAGATGACGGTGAGGAATCGATGGCTAAACTCGAGGCGAAACGGGAGATCCGCCGCCATCGCGAGGCCGGCCATCTTCCCATGGAGGAACCCGACCAGGGGAAACGTTCGAACTCGTCTGTTGGGGAACGCCTGGGGATTTCCCATCGGCTGGTGGTGCTTGGCGAGCCTGGCGGCGGCAAAACCACCCTGCTCCGCTGGATGGCGACTGCCTATCTGTTGCGCTACAAGGGCGACTCAGCGTTCAAAGATATTCCTGACACGGATACCCTGCCGGCACACTCCTGGATTCCTGTACTCATTCGTTGTCGCGACCTGGGCGATGCGGATCTCTGCCGTTCTTTCAACGACTTTCTGACTCAACACCTCAACAAGACGGAGCTACGACCGGAAGAGGCCAAGATCATGCAAAGCGTCATCCTTGATCGTATCGCCAAAGGTGAAGTCCTGCTGGCGGTGGATGGTCTGGATGAGATCGCAAATCCTCGTGTGCGCATGATGTTTTGCCAGGAATTGGAGCGAACGGCTGCGCGCTATCCCCAGACACCCATTGTCGTCACCTCCCGCATCGTCGGTTACCGCAACATGCCCTACCGCATGGGTGCCGGTTTCGAGCATGGAGTGATCGCCGACCTGAGTCGTGAGGACAAAGACGCCTTCGCCATGCGTTGGGTGCAAGTCACCGAACAGCATCTGCCCCAAGCTGAACAAACACAGCGCATTCTGGAGTTGCGCGAGGCATTGCACTCCAGCAATCGCATCGAGCGGCTCACCGGAAACCCGATGTTGCTGACCACCCTGGCCTTGGTAAAACGCAAGGTTGGTAAACTGCCCACCCGCCGGACCAAACTCTACGCCGAAGCCGTCTCTGTGCTGCTCAACTGGAATCAAAGGTACTACGCGACCATTGATGAGGATGAGGCTATTCCCCAGTTGGAATACCTTGCTTTCGAGATGTGCCGACGCGGCGTCCAGCGGTTGAGCAATGACGAGGTTCTCGATCTTTTGGACAGGCTGCGCACGGAATATCCGAATATCCGCTTCATTCGCCAGCGCACGCCAGAAGCATTTCTCAAGCTTCTGGAAGAACGCTCCAGCATTCTCATCATGTCTGGCGCGATCTGGCATACAGAGACCCCAAAAGGTCAACCAGCCTGGGAATTCCGGCACTTGACGTTCCAGGAGTATCTTGCTGCACGGGCTTTGTTGGACGGATGTTATCCAGACCGCGACAAGAGCAAAAAATCCCTGGCCCAGCAGGTTGGGCCATTGGCTGGTCATTTGGAGAAGGCGCATACGTTCTCCTTTCATGGGGAGACAGAGGAGAAGGTGTCAGATGCTTGGCACGAGGCACTGCGGCTCCTTGTGGCCGATTGCAAGGACGATGACGTGGATGATGTGTTGCGTGCCATCCTGGAGCCAATGCCGAATGAGAATGCGGAAAAGTCGATTCGACCACGCGCCGTGTTGGCTGCTTTGTGTCTCGCCGATGAGCCTAACGTCAGCGAAGAGGTCGCGCACTGTGTGCTGACAAGGCTGGCCACCACGGTTGGAAAGAACGATGGCTTTAACCTGAAGATTAACACACTGGTTGATGAAGCAGCAGCAGAAGTGGGGAGGAGCAGTTGGTCTGGGCGACTCAGGCAATCGCTCATTCTAGTGGAGCAACCATGCTGACTTGATTGGTTTGTGATAATCATCTATGCTCCTTGTTGAATTGATTTAACACAAGCAAGGAGCATGAGCTATGGAGAAACATGTTGTT
>JAMOBH010000430.1:0-3859 GCA_039908085.1 Magnetococcus sp. YQC-5
GAATTCCATGCCGGGTGCAGATATCGTGGCGGTTATGGCCGTCCACCAGTACACCATTCCAGACAACGAGCGGGTCACGGCACCCTTCTGCCAGGATGCTTGACTCCAACAAACCGAGCTCATCCACCGTCAACGGAGGGATCAGGCTTTTGAACTGTTGATCGATGACGATGTTCATATCTCATTTCTCCGACTGCAATGCGCTGTTTCGCCAAGGCAACAAAAAAGCCGCGCAATGGCGGCTTTGGGTGAACTGGCACAAAAAAAACCGTCGCGAGTTTCCCCGGACGGGTTATTGGTATTATGGGTGATGGGTGAAGCGGCTATCGTGCGCAAGCTCCCCCGATTATGGTGCGGATCATAGCAAGTTTTGTTTCAAATGTCTCACGAAAAGATGTTTAAACATTTTTGTCTCAGTTTGGCCCTGGATGAATGTGATCAACGTGATTTTTGGCGGGTTGGTTTTCCAGAACCGCTTCGCCAAACAGAGGGTCACAGTCGGGCGGCATGACATGCAAGGACTTTGTCAGTTTGGTTCTTTGGAACCGTTTTGACAAAATCCTGTGTGATGTTTCGGCTACAGTTTTCAGGTGATGGTAAGAGTTTTGCCAGTTTGGTTCTCTGGAACTGTTCCGGCAAAACCCTTCGGAATGTCGGTTATCTCCCCCCTTGAAACGCCCCATATCGCACAAGGGGAAGAATTTTATGGCGGCTCTGGTATGCAGAACGAAAGAACCCACCGCAGGGTTCCCCCTGGGTGGGTTCTTGTGGAGAAAGTGGGTTGCTATGATCGGGTATCGCTGCCGTGCGTACTTTCCCAAGCCTGATTGGAATTCTGTCAAATCCTGTTTAGAATGTCCAATGAAAAGATGTCTAAACGGATTTGTCTAAACGGTTTTATCTGCCATCCGTTCGTTGAGCCGTGAGGCCACTTCCGTCAAGGCCGACATCCACCACTGCCACGCTGTGGCACGACATACACCCAAGTGCCGAAGGATCAACTTCCACGGCACCCCCTCCGCTTTGGACCAGACCAGTTTTACCTGTTTCCGCTCCAACCAATGCAACCAAGACAAAGTTTCATCCATGCGATCAATGGCCTCCCCAGTCGGTGGCCCCCTGGGTATCGTGCGATCATTCTCGTCAAACACCTCCTGCACCACAGCAGGCCAACTGGCCCGGAGTTGCTGAATCTGGCAATTCGGCAACCGATCCAACGTAGCAGCCGCTTCCTCAAACCGCTGTGCGACCAACTTGGCTGTCCACTTATCGTCCATTCCCGCTCTCCTTCACAATCTGAAAATCGAACACTCTATCACCGGAACCGACCACCAATGATCCAAATCGCACCACATGAACACCCGTACCACCCCAAGTAACCGTCGGAAAAAATTCCCCATCCGACACCATCCCTTCCCTTTTTGTGCCCATGTCGGGCACATTCATGCCGGCCATTATCTCCCTCCTTTCGGCTGATGTGGTCAGGGTGACGGCGGAGCCCTGGAAAGCATGACGCCGTCACCCGTCTCACTGATTGATCAGTTACATTATTGCCGCACGCCGGTCCGTGTACCATCCACATCACCGAAAATTTCCGTCAGGATCTGCCGCATCGGCGGAGGACATGTCGGACTGATCCAGACCCTTGCCTGACTGCCATGGTGAGAAGCTGTACTATCCCCTTTGGGATCAGCGTCGGATGCCGGGTTGGACCGGCGCGTATCATCCCCGCGATAGAAGGTCATGATCTCCCCCATGCCGTTTTGCACTTCAACAAACCCGTCACCGAAGGCGTGGACACGCCCGCCACCGGCCAAGACTGAGGCAATCTGCAACGCCTGGATGGCATCAATGCCAGCGGAATTGATTCTTTCCGTGTGGTATTCAACCAAGCCATTCAGTTGCTTGACCATTTCAACCATCTTGCCATCAGCTTCCGACATCTGTTGTTCAAGCATCCCTACCGCTTTCCAAGCACCTTTGGGGAACATTTTCCTGGCATCATCATCCGCACTGTCTGTTCGAGGGGATGCGATACCGAATTTGATCATCCATGGGTTGGGATCGCTGCCCGCCATACGATTCTCCAAATCCCCAAAAGGGTCAGAGGCAACGTCCACTGCCTGCATATTGGTATACATCTCTTCGAGTGCCCCAAAAATTTTCTGGATGGCATCTTCCCAAACCGCCAACACCTGCGCGTCCGTATCTCGCTGCTCGGTCTGATCTGACGCTGCGGCCACAGCGGACAGCAGGTTGCTTTCCTGCCCATTCGCCCATGTTGCCACCCGACCTGCCTCCAGCACGGCATTCCTCATTACCTTGACCGTGTAATCAAAATATTTGCTCGGCATAAAAATTCTCCTTATTCTGTCTTGTTTCCCTGGCCATTCCAGGACATCCATTCGTTACATGTTTTCGTTTTCCGTCAGCGACGCTGTCGCCATCTGTTGTCAACTCATTTATTGACCTCCTTTCCGGCCACCCCAGGCCGGTGTTGTTCGCAATACCACTGGCCGAGGAGCCCCCGGCGCAGGTCGGCACCAGAACCAAAACACCCCCACCGACCACACTCTGGACACCAATGCCAGAACATCCCGTCGCGAACCTCTGGTGCCAACCCCTTCCTGCCTGGGTGTTCATCCAGCCATGGGGTCTGCCATGGCCAGAATCTGTAAGCGGCGTAAAACTCCGCTGCACTCTTTGGTTCGGGAGAAACCCTACCAGGAGAGGAGACTTCCTCTCCTGCATTGATGCCGTCCGCTGTCCTGAACCGAAACTGTCCCGCTGCCATGTTGCCTCCCCAACCCCGATGCCTATTCCACCGCGTTTGTCGCCGAATTGATCGCTACCTTCGCCAACCCCATACGGTCTGGCACCCCCTTTTTCCCAGCTCAGATGCCCCAGAAGGTGCTGGAATTCACCTGTCGCCACTACTGTCGCTACCCTTCCATGACCATCCAAGGCCCCCTGAAACATTCACAACCACCTGCCACAAATAAATAATCTCCATTTGCCACACAGAAGAGACCCCACTTCTTGTCACCACTGTCAGCCATGTCGCCACGTCTCCTATACAACATAAAAAAATTTAAAATTTTATTTTTATAATGGAGACACGGCGACAGTGGCGATAACCCCCTTGAACAGACCTGGATTCACCAGCCATCCATTCCTGGATGGATCCTTCCTGACAACACCACGGTCTTGCAACTCGTCGAACATTTCATTGACTTCTTTAATGTTTTTCATCCGTGGACGAGGGCCTGTGCGCAACACATCCCTGTTTGATACCGTTTGGCGGCCCGTTTTTTGGAGCCATTCCACAATGCGATCTGACGCCAGCTCGCAGGCGACAGTCTGCGCTGACTCCCGGAAACGGATGGCTGTCGCCAGGAACATCTCCACCAGCCTCTGGGCACTCTTCCATGTCGCCAGGGAAATCTCTGAACGCTCTGTCAGCAGATAGTCAGGGTTCTCCAGGAGGTGCAGGACGAGTGCGATTTTCACCGTCTGCGTTACCGACTTGGCCGCAATATCTCTACATTTTTCAAGTTCGTGCCCGACCCCCATCTCACGCTCGATGATATTGTGCCATTGCCGACGCGCCTCCTTCGCACCGGATCCCAGTACCGCAAGATGGACTTTTCTCCTCTCCGTTACAGGGTCAATCAGCCTTTTTGCGTTCAAAAACCTCCCAATGGTGCGGTGGTAGCCTTCCAGGGCATATTCGTTGAGTCCCGGCTCGTTTGGCTCCTCAAATCTGCTCCCAACCATGGAGATGGGGCTCACAGGCAGGATCCTGGCGACAAGGCCGGATTCTGTCAGCACAGGGTTCCGGAGCAACTCCATGAACTTG
>JAMOBH010000074.1:0-19036 GCA_039908085.1 Magnetococcus sp. YQC-5
AATAATTATTTTAAAATAAATAAAAAAAAAGGGTGGGGGGTGTTGGGGGGCGGTTCACCGCCCCCCAAGGTCTTGATTTTTTATTTTTCCGCACCATCCAGAAACCCACCTTTATACGGGATTTCTGCAAGATTGCCAAGTGAAGCCGGTTGAGGTCTTATTGAAAATCACTGCTCTCCACAGCTTTTTTCAGTTCATTGGCAACGATTTCTGTTTTGCGAGTCTCCAGTTTCAGGCCGAACATGTCACGCAAATAAAAGACATCCACGACCCGTTCACCATAGGTGGCAATTTTGGCGGCCCGGATCTGGATGCCCTGATTCTGTAACACCCGTGAAATGGTATACAGGAGTCCAGGGCGGTCCAGTGAGGTGATTTCGATGACCGTGAAGGTGTCAAGGGAATTGTCCACCTCCATGGAGAAGGCAATTTCAAACGGTTGACGCCGCTTGGTGTCCAGCGTGGTATTGGACAGTAATGGATTGAGCCGTTGCTGTCCAGCCAGAACACGGGTCAAGAGTGAGGAGATCCTGTTCTGACGGTCAGGATTTTCTATCGGCTCGCCGTTTTGGGTCTGGATGATGAATGTGTCCAGGGCCATGCCATCCTTGGTGGTGGTGATGTCAGCCGACAAAATATTGGCACCTGCCGCTGCCAAGCTGCCAGAGATGCGGGCCATGAGTCCAGGGTGATCCGGGGTGTAAACCAGTAAACTGGTGGCATTGACTTTGGGTACCTGCTTGAAAACAATCCCCTGGGCACTCTCCCCAATGGAGTTCAGGGCAAGAAAATGATCGGCCAGCATGTCGGCATTGTAATGCATGAAATAATCCGGGTAAAACCGATCCAGATGGGATCTGACCTGTTCCGGCGGGTGTTCCATGGAGAGCAGTTGAAAGGTGTCTTCTTTGAGTTTCCCTGCCCGCTGGGCGATTTCGCTGGGGGTGAAAATGATGCCTTTTTCCAGATTATCCAGGCTGCGCTCGTAGAGTTGACGCAAAAGATTGCCTTTCCATTGGTTCCAAACTCCCGGACCCACGGCGCGAATGTCGGCCACAGTCAACAATACCAGCAGATTCAGACGGCGGACTGTGCCCACCTGTTTGGTGAAGGAGGCCAAGGTTTCCGGGTCATTGATGTCCCGTCGAAAAGCGATGCGGGAAAACAGGAGGTGGTTTTCCACCAACCAGGCGATCATCTCGATGTCGTTTTTGGGCAACTCCATGCGTTCACAGATTTTTCTGGCAATGATCGCGCCTCGGCTTGCATGGCCCTCTCCCAGGCCTTTGGCAATGTCATGAAACAGTACAGCCAGGTACAACAATGCGGGATTGTTGAGTTTTTTCATCAATTGGGTGGAGATGGGCAGCTCCTGCGAATATTTGTCCGTGCTGATGTGACGCAAGGCCTCCACAGCCAGGATGGTGTGTTCGTCCACGGTGTAGATGTGATACATGTCATGTTGGGTCTGGCCAATGATACGACCAAATTCCGGGATGTAACGCCCCAAAACACCTGAGTCGTTCATGCGGCGCAACACCCAGGCCACGGCCCGTTTGCCGTTGAGCATCAGCAGAAAAATGGTGGTGATGCGTGGATTTTCCCGGAAATCCCGGTTGATGAGATCAAGATTCCGGGTGATCAGGCGCATGGTGTCTGGATGAATGGAGAGCAGATTACGCTGGGCGATTTCGAACAGTCGCATGATGCGAATCGGTTTTTGACTGAAGGCATCGGGTGTGGAGACGGCAAGCTTGCCGCCGATGACGAAAAAGATGTCTTCAAGGTGCTGGTTTTTGGTGAGTATCTCCTTGTGTTCATCCTGGTATTTGCGCAAAAAAATCCAGGAGAGATGTCCCACCCTTCTGGCCACACGGTAGTAGCGGCGCATGAATCGTTCCACAGCCAGCATTCCAGGCTGGTCCTGGTAGCCGAATTCCTTGGCAATGGCGACCTGGTGTTCAAAGGTCAAGCGGTCCTCCCGACGTCCGGCCCGGTAGTGCAAGGCGTTGCGTACCCGACGCAAAAAGGCCCGACAGGTTTGAAAATTCGTGAATTCCTCCTGGGTGATGATCTCCATGGCGATCAGATCTTGAATTCTGGATACCTGGTAACGGTATTTGGAGATCCAGGCAAAGGTATGCAGATCCCGCAATCCTCCGGGATTTTCCTTGATGTTGGGTTCCAGGTAATACAGGGAGGCCCCGAATCGTTCATGCCGTTTGCTTTGTTCCAACAGTTTGGCGCGGAGAAATCCCAGGGGGTCGTTGAGCAGGGCATTGTCCAACAGGGTGGTGCGGTACTGGGTAAACAGGGCATGGTTGCCAGCCAGAAAACGGGATTCCAGCATCGATGTCAGAATGTGCAATTCTTGGCGCGCCTGTTGCAGGCATACGTCTACAGTACGCACAGCGTGACCGACATCCATGCCAATGTCCCACAGCAGGTATAACATCCGTTCCACCAGGGGGTGGAGCGTGGCATGGTCGTCAGGCATGATGAACAACAGGTCGATGTCCGAATAGGGTGCCAGATCCCGTCGTCCATACCCTCCGGTGGCAGCCAGGCAAAAGGATTCTGTTTCCTGTGGGGTGCCATCGACGACAAGGTCATGAATGCGCTTCAAAAGGGCATCGGTAATGTGGGTATGGCCCTGGACAATGAATTGTCCGGTCGCCCCGGCCAGATGAAACTGATGCAGTTGTTGACGGCCTGCGGCCATGGTGTTGCGCAACAGTGGCAGCAGTTCGGTTCGTTCCTTGTCTGTCAAGGGCGTGGACGGGGCATGAATGGCTTGAATCGCCTGATCCAGGGCTTTCAGGTCGAGGATCTCATCTTTGTCGAATTTGGGTCTCATGGCATGGGTGACCGGCAGAGTGTTTGCAAGGACAATGTAAGGAAAATCGTTTTTTTCCACGTGATGGGATCAATCATGGATTAGACTCAACACGAAAGCCTCTTTTTTGTGTTAGGATGTGTCTGGTTGGGACTGTTTTGTCAATGGGTTTTGGGTGCGAACAAATCGTGTTTCCGGCTGATGTACGCAATTTTATAGGTAGATTCGATGTTTAATAAGTTGAAAAGTCTTTTTTCCACGGACATGGCCATTGACCTCGGCACGGCCAATACTCTGGTTTATGTCAGAGGTCGGGGCATCGTGTTGTCTGAGCCATCGGTGGTGGCGATTCACGAAAATTCACGCGGGGTACGCAAAGTCCTGGCTGTAGGCAACGAAGCCAAACGGATGCTTGGACGTACCCCGGACAGCATTGTGGCCACGCGCCCCATGCGTGATGGGGTCATTGCCGATTTTACCGTGACCGAGGCCATGTTGAAGCACTTCATCCGCAAAGTGCATAAGCGTCGGCTTTTTTATTCGCCCCGGATTATCGTTTGCGTCCCGGTCGGAGCCACGCCGGTGGAACGACGTGCCATTCGCGAATCCGCCGAGAGTGCCGGGGCCAGGGAGGTGTATCTCATCAATGAACCCATGGCAGCGGCCATTGGTGCCGGATTGCCGGTGACCCAGGCCAGTGGTTCCATGGTCATTGACGTGGGGGGAGGGACCACCGAGGTGGCCATTATCTCGTTGGGGGGGATTGTCTATTCCCGCTCCATCCGGGTGGGTGGAGACAAAATGGATGAGGCCATCATCTCGCATGTGCGGCGCAAATATTCGTTGCTGATCGGGGAAGGAACGGCTGAAATTATTAAAATTCAGGTCGGATCCGCTTTTCCCCTGGAAAATCGGTTGGAAGTTGAGGTAAAAGGGCGTGATTTGATTCATGGTGTGCCCAAGCATCAGATCATCTCAGACCCCGAAATTTTGGAAGCCATGGGCGAACCCATCAATGCGATTGTCGAGGGGGTTCGGGTGGCTTTGGAACGCACACCACCTGAATTGGCTGGTGATATTGTGGATCGTGGGATTGTTTTGACTGGGGGTGGGGCACTGCTTCGGGGATTGGATCGTCTGTTGGCTGAAGAGACCGGGTTGCCGGTCATCATCGCGGATGATCCACTCTCGTGTGTGGTTATGGGATCCGGCAGGGCGTTGGAGGAGTTGGATAGCATGTCCGACATCTTGATGGATCGGTAGCCTATTACTCAACAGGTTGTTTTTATGACAGGGATCCTGGTTCTTCTCCGGGAATATCGCAACATCATTGCGGTGTTTATTACCATGATGATGGCCTTGATTCTTTTGTTAATGACTCACAGGCCAGGCATGTCAGAACGCAGTACGTTGCAGGAAGCCATTTTGCAGATTGCCGCACCGCTTCAGGCTTTTGTCTTACGTCCAATTGCCACGATGGAGCATTTTCATTCCCGTGTGACAGAACTGATGCATCTGGATCGGGAAAACCGTATGTTCAAGGCGGAACTTGAAAGGTTGCGTCCCTTGGGTACACGACTGGAGGAGTTGGAACGGGAGAACCAGCGTCTCAAGTCGTTCTTGCAGATGCGACCTGACCCGGAATTTCGGGCATTGGTTGTGCAGGTGGTGGGAGATTCCTCGTCGGCTTTTTCTCGTTCGTTCATTCTGAACGCCGGACGTCAGGACGGCGTGATCGTCAATGCCCCGGTAGTTGTTCCCGAAGGATTGGTGGGACGGGTTGTGCGTGCTTCCTCGTCGGCATCTCTGGTTTTGTCACTGTTGGATCTCAATTCACGGGTTCCGGTTTTGATCCAGCGTTCTCGTGCGCGGGCGATCCTGGCTGGGCAGAATGGCCGATTGTTGAGTCTGGAATATCTGCCCAAGGATGCGGACATCAAAATCGGTGACCAGGTGATCACCTCAGGAACCGGAGGGATTTTTCCCAAAGGTTTGCTGGTGGGGCGGGTGGTCTCTTTGGAGACTGGAGACGAGGGGCTTTTCAAACAGGCCATGGTGCAACCGATGGTGGATTTCGACCGGGTCGAAGAGGCTCATTTGTTGTTGTCGCAACAGGGACGTCCAGCAGAGAAAACAACCCGTCCATAAAATGAAGACCTTGAGTCAATCATTTAAACATAATAAAAAAAAAGAGGGGGTCTGGGGGATTCATCCCCCAGGGTTTTGCCTTTGACTTTTGGCTTTCGCATGTTAGTCGGGACAAACAATTTGAAAATAGTGATGAAATGGATTGATTGGGGCGTTGCCCCAAACTCCACGACGCGCTTTGTCCCTGAACCTCACCAGGGGGAATGATTCCCCCTGGACCCCCCAACCCTTGGTTCTTTAGTTTCAAGCCAGGAAGCCCATTTTTATGCCATGATTGTCTCTTTGCTGATTTCATGGATGCCGGCCTTGACACTGTTCCTGGCAGCGGTGGTCCAGGAAATGGCACTTCCCTTTTCCGCCTGGTCGGTATTCAGACCAGATCTGGTACTCATTTGTTTGTTTTATTGGCGACTTTATCGCGCTGACAGGTGTGGACCCATTTTGGCTTTTCTGACGGGACTTCTGGTGGATGTCCTGTCAGGAACTCCGTTGGGTTTGCATGCGGTTTCCAATATTGTATTGATATTGGTGACAGGACATTTTGATCGTGTCTTCCGGTCGGTGGATTTTATTTACGTGTTGTTTGTGATTTTGTTTTTGACCTGTTTGACCGAAGGGATTCAATTGGCAGTCTCCACGGTGATGTGGGGACCGGCTGCACGTTGGTTGGTACTGGCGGGTCGTCCAGTGGCCACTTTTTTGATTGCTCCCATGGTCATTTATGGGTTGGTGATGGTCCATCAAACCTGGTTGGAGGAACCTTATGCTCGACGATGACCGCGAACAGTTTCGAGGGGATGCGCGCCGTCGTTTGCTGTTGGTCGGAGGGGGGCTTGGTGCGGCATTCATGATTCTGGGAGGACGATTGTTTTTTCTCCAGGTGATGCGAGGCGGGGAATACCGCATGTTGGCCGAGGACAATCGCATCAGTCTGAAACCGATCTCAGCCCCCAGAGGTCGTATTTTTGATCGGGACAAACGGATTCTGGTGGAGAACAATCCTGATTTTGAAGTGGTGGTGATACCGGAATTGGCCGGGACGTTGCGTCATCTTTTGAAACGATTGGGACGTTTTATTGAATTTTCCGATGAAGAGGTCAAACATTTGATTCAGCAGGCACGGCGTCAACGTTCCTTTTTGCCGTTGCGGGTGAAGTCTCATTTGAGTTGGGATGAAGTGAGCAGCATTGAGGTTCGCATCCATGAATTTCCTGGAGTGGATTTGCAGAGTCAATCCGTGCGCTATTACCCCCTGAATGAATTGGCCTGTCACATTATGGGTTATCTTGGTGAGCCGAGTGATTTGGATCGCAAGCGTTTCAAAAGGATCCAGTTTCGCTCTGGTGATCTGGTAGGCAAGAGCGGCGTGGAACAGCGTTTTGAAGAGGTGTTGCGGGGCCGGGAAGGCATGGTGGAAATGGAAGTCAATGCGGTTGGACGCCATGTGCGGGAATTGCATCGCACCCCACCTCAAACCGGAAGCGATTTGTATCTCTCTTTGGATGCTGATTTGCAGCAGGAGGCACAACTGGCATTGGGCAATGAAGTGGGGTCTGTTGTGGCCATGGATCCGAACACTGGCGAAATACTCGCCATGGTCAGCAATCCCACCTATGATCCCAATCAGTTCATTCGTGGGTTTTCTCACGCTCAGTGGCAGGCCATGAATTTGGATCCTGATCGTCCTTTGATCAACAAGGCGATTCAGGGACAATATCCTCCTGGATCGACTTTCAAGATAGTTGTTGCTCTGGCAGGTTTGATCCATGGCAAAATCGATCCAAAGGAGACTTTTTTTTGTGGTGGATCATTGGTCAAGGAAGAGCAACGTTTTTATTGCTGGCGGCGACATGGGCATGGCAGTATGGGATTGCTACAGGCGATGACCCAGTCCTGTGACGTTTATTTTTATAAACTTTCGGAACGGTTGGGTGTGGATGCCATTGAACGTCAGGCCCGTAGAATGGGGTTGGGATCTGTGACAGGCGTGGATTTGGAGGGTGAAAAAGCGGGATTGATTCCTTCAAGAAGTTGGAAACGCAAAATGTTCAAGACTTCATGGTATCCTGGCGAAACTTATATTACTGGAATTGGACAGGGTTATGTCCTGACCACACCTTTGCAGTTGGCCAACATGATTGCCACTGTGGCCAATGGAGGTACGGTATATCGGCCTTCTTTGTTGCGTATGCAATCCGATCGGAAACCTGAGATTGTGTATAAAAATACCATTTCTTCTTATCATTTGGATTTGTTGCGCGAGGGGTTGGAAGCGGTGGTGCATGATCCGACAGGAACAGCAGCCAAGGCGCGACCCGAAGGAGGCATTCGTGCGGCTGGCAAGACTGGGACTTCCCAGGTGGTGCGTCACAAGCGTGACAAAAGCGGTCAGCTTATCAAAAGCACCAATGAAAATTTGCAAGACCATGCCCTGTTTGTTTGTTATGCCCCTGTGGAGAAGCCAAGGATTGCCTTGTCTGTGATTGTGGAGCATGGCGGGCATGGTGGAGCCGCTGCCGCCCCGGTGGCCAAACGGGTATTGGACAAGTTTTTTGCCAAATACGGGGCTGAGGCATGAATTATTCTTCTTCAGGCAATCATATCTTGAATTATGGAGAATCCACCTCGTTGAATTGGGCGGAACGGTTTCGTCGTTTTCCATGGAGTCTTTTATTTTTATTGCTGATGACAGTATTTGTTGGTTTTGGTATTTTATTTTCAGCTGTGGGTGGTTCGAATAATATATGGATTTTTTTGCGGCAGGTGATTCAGTTTTGCTTTGGTGTTGTTATCATGTGTAGTGTTGCTGTGATGGTTGGAGAGAAGATTTATCGACGTTTTGCTTATCTTTTTTATTCTTTTAGTTTTGTATTGTTGGGAGCAACCATGGCTGTGGGGAGTGTTGGCATGGGTGCCAGACGTTGGCTGGAATTTGGTTTTTTTCGTTTACAGACTTCGGAATTAATGAAAGTGGCGTTGATATTGGCTTTGGCCCGGTATTTTCATGATCGGGGAGGGGCCAACGGGATGAAATTACGGGAGTTGGTGGTGCCATTTTTGATGATTTTGTTACCCATGGCCATGATTGTGAAGCAGCCTGATTTGGGGACTGCGGTGTTGCTTGGTGGTGTGGGGATGGTGATGATGGTGGTGGCTGGTTTGTCATGGAAGGTGCTGTTGACCCTGGTGATTGTTTTTGGTGCCTCTTTGCCAGTGATTTGGAATGGCATGCATACGTATCAGAAACAGCGGATCATCACCTTGTTTTCCCCGGAACGGGATCCTTTGGGTTCAGGTTATCATATCATTCAATCCAAAATCGCGGTGGGATCTGGGGGGGTGATTGGCAAGGGGTTCATGGCAGGCAGTCAAAGTCAATTGGATTTTTTGCCTGAACGTCATACTGATTTTATTTTTTCAGTGTTGGCCGAGGAGTGGGGATTTTTGGGTGGAGTGACGGTGCTGGTGTTGTATGGTTTGATCATCATACGATCCTTGATGATCACCGAAATGGCCAATGATCGGTTTGGTTTGTTGACTGTGGTGGGAGCGACTATGTTGTTTGCCATTCAGGTCATGGTGAATATTGGCATGGTATTGGGTTTGTTGCCGGTGGTGGGTGTTCCGTTGCCACTTATCAGTTATGGGGGTAGTTCCATGGTGACGATCATGATTGCCATGGGGTTGTTGATCCACGTCAGCATTTATTCCAAACAACATGGTCGTTCGGTTTAAAAAAAAGACCTTGGGGGGCGGAGAATGGCCCCCCAACACCCTCCCCCCTTATCAAAAAATTATTAAAAAAAAAGAGGGGGTCTGGGGGATTCATCCCCCAGGGTTTTGCTTTTGCTGTTTACAATTGCTACCAGATTTTTCAAGTGCCAGGATCAATTATTTTTGACAAATTCAACCCGTCGATTTTCCTGTGCCCTGGGATTGTCTTTGAACAGCAATTGACGTGAGCCTGCCCCGGAAGTCGTCAATCGGGTGGGATCAATATGATGCCTGACGGACAGATAGTGTTTGACAGCTTCTGCGCGTTGCAGGGAGAGGGGTTGGTTGATGGCATCACCACCGGATGTGTCGGTATGACCGCTGATTTGCAGGTTCAGATTGGGTTTTTCTTGTAAAGCTTTGGCCAGGCTGTCCAGATAGCGTTCGGCTTCGGATGTCAGGGTTGCGGAATTGATATCAAAGGTCAAAGGAAAGGCAACTTTGCTTTTATTGTTTTGGGCGGAGGCACTCTGCGCGGTTTGGGGTGCTGGAGCTGCTGCTGTTGTTGCTGGCGTAGGAGGAGGCGTGGTGTTTGATATCACCTTGATTGCTCGTGTTGAGCTTCCAGGCTTTGTCAAGCTGCGTTGATTGACCTTGTGTGTTTCTCCTGTGGCATTGGAAGATTCGCCCAGGGCATTCAAGATTTCGTCAGGCTGGGGGATGGATTTGAACAGGGTGGTACCTTCACCCTCAGCATGGGCTGAAACGACTACGGACAAGCCCAACAACAAAACCAGCATGCGTAAATTGTGATATGTCGTCATGATACACCTCTTGGTTATACAGTGATCGCTATTGGGTTGGTTGGCAACCGACTCATTAAAAGGATGGGGCGAGCAAAATCAAATTGGGATTTTCCTGAGCCATCTGATTGAGTTCGGATTGCAATTTTTTGAGCATTCTTTCGAATTTTTGTGCTTTTTGCTGTTCGTCACTCAGTTTTGCATCCTGTTTGGCGGCCAATCCGTTTGCTTTGAGTTGCTCGATTTCATGGCGGAGGGTGTCCAAATGGTTGAGCATGGCCTCCATTTTGGAGAGCAAGGAATTGGAGGCCGTCACATTGTCTGGACGCATGTTTTCTTGGGACAGGGCCGTCATGGGAGTCAAGATCAGTCCGATTACAACAAAAAAAGCACCCATTGTCATAGATAGATTTTGATTTTTCACGATAGATTTCCTTGATCACCTTTGATTGGCAAGGCTACTAAAATGAGGGGGCAGAAAAGATGGTTTGTTTGGGTGAGGATCCAGATCCAGAACTTCTTTCTTGTAATTTTCTTTCGATTTCCGCAGCGCGTTGTTTTTCTTCATCCAGTTGTCGCTTATATTGAGCTTCCAATTGCAGTTTTTGAGCTTCCAATTGCTTTTTTTCTTCCAGTTGTCTTTGTAAAATTTGTTGTGTCTGGTTGGAAGAAGAGTTTTTGTTTGCCAACAAATCATCTTTTTCTTTTTGCAAGGCTTCCATTTGCTTTTTGAGTTCTTCAAGTTGCTTGTTGTTTTGTTCTGGCTGAGGGGGGGCTTGAACGGTTGGTGCAGGTTTGATTTTTGACAAATCTTCTTTCAGCTTGGCCAACTCGTTCAAGAGGGCTTCTCTTTCTTTGTTCGCCTTGTTGGCCAGTTCCTGGTTGGTTATCAGAAAATATTCACTGTTCAGGGAGAGATATTCCCAAGGCTCTTGATGGCTGTCTGTGGTTTTCATGACTTCTTTGCGGACGTCGCGCATCAGCAGGCCGATATCCGTATTGGGTCTGGTGATGTGTTTGAGCAAAGCTCTGGTATAAGGGCTGTTGCGACCTTGCCCATCTTCTGCGGTGGCACCTTCTTTGGTGGCGTAGGAGATCATGGTGCCAGAGATGGCGGTTTCGATTTTGGCCAAACCCATGCCGATGGAGGCCGAGCGTGTCGAACCACCCATGCTGCGAGCCAAGGAGCGTGTCAAGGGATTGTCCCGACAGGCGTCCAGGAAGATGAGATTGACCCTTTGCCCATCTCCACGATTTTGGAGTTCATTCAGAATCATGTTGATGTTGATGGCCTCGTAGGTCAAATCGCTTTTATTTTTCAGAGCCGCATCCACCGGAACCAAATAATTGATGCCATCCACTTGCAGACCGTGACCGGCATAATAAAAAATGGCGGCTTCTGCCGTGGTGATTTTTTCACCGAATTTTCGGATGGCTTTGATTAATTGGGCGTGGGTTGTATTGATCTGGATGTCGGTATCGATGCCATTTTTTTTCAGCACTTCGCCGAAATCGCTGGCATCATTTTTAGGATTGGGCAGGGGCGGGGCATTCTGATACGCGCTGTTGCCGATCACCAGGGCGACTTTGGGGCCTTTGAACGAGGGTGTTTCTGCTTGTGCGTCATGGGTGAGGCACAAAAAAGAGATCAAAAATGCAAAGAAAGAAAAATATTGAATGGTCCAGATGCCGGATCTGTTGTGATTCATTTGCATTCTCCCGGTGTGTCGATGATGGGTGATTGTCCCTGGTGTGGGATCAATCACCCATGATTATGCGCGATTACATGGTATAACTCAAGCCCAAAAAGGGGCCTTTGGTGGTGTCAGGTCCAGTAGCATCTCCGTAGATCATTTTAAAGTTTGTATCAATGGATTGGTATTTGTAACCCATTTGCAAACCAAGCTGTGGCATGGCGGATGGACGATAAACTGCGCTCAGTTCTGTGGAAATATAGGATGCTTTGTCTTTGGGGGTAGATGGTTCGTATTTCCATTCCATGCCCAAACCATAAGCAAGATTGCCAATCAATGTAAACTGATCCATGAGTGGCGCGATCAGAATCAACCCGGCGAAAGGACCACTCAGTGTGGCTTTGCTATCTATTTCAGTGACTAAAGCACCGGCACGGGAAACGGAGAGGTGCCAGTCCTGCTTGACCTGTTTATAGCCCAAAGCTGCACCCACATTTGGCAAGATCATATAACCCAAGCTTAGATCATAATCTGACCGTTTACCTTTGGCTTTTATGTCGTATCCAACGGGATCGTTTGCGAAGTAGTTTTTTCCCAGATTGAAATCATAATCCGATGGGATGAAATAGCTGCCTGTGGCAAAAAAGTCGCGCCATTTGAGTGTTAGGTTGGGAATGGCCGATAGCTTGGCATCACTATCTGCATAGAGTACGTTGGTATTGTTGGCCCTATCTCCTTGCCAGGTTGTTGAGGTGGCAAAATCCTTGTACCATCCCTTCAAGCCGACAGTGAGAGAGAAATCACTTTTTTTGGCTGTGTCTCCTGCCTCAGCGAAAGATGAAAATGCCCCAGTCAGCAAAGCTGCGCACAACATTAACTTTTTATTCATTGGTTCTCTCCGGTTGATGTCTGATAGAATGAGTTGGCCTTAAGGTTGATACAAAAAGGATATGATCTGTGAATGAGATCGATTATCCTTCCATTTTAAGTTGTTTGAGAGATGGATGGGCACTCTGCCTGACAAGGAACAAAGTATCATTTTCCACCTCGAACGGGCCACGCACTGTCTTTGTACGATTTGCTGCTTTCGTAGATGTTTCCGGTGTAGATGCCTAAGTCATAGGCATTGAAGGCGTCGATGGCCGTACTCGACCAATAAAAAAGGGAATTGAGGATAAAGGCACCACTTTTTGACCAATCCACATAAAGAGGAAGTTCATCCTTTGTCAGCAATCTCCACTGTCCTGCTGTGGAACCATCTGTCAGACCACACTGACCACTTTTCAAAGCTGCCACTTGCGACATCGCCACATCCCAGGTTTGTTCTGCAAAGCAGTCAGCATTTTTCAAACCAATCAAACCATTTCTTGAGTCTGTGACTGTTCCATTACCATTATCACAGTATCCTGTTGTACAGGAAAGGGTGGTTGCTGGAATGGTGGTGGTTGCAGTTGAAAAATTATCTATATTATTCACAACTGAGCTATTGGTTTGCCCAGTTGGAAGCACCACCCCGGTATTGATGGTGGAAGCACCGTTCAAGCGTCGCAAAATCAACACCCCATCCGTGGCATCCACAGCACCGCTCTTGTCTACATCAAGAAGAAGCGAGGAAATCATGGAGTCAATGGAATTTATAATAATAGCGTTAGTCTGTCCAGATGGCAGTACTACCCCGGTATCTATAGTGGAAGCAGCGTTCAACCGTCGCAAAATGAGTACTCCATCTGTGGCATCCACCGAGCCGCTTTTGTCTACGTCCAGACTGCCGCCAAGCGGCACGTTATGGATGGGTGTCTCCACAGTCAGAGTGAACGTGGTTGTCGATGAATTTGTTCCATCCTGGAGCGTCACGATCATGATGGATGATCCTGTCTTGTTGCTGACGGGTTTGATGATTAATTTTGGATCTGTTCCATCCGTAACAATTTGAATGTTGGCGTCTGGGATCAGGTCATTATTCAAAGATTTTGCCGTATAGGTTAAACTGCCTGTGGCATTTTCTTTGTATAATATGGTTAGTGAGAGCGTGATGGACGTTTGCCCCGTCTGAACCGTCTGGTTTGCAATGGGGGCGAGGGCAACTTTGTTTTTTACAGCACTTGGTTCCGTACCTGTGGCGGTGAATGTGACTGGTGACACTCCGGCGACCGTAGCGGTTACTGTGTTGGTCCCGACGGTTGGTCCAAGTGTCAGTTTGGTACTGGCCTGACCATTGGCGTCGGTGGTCACGCTGGATGCGCTCAAGGTGCCTGAACCACTGGCCACCTTGAAAGTCACGGAGACACCGGGCATCACAGCACCTGAAGCATCTTTGAGTGTTACTGTAAAGTATTTGGATAATAAAACGCCAATAGGACCGGTTTGCAGGTCACCATCACTTTTAATGAGATCCATGTTAGCATCAGCAGTGTTGCACATCACTCCAATCCAAAACAGAACAAACAAAATGTTGAAAATTGATGTCTTGGTTTGCCATTTTGAGATGCTATTTTTTTGACAAGTGGTGCCATTTAAAATAATCATCTCCATTTGCTTTGCAGAATCAAATTGATGAATCATTGTTTCATTCATTGGTTTATTGTGAAATGAGGCGTTTCTGTCATAAACAATACCTGTCTCAATTTCGGTAATAGGTAGTATGGCAAAGAAGCTGTATGATTCTGAATTGGCACATACTGATATAAAATAATGCCTTTCTGGCAACCAGTCAAATAAAAAAATCAGCAACGCCCATGATTAATTGCGAAAGTTAGGTTTGATATCTCCATTCAAGTGTAATTTTTTGCTTGTTTTGTGTTGGTTGATCGCCAAGTAAGCAATTGAGATGCCAATGCGAATGGGTATGACGCAGCAGAGAAGATGATTGACATAATTGCATTAATAGATTCCACCACAACAGATCCTGCCTGTGTGGATCCCATGCGATCATGCTTCGACTGGTTGCTCTGGATCTTTTTGGAAGCTTGTTGATCTGCTGAAGAGATCCTTGCAAAGCTTTGATATGAAAGGGCGAAGAAGCCTCCGCCCTTTTGTTTGGTTCATGCTTGGAAACGATTCTGGATTCTGACTTGTTCGATGGAAAGCTGACCGCCACGGGGACGGGCGGGTTGGAGTGCTTTGCCCACGGTGACGAACATGCTGATGAGATGATCATGGGGCAGGTGGATCAATTTGCCGACAGCGTCGAAATCGAACCCGTCCATGGGGCAGGAGTCGTAACCCATGGCTTGGGCAGCGAGCATCAAGGTTTGGGCCGCCAGACCACAGGAACGCATGGCTTCGTCTCTTTGAACCTGTTCGCGTCCTTCATAATAGTTCTGGATGGCGGGCAGCATGAAATTTTGCACTTCTATTGGGGCGTTTTGCCAATAACGGGCCGGATTTTTGTTCCAGGCATGCAAATCGGCGCACAGGATGATCAGCAGGGAGGCGTCGGTGATTTGGGCCTGGTTCCAGGCCTGTGCGCGGATTTGGCTCCGCAGGTCAGGATCCCGCACCACCACAAAACGCCAGTGCTGGATATTGAAGGCTGTGGGAGACAACATCGCCAATTGGATGAGACGGTTTTCCTCTTCCTGGCTCATCGTGTGATGCGGGTCGAAATGTTTGACAGCGCGACGATGTTCAATGGCGGTGAAGACGTCCATCATGCTTAAGGTTCCTTGCTAAAAAGAATTATTGGCGAATGCCTTCGAGATACAACCCCAGATCCATTTCTTGGGCAGCCGGTCCCAGGTCGCGGCTGACACCAAAATCAGCGCGTTTGATACGCAGAGATCCGGCGTAGCCCCGGCGAAATCCACCCCAGGGGTCAGGCCCGGTTCCGATCATTTTGGCCTCGAATTGGACGGGTTTTGTCACGCCATGCAAGGTGAGTTCACCTTCCACGGTGACTTTGCCTGCCTGTTCGACGATGCGTTTGCTTTTGAATTCGGCCTTGGGGAATTGATCCACATCGAGGAAATCCTTGCTGCGCAAATGTTTGTCCCGTTCAGCGTGGTTGCTGTCGATGGAGGAGGTTTCCACTGTAACTTGAATGGCAGCCCCTTCGGATTGGGCAGGATCAAGGGAAAACTGGCCTTCGACTTTGTTGAAACGGCCTTGCAACAAGCTGTAACCCAGATGAGGGATGCTGAACGTGACAAAGGAATGGGTGGGATCGATTTTGTATTTTTCCGCTGCCGCCCAAACCGGGGAACTCCCTATCCAGAGTGCGCAGGCCAAAGCGGTTGTTTGCATGAGACGCGTTTTGTTCATTGATGTTTCTCCTTGAAGTTACCACATGCGACGAAGGATTCCGTCGCGGTTGATGAAATGATGCTTGAGAGCTGCTCCGATGTGCAATGTGAGCAAAGAGCAGAACAGGAGGGTCAACACCAGATGAATGGTTCCCATCCAGGTTTCGCGTCCTTTGGCAGCAGGCAGCAGGGCGGGCAGTTCGAACCAGCCGAATACATCAATGCTGCGACCGTCGGCGGTGGTGACCAGATAGCCGGAGATCGGTGCCAAAAACATCAACAGATAGAGTGCCAGATGGGTCCATCTGGCGGCGTGACGTTCCCATTGGGGTTGGGAGGCGGGCAGGGGAGGGGGAGGGTGGTATGTTCTCCATGCCAGACGCAACAGCAGCAGTCCAAACACCATCACACCCAAGGAACGATGCCAAAACGTCGAACGATGATAAAATGGATCATAATAGCTTAAGCTGGTAGCGTAAAAACCCAGTCCGATCATTACCAAAAGCAGGAAGGCCATACTCCAGTGGATCCACCGCGCTATCGGGTCGAACCGCTGCTGCGTGGGTGTGAGGGGGGCGCGTTGATGGTCCATCTGCATTGAGCAAAGATCCTGAAGGAGTGCCAACCGCCATGATGGCGGTGCAAAGGCGGTGCGATGTGCATGCTTTGGATTGAATTTATCCTGGAAGAGTGGGTTTGACAATCCCTGATGATGTCAATTGAGCCAATGTGAGCTGGAACAGGCTGTTTGATGGGGGCAGGCAGAGTGTTATTTGTGATCGGGAGAGCATCCGTCCATTTGTCAATTCAGTAACAGTGTATGTAGTGCGCGCTACTTGGCGGTGGCGATGAAACAGATGAAAGGAGTGAGTTTTTACTTATACAGCAGCTTTCATGTTTTGTCGGCGAACGTGTTCATAGAGCGTATCGGCACCATATCCCAAGTCGTCGTGCCATCCAACGGCACATCCCCAATCAATGACCGCAACATTGGAAAACAGGTTGGGATCTTCAAGGTGACGTAATGGGGCCGACCTTTGGATAATGGGCGTCATATCAATGACATCCTCTAGGCCATCCTTCCATTTGACGATAAGGGTAAGCGT
Source organism: Magnetococcus sp. YQC-5 (assembly GCA_039908085.1). Taxonomy (GTDB): domain Bacteria; phylum Pseudomonadota; class Magnetococcia; order Magnetococcales; family Magnetaquicoccaceae; genus Magnetaquiglobus. Next base: position 16,543 of record JAMOBH010000074.1, read on the forward strand.
TCCAGGAATGGCGTGTACGGTATCAATGCGGCGGGTCTGCATGGTTTTTTCCTTACCCGTTTATTCACTTGAACTTCCTTTTTTACAAAGAGCATAGCGCACTGTTGGCACCACCTCAAGAGGTTTGGTGTTCCCGCAAGCTTGGCAATTCACTCCAGAGACCTTCGTTTGTTGGGTATCAAGGAGTTCCAGGGAACCTGTTTCAAGCCCTGTCGGGTGATCCATTTTTCGGATGATTTTTTCTTGTTATAACACCAAACTGTACTTGAACCGATCAGCGTGCGCAATTTTTGATTGCGTCCTTCGTGGGTTAGGTATGTCTAAGGTAAGGATATAGCTTGTTTTTATAAAAAGATGTCCCGGTTTGATATTTTATTTTCGGTAGGGTATGCTGCTGTAGAGTGTTTTTGTTTTAATACTTTTAACAAGCTATTAATAATTTATTTTTTTTAAAAATGTTTTTTTTATGCTTGATTCTTGGAAGCAGGTTTGGTAGTGTGTTGTGAACGATGATGGTGTTTTATTTTTAGTCGTTAAAAATAGTGGTCATGCTAGCTTTGGTTAGTATTTCTACGATATCAAAAACTTTTTGTCAAACTCTTTTGAGTATGGAATAGGAGATACAAATGGAAGATCAGGCAAAGGAAACAAAACTGGAGAGAGAGTTGGTGACGATTATGTTTATCGATTTAAGTAATTCAACAGAAATGAAGGAGAACAATCCTGAACAACAATGGATTCCTGTACTTATCAATTTTTTTGATGTTATCACAAAACAAATTCAGCAAATTAAAACAAGTCGTATTATTAAATTTACTGGTGATGGGCTTATGGCCGTTTTTGATTTTGATCAGATTAATGAAACAATTAATGGTGCAGTTAAAATACAAGAGGTGATGGAATATAATAGAAACGAAAAAATTTCTACATCATCATGTACAATTGGTATTGCGTCAGGTGAAGCCGTCAAGGCTAAAACACCTCATGCAGCTTTAGATTATTTTGGACAGGTTGTTGATAAGGCATCCAGGCTTTGCGAAGCCGGATCTCCTAATGCTATATTGCTGGATAAAGAAACAGTAGAAAATTGTCAGCCTCGTAAAATCAAGTCAGAGGTTGGACATGTTTTGAAAAAAACAGGTAGGGAATATTTTGGCGAAACCCAACAGATGATGGTTAAAGGGTTTTCTAGCGCAGTTGATTATCATGAAATGGTGTGGGCACAAAAAGCATTTGGTGTTAAAACAAGCGTAACCACTGAAACAATTGTTCGTGTACAACAAGAAAAAGAAAAAGAAAAAGAAAAAGATGACGTTATAGATAATAAATCAAAATTGACACAGTATTCTGATCTGAATTTGTCAGGTAAGGTGGTTTCTATAAAGCCTGATGCTGCGTTTGGATTTATAGAATACATTTCCGAGAGCAAACAAAAAAAGACCGTTTTTTTTCACAAAAGTCACACAATCAACAAACCTTATATCAAGGTTGGAGATGAGGTGCATTTCAGAGTGGAGCCAGGAAAAAAAGGCGACGAGGCAGTGTCGGTTATTGTGCTGGGTAGTGAAATCGAAGGGAAAGTTTCTTCCCATGATTTTATTAATCAATCAGTTTATTTGACTTTCAGGGATGAGATTTCTAATACACATGAAGTATATGCTCACTTAAAAGATTTTGAGTATAAAAATATTAACTCAGGTGATTCAGTAAGATTTATTATTAACGCAGACAGGCAAGGCTTGATTGCAAAACAAGTTCGTTTGTATGATCCAGAGTTGGCCGGAGTTGTCGATTTACGGATAGGTTCTTCTGAACGTGGAGTGATCTCAGAAATCTCCAAATTGGAAGAGAAAGGGTTTTGTTTCGCAACATGTCGTGGAAACAGTATATTTATACATGTCCAAGAGTTTGTTGACCGTGAATATCATCCTGTTCCTGGAGACTTGATTGGATTTGTCGTTCAGCCTGGAAGGGATAAAGGGTATAGAGGAACGCGAATTGTTTTAATTAAATCCGCTGCAAGCGATAGCGAGATGAAAAAGTTGGATGGGGATCCTGGAACATCCAATTGACTGAATAGGCCCACATTCATTGAACTGTTCTGTTGTATTTCAGTGTCTGGCAGGGTTGAGTTTGCAGGTTTTTCAAAAGGCCGTCCGGTGGGGCGGCCTTTTTTTTGCTACTTCCCGGCAGGGCGCATACCCTTGGAGGAGAATGTTCTCTACAGGCCCGGCAATGGGAATTTCTACATGACCAATGATGATCGTAATCGAAGTCAGATTTTGCTTGTTTTTTTTGATTTGTGCGCGTATTCTCGGCGATACCAAAGCATTTTTAAAGCGAGTGTCACCATTGGTAACCGTTCACACCTTTCTCAGGAGAAACTTCCTGGGGAGGCGGTGAACCGCCTCCCCAGACCCCTCCACCCTTTACCGTGAAAATATTCTGTGCGATGGCGCAAAGCTACCTTTGCCCCTATTCAAAACAAAAAATA
>JAMOBH010000075.1:0-18973 GCA_039908085.1 Magnetococcus sp. YQC-5
TCCGCCAGCATCTCACCTGGAGAGCGCACCATGTTGAAGATCACCACGATCAGGATCAGGACCAACGCCATCCAAAACACCCAAACGCGATACCAAACCGACCGTCTCCCCCCAGGAGGAAGACGAGACAGACGCCCACGCCGACACCTCCGGGACCAACGCAAAACGCATTCCACCCAAGCCTTTGGCCAAACCACCACAGCCATCCTTTGAAAATAAAACAGCAGAAAATGCCACCGAGGAACCAACCGAGGAGTCAACCCCATCAGGTGACAAAACGGCTTCTTCGACCAATGCCAACAAAAAAGGCTATACGGTACAAATAGCCTCTTTCAATGATGATGAAAGAGCCTCCGCGCTGGTGGACAAACTATCCAGCCTGATGTATGACGGCAAACGGATGCCGGTCTACAAATTCATACAGAAAACGGGCAATAAAGCTGTTTATCGCGTCACCTTGGGACCATTTGCCAACCATTTACGCGCCCAACGGGCTGCCAATCTGGCCCACAACAAGACCAAAGTAAACGGCGTCATCGTCGGACCAGAAAAGTGATCACGTGATGGATGCCCCATCAGAACCACTCCGACACACAACCAAACCCCTTGGCCCGTCCAAGGCCGTGGTGCAATTGTCCGCCATACATCACCGTTTCGGCACGCATCGGGTTCTTGCCGGAATCGATCTGACCGTGAATCAGGGAGAGTGCGTGGTCTTGTACGGCACCAATGGCTCAGGAAAATCCACTTTGCTGGCCCTCCTGTCCACCCGGTATCATCTGCATACAGGCAGCTATCTCCTGGATGGCCTGGACGTGACCCTCCATGGAGACGCGGCACGGGATAAACTGGTGTTCGTGGGTCACCATACCCATCTCTACGGGCACCTCACCCCGATGGAAAATCTTCTGTTTTTTACAGATCTGCGTGGAATCACCATCACGAACCATCGCATTCGCGAGGCCGTGGAGGCTGTGGGTCTCGCCAAGGTGGCTGACAAGCCTGTGCAATGGTTTTCAGCTGGCATGAGAAAACGTTTGGCATTGGCCCGCATGCTGCTGGCCGACCCCCTGCTGCTGCTGTTGGACGAACCCTATTCCGCTCTGGATCTTCAGGGTGTATCCTGGTTGAATGAGATGTTGACCCGATATCTTCAGCAGGGTGGAGCTGTGGTGATGGCCAGTCACGATCCAGAACGGGTTGCGGCTCTCTCCCATCGTCCGCATCAACTCACCCGTGGGCAACTGCTCCCCATGACCCGACCAGATGAGGAATCTTACGCATGCTGAAACGCCCCTGTCGCATGGCCTGGAAAAGGGCCAGACATGCCAGACACCATGAAAAGTCTCAAGCATGCTGTAAACTCCCCTGTTGCAAGAACAAAGATCACGAGGAGTCTTGCGCGTGCTGAAAGCCGCCTATCGCATTGCCTGGAAAGACGTGGTGGGAGATTTTCGGCGACGTGCAACCCTCTCTTCCATGCTGTTTTTCTCCATTGCGGTACTGGTGGTGTTTCAAGCCGCCTTTGAACCGGATCGCAAAGAAGCCCTGCGCCTGTTGCCAGGTCTGTTGTGGGCCACCACACTGTTTACCACCCTGGTGGGATTGGGGCGCGTCTTCCAGGCCGAAGAAGAAGATGGGGCCTTCGAAGGCTTGCTGTTGGCCTCTGTGCCTCGCGGAGTGATTTTTCTGGGCAAGTGGTTGGGCAACCTGCTCTTGACCCTGCTGGTGGAAATCATGATACTCCCTTTGACCCTGGTGCTGTTCAATGTGGATGCCTGGGATCAGATGGGGTGGATCTTCGGCATTCTGGTACTGGGCACCCTGGGTTTGACTGGCCTGGGCACACTGCTGGCAGCCATGACCCAGGGGGCACGCTCCAGGGAGACGCTATTGGCACTGCTGTTGTTACCCCTGACCGCCCCTTTGCTGATCGCCGGAGTGCAAGCCATGGCCAGCATCCTGGGCACAGGCAGTGATGTGACCCCCTGGATTCGATTGTTGATCATTTTCGACGTGGTTTATCTCGCGTTGGCCCCGTGGGCCTTTGGCTGGCTGGTTGAGGAGTAAAAACCCCAAATATGAAAATTCTGGCAAAAATTCAGGCCCCATTGGGCTTTCTGACGCTGATCACCCTGGGAATCGGGCTGTGGTATGTCTACACAGCCCCGGCAGATTTCCAACAAGGAGGGGCCGTGCGAATCCTGTACATCCATGTCCCCTCTGCCAAAATGGCGTTGTTGTTTTATATTCTGCTCACGGCAGCCTCGGTGATCCATTTGTGGAAACGGTCCGAAACCGCCGACATCCTGGCCGAGGCTGCCACGACCGTGGGCATCTCGTTTACCGGGATCACGCTGGCTTCAGGGGCGATCTGGGGCAAACCGATGTGGGGCACGTGGTGGGCATGGGATGCCCGTTTGACCTCCATGCTGGTATTGCTCATTATCTACAAAGGATTGATGGTGTTGCGCAACTCCATGGACAACCCGGTCAAGGGGGCACGGGCCACGGCGATTCTGGCCATTGTCGGTGCTGTGGATCTGCCTATCATCCACTATTCGGTGGTCTGGTGGCGCACGCTCCATCAACCTCCTTCGCTGGCAGCGGCGGACAAATCCAATGTGCATATATCCGGGCCTCTGCTTCCCCCATTGCTGATCATGTCCGTGGCGTTTATCCTGATGGGAGCCTATATGCTGATACTCAAAGCCCGTCAAATTGAAGCGCGTCGTCAACTGGATGCCCTGGAAGCGGCAAGGATCCATTCATGAACAACTATACCCCGTATGTCACAGCTGTTTACCTCCTGGCTGCCCTGGTCTATGGGGGCTACACGTTGCGTTGGTACATCTCCTGGAAAAAAACCCAAAAACAGCTTGAGGAACAAGGCAAACACACCCCATGAAAAGACCTCCCAACAAACGACTGTTTTTGCTCATCACCCTGATTGCAGTGGGAGGAGCGTTGGCGGCTTTGGTATTTTCTTCGTTTACCGGGGCCTTGGTCTATTTTCACACCCCCTCGGAGGTGACCACCAAAAGCACGGAATTGACTGGCAAAAAAGTGCGCATTGGCGGCATGGTGCAGACCGGTTCGTTGGTCAAGGAACCCGGCACCCTGAAAATCCGCTTTCTGGTGACAGACGGCACCAGCACCTTGCCGGTCCGTTATGATGGCATGGTCCCGGATCTCTTCCGGGAAGGACAAGGTGTTGTGGTGGAAGGAACCTGGCAGGGCGGTCAGGAGTTTGCCGCCGACTCGATCCTGGCCAAACACAGCGAGGATTACGTCCCGGTGGATATGAGCAAACAAGGTATTGAAAAATCACAAAAATCTTTGCTCAAGTCCTTGCAATAGTCCATGTTTCGGAAAAACAAAGACCTTGGGGGGGCGGTGAACCGCCCCCCAACACCCTCAAATTTTGTTTTTACTTACGGAGATATCTATTATGGTTTCAGAACCTAAATTTCATGTCAAGGTAGTAAGTGTCGATATTGTTAAATACTCACTTAGAATGCCACTCTTACAATCTGCGATTGTCAAATTATTTACAAGACACCTTAAAGAAGCAACAGAAAGCATCAAAACAAATACCAAATATACCTCAGAACAAGACATTGTTTTCTTGCCATCCGGCGACGGGATTTTGACACTCTTCTTTGACACAGATCGCACTCCAGGCATTCATATCCAATTTGCGTCAAATTTACTTAAGATTATAGCCAATCAAAACAATGAAACAACATGCTTAAAAATTTTTTGCAGCCATGACGATACAAGCTGTTGTGAATGTGAAAAATACAATATCCGCATTGGTATTGATCAAGGTCTTGCAGTTAAATTTACAGATATTAATAATGTTAATAATTATGCAGGAACACCACTCAACGAAGCTTGTCGTCTCATGGGGCTGGCACCAATCAACCAAATAGCCCTTTCGCCATGTGTTTATGCCGAAATAGGAGGTTTCCTGGAAAAAGAACAACAAAAACGGGTAAAAGAAGATACTGGCGTAGATAAGCATGGAAAGATCAAGACGTTTCACGTCTTGGCCGATCCACCAACCAGTCAACCAGACATGCAGATCGATAACAACCAAATCATTTCCAGTTTGAATTCTTTATTTAAAGAGTATAATCGGCTGGAGGCTTCTTTATCCGAACCACCAAGGCTGGTAGAAAAAAAATCGACACTTACAGAATACATAACAGAGATCGAAGATTTACGAACAGAAATAAAACAAGCAGGTAGAGACAACGATCCTCACGCCTTGCTCCAATATTTTTCCACGGACTTTACTCCTCCGCTTCTGGAATATTGCGCGGTTGACTTTGCTACAGTTCAAGTTTTGCGGAACAAGGCCAAGGACACGGTCACAAAGCCAATCGTCATCAGTGCTTCGGCGGTCGTTTGTTGTAGTGAACAACGACAGATTATTTTACACCATCGGTCAGAAAAATCCAGTACCTATCCCAATTGCCTGCATACCTTGGGAGGAAGTTATAAACCAAAAATAACAGAACGCTCCAATTTCGCGCTTTATGATCCCAATTTGGCGGTAACAGCTATACGAGAAATTTTAGAAGAAAGTGGTTTATCTATCCAATGGCGTAAAAGCATTCCATTATGGTGGCTTCATGAAACCAAAACCGGTTTCGTGCAATTACTCCTGGCCGGTGCATCGGTCACTACGGATAATGTGGGCATTATGGAATCATCATGGGAAGGACGACTAAAATTAATAGCGTTCGATAAGCTGGAGGAGGCAGTACTGGCATCCGATGGATTAAAATGGACACCAACCGGATTGATGAGTATCCTTCTCTGGCTGGCGAACGGTGCGCATGGTGCTGGGGCCAATCCCGATTTCAACGGCAAAAAACCTATACCTCTGTTCCACTTCCTGCTACAACAAATCATAGACAGAGGCATTGACAATTTGCTTGGGGAAGCATTTCCTAAAAAATAATATGGTTTTGCTTCGACTGTAATACTTATTTACAAATTCAATACCATTCAACCTTTGTCGATGCGGAGTTCCTGGTCAAATCATGTGGATTGAAATCGCCCATTTTTCCACCCTGACGGCCCTGTTCATGGCCGTGGTGCAGTTTTTGGCCCCTTTGGCGGGCGTTTATTGGCAACGTATGGCCTGGGTACGAGTCGGACGCCAAGCCGCCTTCATGGGATGCGGCTTGCTCACTGTGGCTACGGTGGGCCTGATCGTCTCATTCCTCAAACACGACTTTTCCGTGAAATATGTTGCTGAACACGCATCCCTGAAACTGCCGACCTTTTATCTGGCCACCGCGATGTGGGGCGGGCATGAAGGCTCACTGCTGCTGTGGGCCTGGCTGCTCTCTTTGTTCATTGCCATCGCGGCCTGGCGTCACTGGTCAACCCATCCGGTCTCCATGCCCTGGGTTCTGGCCATTCTGGGGGCTGTGCTGTTGGGATTTTTGTTGATGGTGGTGTTTCTCTCCAGCCCCTTCGAACGGTTGCTTGATCCTCCCTTTGATGGACGCGACTTGAATCCTCTTCTACAAGACCCAGGCATGGTCTTTCATCCTCCATTCCTTTATATGGGATATGTTGGCTTTGCCATTCCTTATGCCTTTGCCATGGCCGCTCTGATCACGGCCCAAAGCGATGGAGAATGGATTCTGGCCACCCGTCGCTGGACTCTCTTTTCCTGGGCCATGCTCACCATCGGCATTGTGTTCGGGGCCTACTGGGCTTACTACGAACTGGGATGGGGTGGATACTGGGCCTGGGATCCGGTGGAAAACGCCTCGTTCATGCCCTGGCTCACGGGCTTGGCCTTTCTCCATTCGGTCATGGTTCAGGAACGGCGTCGCATGTTCAAAACCTGGAACCTGTTTTTGATCATCACCACCTTTGCTCTTTCGCTGCTGGGAACCTTTCTGGTCCGCTCTGGCGTCCTTTCGTCCGTGCATGCCTTTGCCTCGGATCCAGGACGCGGCGTTTATATCCTGATGTTCATGTCATGTTTGTTGCTCTTTTCATTTGGCATGCTCACCCTCAAAGCTGACCAATTGAAGGAAACACCACAACTGGAAAGCCTTCTGTCCAAGGAATTTTCATTTCTGGTCAACAATTTGTTTCTGGTAGCCGGAGCCTGTACCGTACTGTTGGGCACACTTTATCCACTGGCTGTCGAAACCCTTTCCACTGCCAAAGTTTCGGTGGGGGCACCTTATTACAACAAGGTGTTCATTCCCATCATGCTGGGCATGCTGCTGCTGATGGGTATCGGTCCCTGCATTCCCTGGCAAAAGGCCTCTTTGGCACGCTTGCGCCGCGAATTTCTGCTGCCTCTCATCCTTGGAGTGGCCGGAATCCCGTCTGCTTTGTACCTGAAGATCACCCACCCCTTTGGAGTTGCGGCATTCTGTCTGATTCTTTATGTTGGAGCCACCCACAGCCAAGATATCATCCGCAACACCCGTCTGCGCATGGCCAAAGAGTCCATGGGGGTAGCGACTGCTTTGTTGAACCTCATCCGCCGCAACAAACGCCGCTACGGGGGCATGCTGGTCCACTTTGGCACCTTGATCATGGTGGCCGGTTTTGTGGGATCCGGTCTGTTTCAAGAGGAACGCAACCTGTTTCTCTCTCTTGGGGACACCATGCGCATATCGAGCTGGACATTGACCTTGGAATCCATGAACAAGACCGCCCGTCGCAACTGGCAAGCAGACGAGGCTGTGATCCGGGCCGAACGTCCAGGGGAAACCGTGATGCTGACCCCCCAGAAAAGGGTGTATAACGAACACTCCCAACCCACCACTGAAGCTGCCATTCACAGCACGTGGCGCGAGGATCTTTACGTGGTGTTGGGAGATGCAGTCAAAGAGGGGGTCTGGGCTTTCCGGGTTTACCGCAATCCCATGGTTTCCTGGATCTGGTATGGATCCGGCATCATGAGCCTTGGGGTGCTGCTGGCTTTGCTGCAAGGACGGAGGTTGCAACGTCAGACGACCTGATGCATGCCAGCCAAATGACAAACGGGTTTGGGGGTCCAGGGGGAATCATTCCCCCTGGTGGGGTTTGGGGCGAAAGTCCCTATTCATCCATGCAAGCAGAGACAAACAAAGGATGCCAAAAACGATAAACTCGATACATAATCCATGCGACAAACGCAAACGACACTCAAAAGCAGCACGCACGGCAGGGATTACAGGTAAATGAATTGATGCGACAAACGCAAACGACACTCAAAATCAACACGCGCGGTCAGGGATTGTATGAATTCACTCACGAAATCACCCGCTGGCTACAAAACGAATCCATTCAAACCGGCCTGTTGACGCTATTTTGTCGTCATACATCTGCCAGCCTGACCATCCAGGAAAATGCGGACCCGGATGTCCAGCGTGACCTCAACGCCTTTTTCAAACATCTGGTTCCAGAGGGAGCCGCCTGGATGCAACACACCCAGGAAGGAACCGATGACATGCCTGCGCACATCAGATCAGCACTAACTGATGTTTCCCTGACCATACCGATCCATCAAGGACGTCTTGCCCTTGGCACTTGGCAAGGAGTTTACTTGTTTGAACATCGCCAGCATCCGCACCAACGCCAGATTGTGGCTCATTTGATTGGTGAATGAGGACACTGCTGACCTGCTGCTTGACTCAAGAAGCATTATCTGTCCAGAGGGAAAGACCGGTCTCCCAATCCAATTCCCGATGGAAATCCGCGCCCTCGAACGAGTAAATGATCACTTCTGCTGCAAAAATGGTGGTTCCTGGTGCCAGATGACCGCCAAAAGCGCGTCCCTGGTGATCAGCAAGGGTGACATGCGCATGGACAAAGGGCTGATTATCCTTCAGGGAGACATTTCCGACCAGATTGGTGATTTCCAACGGTGAATCGAACGAGAGGAAAACGTATTCCCGTTTGATTTGATCATAAAAACCGATGCGTGCCTGCTGGACCGCCCCCACCCCCTCCAACCTGCCCAAGCGGATGTTGTGCGTCCGGCAAATCCGATTGAGTTCTGCAAGCAAATCGCCGCCATGAGCAAGCCTGCCCATCCAAATTGCGCTGGATTGAATGCTTTTCATGGAGCCACCTCCCAGGTCAACCAAGAGACACGATTGTGGTATCCAGCGGAAATTCTTCCCATCATCAACAGCATCATTTCCAAAACCTTTCCAGATCCAATTGCACACACAAAGAAAGACAAGACCATTGCAGAAGAAACCTGACAAACGGTTTCAAGAGTGTGGATCCTCAGGATGGCCCTGGATGTAAGACCCCCATCCAACAACGGTACATTGAGTCATTTTCCTTCATCAGCCTCAATGATGCAATGTTCGCCATGCTGTCGGGGCAGAATGGAGTTGTTCCTTGGCACAAGAGAGAGACAGGGTCGAGTCGATGATGCAAATAAAGGGCACATGAATTCAGAGTCATTCAGTCATTTGGTTTGCATGATTTCACCATCCATCTTTATTAATGAATTGTTAACAGACAGCTATAACCATGAAATTGAATAAGAAATAAAAATACGCATAGCCATCAAAAATGCTTGCATTCAAACCATCCATTGATTTATAAATATTCAGAAAATTTTTTCATGATGGATGGGTTCCTGTCATTGGATGACCCGATCATGCTTACACTGTAGAGGTGAAAGCGTGGGAGAACATCCAATTATTGCCAACTCTTGATAGAAATAATGGGAAAAAATAACCATGAGCGAAAAGGATTTGAGCCAAACGATTCTGCAAGAAGAATTTGATGAGATTGCCAAGCGACGCCAAGGAGTTGGTCCACACAAGAACAAACTCCTTGAAACCATGGTTGCCACACCATCGGCCCCCCATATCGCGGCACAGGGTGCGATGTGGCCGGAAGAACCAGGAGCTGGGTCGATACCCCAAGACCGCATTGGTCTGGCTATTTCAGGAGGAGGCATTCGTTCCGCCACATTCAGCCTGGGGATTTTGCAATTTCTGGGCAAAAAAAACTTTTTTTCACAATTCGATTATCTCTCCACAGTGTCGGGGGGTGGTTTTTTGGGATCCTGCCTCACCTCCTGGTACACGAACTTCAGCCAATGTCAACAAGATTCCACAGCCACACCGGACTTTCCATTTGTGCATAACGCCGATGAAGAAGAATCGGTTCCCTTTCAACATTTGCGCAATTTTTCCAACTATCTGGCCCCAAAAGGCGATTTGGCGGATGAGATGCGCATGGTGGCCCTGTTCATTCGCGGAGTGATCATCAATTTCTTCCTGATACTGCCCTACCTGCTGATTGCGGCAGCTGTGACGATTCCTCTGATGCCCATCCTGAACACCGAGCTGCATCATCTCACAGGATCCAAATGGCTTGCAGGAACAAGCTTCAGTGTTGCAATACTGATTTTTCTTTCAACAACGATCATTTTTTCCAATTCCGACCAGAAGTTCAAATGGAAAACACGCAACCAGGTCACCAGGTTGATGGGGTGGGTGGTCGTGATGGTGGGAGGGTGTTTTTTCCTGGCTTTGCAACCCATGATGCTGAAATACTTTCATCAATTACATACGCTTCATGGCAATCAAAGTGGTACAATTATTGGATCCCTGGGAGGTCTTTCAAGCATTTATTATTTTTTCATTAATAAAATGAAGAGAGGCCAGACCGAAACAAGCACGCCATGGGGCAAATATATCGCACTGACGATGGCCTTTTTGCTGGTTCCCCTGTTTCTCTGGGGACTCTTTTTGTATCTGTTGGAACTGGGACTGGTGTGGAATGCCGGATCTAATATTGTAGCCAAAACTTCGCCAGACGGTCACTGGATCGTTGGGTATGCGTTATTTGGTATGTTTTTTTATTGGCTTGGCACCTACTTCAACATCAACAAATATTCTCTGCACGTTTTCTACCGGGATCGTTTGAGTCGAGCCTATCTCATTGGTCCACATTCCGTGGAGAACTGGAAAAGAGAGCGTCCCTGTTTCAACGATGCATTAAAGCTCAGTGAATTGGATTTTTCTCATGCACCATACCATTTGGTCAATGCTGCTCTCAACATAACCACAACGGATGATGAACCCGACAGCAAGGATGACTTTGTCAATCGTGGCCGTACCGCAGACTTTTTTTTTGTTCAGCAAGCATTGGGTTGGATCTGAGATCACGGGATACTGCCCAACCAAAGATATGCAAACTGCCGACCCTTGGCTCAATCTGGGCACAGCCATGGCCATTTCTGGAGCGGCCTTTTCTCCCAACATGGGAACCTTCACGCTGAAGCCCCTCACTGCGCTGATGACCTTTTTTAATATCCGTCTGGGCTACTGGTTGCCAAACCCCCTGGCCTTCCAAAGCAAAATACGTTTTTCGCGTGAGATGTTAGTGAAGCCTTTGACATGCTGGCAGGAATATGATTTCCAAAAAGCCGTTGATGGTGATTGTCATCCACCACGCAAGTATTTATTCAAAGAGGCTTTTTCCAACATGTCGGCGGACAGGGACGCCTTTGTGAACGTTTCCGACGGTGGACATATTGAAAACCTGGCGATTTATCCCTTATTGCAACGGAGGTGTCGGCTCATCGTTGCCCTGGATGGAGAGGCGGATAAAGATCGGCATTTCGAAGGACTGGCCACCACCATTCGTCTGGCTCGCATCAATCTCAACGTCCACATTGAGATGAATCATGATGAAATGGAAGCCATACGCACTGGCACGAGACATTCTGCTTTTGGCACCATCTGGTATGGCAGTGATCGCTGGGGGACACTGCTATACATCAAGGCATCCCTTTGCAAAAAGTTGAGTCTCGTTGACATCCAGCATTACAAGGCCTGCCATCCAGACTTTCCTCATGAATCGACCATGGATCAATTTTTTGATGAAGAGCAGTTCGAATCCTACCGCGCCCTGGGATACCATGTGGCCCAGGAGGTGTTTTCATAGTCTTCCAGTTAACAGAAACAAAAAAATCAGTAATCGTTCAACAAATAAAAAATTAAAAAAAAAAAGGGTGGAGGGGTCTGGGGAGGCGGTTCACCGCCTCCCCAGGAAATTTCTCCTGAAGAGGGGTCTGAACGATTACCTTGGCAAGATTTGGGATGCAAGCCACTAAATAACCATCTCCATTCAGCATTACTGTATAAAGCTATACATCAAGGATATATCACCATGACGAATGATCCATCAGTATTTGACTGGGCTGCCATTAAACTGCCTGAAGACAAACTCCAGCATGATAATTTGGCAAAAAAAATCATGAGTGGTATTGCCTACATGCCAGAGGGATCGGTCATCGCCCTTGAGGGATCCTGGGGACGCGGCAAATCCGACCTGTTGACCAGGATTATGCAGATTACTCACCAAGACGGATTTGAAGATCCAAAAATCGCTCCCAAAGCCATGTGGCTGGATCCGTGGCGTTATGGCAAACCGGACTTGCTGACCCCTTTGATTTGTGACTTGTACAAAAGAGTGCCGCCTTCCCCCACAGATTCGAACATTTCCAAGGCAACTTGGCGTGCAATCGGGAGTCTTGCAGGAGCGGGAGTCAATATTCTGTTAAAAACCGCCCCTTCATTCATCCCTGGTGGTAATATCTTGGAAAAAATCGCTGACCCCATCAGCAAGGGAATACAAGGATTATTGGAAGCCAAGGGAGATGAACAAGACGCACAACATGCGCAATACAAACCATTTGCTGAACAATACAAACTTGGATTGAATGATGACCCTACATTGCATTTTCAACACATAGTGCAAACAATTTTAACGCATGACTCACCGGGAAAACGCCTTCTGATTTGCATTGATGACCTGGACCGATGCTTGCCCAATCAGCAGGTGGCTCTTCTGGAGGCATTGCATTTTCTGACTGCTGTTCCGAATGTCCCTGTCATTTTTTTGGTGGCCCTTGACCCCACTTTGGCAGAACAGGCGGTTCGCACTCACTATAATGTTGAACACTTTGATCCAAGGTTGTATCTGGACAAAATCTTTTCCATACGCTTCGGTTTGCCATCTCTGTCGGAAACTTCTGTATCCGACTTGGTGAAAGGATGGTATAGCAGAAAAGAAGCTGTTTTAACAAACAAACTGAACACTTTCTTTGATTTGAACAATACTCGGATGGCTGAGATTGTCGGAAGAGGACTAACAGTTCCCATATTGCGCAACCCAAGAGTCGTTGAACGCATTTTAGATCGCCTTGCCATGTTGGCCCTACTTCATCCTGGTTGGAACCCTGAAAACATATCTCAAGAAGATCTCTATCTGCTGGTTCGTTGGATAGGCATTGGGGAAAAATGGCGTGGCATTAGGTTAGTTTTACAAGCAGCTCCAAAGACAAATAAATACCTTAGGATGCAAGCCATTTCTAAATACTACATTGAAAAAAGCGATCCAGAGAATGAACATGAAATCTTACGTTCACTTCCTGAGCCAAAAACAGTACCAGAGCTGGTGATGATCCTTGCAGAAAGTCAAGATTTTCATTCCATATTCACTATCATCGACGAATTTCTATTGGAGGCCGGGCTATGATTACTCAAAGTTTTGTTGAGCGTAAAGATCTAATGATTGAAATTGAAAAAAATCTTTCGAATAATAATGGCCCATCAACGATTTTTCTGCATGGAGCAGGTGGCGCAGGCAAAACGAGTTTGGCCAAATGGGTTCATCAATCTAAAGAGTTTAAAAACGTATTTAACAAAGTTTTTTGGCTCACGTTAGGCCGGGATTGTGACATTTTAAAAAAAATAAATGACTGTATTGAACTCTTTGATCCGACCCTACGCAAATTTGCAGAAAAATATGAAGCTGCTAATTTTTTGCAGGATAAATTATACAACAACAAAATCCTAATCATACTTGATGATCTTTGGAATTTTGAAGATCTACAATATTTTCAACCACCAACCGGATCGCACTCACGTATTTTGGTGACTACTCGGCACAGTGGACAAATTAATAAGAAATATGTCGCAATGAGAGTCGATAAAATGAATCAGGAAGAAGCTGTTGGATTATTGACCGAAGGCTTATCATTGACATTCTCTCCAAATGAAAAGATTCAACTTGCCGAATTGGCAAAAAATGAATTGCTTTTCTGGCCTCTTCTGTTAAAACTTGGACAAGGAACACTCAACATATATTTAAATGGTGGAATGGTTTTATCATCGAGTATTACGAATTTTCGCAATTACTTTAAACAAAATGGCATCACATCTCTAGACCCTGACAATTCTGAAGATAGAGAATTAGCTCTTCATATAAGCATGAAATATTCTATAGATGCTTTTTCTCCAGATGAACAGAAATATATAAAAACTCTTGGTATTTTTGCCATTAACAACACCCTTCACCCAGAAACGGTGGAGAGATGGTGGAATCACGCCTATAAGTTAAACAAAACAAACACAAAATTATTTTTAGGTAAATTATTTTCAGCATCTATTTTGAATAGCTTGGACTTTACAAAATGCTGCTTCACAATCCACGACGTTATCCATGAATGGTTGCACAAACAACTTGATGCAATTTATTTAAATAACCATAACTCTTTTTTATGGTCACAAATAAAAACACGAGCGGCAACAGATTTTCCTGAAAACGAACCTTATTTATGGAAATATCTCTTTTATCACATGGAAAAAGCAGGGGAAGCTTGGCAAAAACGCATGACCGATACAGCAAAAGATTTACTTTTTTATGCCAAACAAAGCAAACTTGGCAACCCAACAGACTGTATTCATGACTTGAATCGAATGGTAGAACTGTTTAAAAAAGATCCCATTTTCCCTTTATTAAAACGTCGCATGGAGTCTTTGACACATCTGCTGGATGAGTGTGACGACATTCAAGAAACAGTACAATGCCTGCACACTCGCTTGCAGCATGATCATGAATTAAAAGAATTATTGCCATCACTGAATATCAATCAATATATGCCCTACCTGGAACCTATCCATCCTCTACCGGATCAACCACCGTTGGATCGCCATCGGGATGAAATTGGGCATACCCATAGAATTGCTTCAATCCGAATCACTCGGGACGGCGATAAAATGATAACTGGGTCTGATGATTCCACAATCAAAATATGGGATATTGAGTCAAAGAAGCTTTTAAAAACCCTCCGAGGTCATCGAGGAAACGTCTTGGGAGTAGCTGTCAGCCCAGACAGCAAACTTGTTGCGTCGGCTGGAGCAGATCAATCTCTTCTGTTGTGGGAGATTGAAAATGGAAGCTTCCAACGCTTGGCAGGACATACAGGTACTGTAAGTTGGTGCGATTTTCATCCAAATGGAAATTATTTAGTTTCAGCATCCTACGACAACACACTTATTTTATGGGATGTCAAAGAAAAGAAAATTATTCATCATTTAAAAGGCCACACTAAAGAAATTCTTGACTGTGCCTTTTCACCAGATGGAAGCTATATTGCCTCCACATCAGAAGACGAGAAAATTATTCTTTGGGAAACTGAAACAGGTAATATATATAAGACTTATAGAGCACATGATGGTCTCATCAGTGAATTCAGCTTTTCTGCTGACGGACGTTATGTTGCTTCAGTCGGATATGATGCGCTGATTGTACGCAATCCAAAAAATCATAGAATTGTATTTAAACAAAAACAAACAGATACTGGATTTATATCTTGTGTGTTCGGAACAAAAGGCAATATAATTATTACGGGAATGGTAGACGGTTCGATCATTGTTTGGTCATGTCCTGGAGGCAAAAGACTCTTTACACTAAAAGAACATAAAGAATCAGTCATACACTGTGCCATTCATCCAGATGGCAAACGGATGGTATCCGTTTCAGGCGACAGGAGTATCATTTTATGGGATCTCACGACCAAATCAATGGTTTATCAAATTATGGAAGAATGGAATGCCTATTATGGCACTTCATTTAGTCCTGATGGCCGTCTATTGGCAGCTGCCTCTCACAAAAATGGCCTTACCATCTGGGACTGGCAAAAAAACACCATTGAAAAAGAATTAATTATGGAAGCCAAACATTTGAATGAATATAACAATGCCTGGGATGGTCGTTTTTTCCCAGATGGACAAAAATTGGCAGCCGTTTTTGTAGATACGGTTTGTTTATGGGAAACAGCAAGCTGGAAGCTGCTATGGACCAAAAAAATCAACGAGGATGAAGAAACCTACTGTCTAAGCATCAATCATGATGGAGACCATATTGTTGTTGGGGCATCAGATTATAATTTGCATATATTTGACTTGCAAGGCACTATCATAAACACCTTAGAAGGACATACAGGCTATGTTTTCGACTGTTACTTTCATCCGAAAAATTCAAATCTTGTCATAGCTGCCTATACCGATGAAACTCTGCGCTTATGGAATATTAAAGAAAACAAAGAAGTTCACACAATGCATGGACATACCGAGGATTTGTACGGATGCGCTGTCCATCCCAATGGCAGAGGGTATTCAGTATCAAATGATGGAACCATGCGTGAATGGAATCTGGAGACAGGCAAAGAAATCCATTGTTTCAAAGGACATAAGGCATTGATTTACGGGCTGGCCATTCATCCAGAAAAAAATTGGGCTGCCACAGCCTCAGAAGATCACACACTCAAAATATGGGATCTTGAAACAAAGGCATGCTTGATGACCTTTCATGCCAATGACCATCTCAGCAAATGTGCCTTTCACCCCACCGAACCAATCATCGCCGTGACCGGTGGATGCGGCGTCTACTTCCTTCGCTGGGTGGAATAAAAACCTTGGGGGGCGGTGAACCGCCCCCCAAACCCCCCACCCTTTTTTTTTATTATTTTTTTTACACAGATCTTTCGTTAATCACGCAACACCGATTTACCCATGCGCACAAATGGCGGACGCACAGCACGTGCTTTGAGCATACGTCCCCGAACCTCCACATGACACCCAGTTCCTGGTTGCAACCGGGCATCCACAATCGCCAAAGCAATACCCCGTTCCAACGTGGGCGAATAACCACCACTGGTGATCTCTCCCATCGGTTCACCTTGCAGATAAACCACCTGATGATCCCGCAAAACCCCTTTCTCTTCCAAAATCAAACCAACTCTTTTCTTGAGAACCGACTCTTGACGCGACAACTCCAAGGCATGACGTCCAATAAAATTCCGTTTGGCCGGATCCCAAGCCACTGTCCAACCCAAACCACACTCCAATGGGTTGGTTTTCTCACCCATATCCCGACCATACAAACACATGCCAGCCTCTAAACGCAACGTATCCCGCGCCCCCAAACCTGCCGGCGTCACTCCAGCATGCAACAGTCGATCCCACAACATACCTGCCTGCTGATCCGAAACCATCACTTCAAAACCATCCTCCCCCGTATAACCAGTCCTGGCAATCCGCCATCCCTCCCGATCCAAAATGTGAAACGACGGCAGATCCTCAACCGGCTTGACCAAAACCGATGGCACCAGCCCAACCAACTGCTTCACCGCTTCTGGTCCTTGCACCGCCAACAAAGACAAATCACTCCGTTCAATCACTCTCACCTGATAGGCCGGGGCGTGAATCCGTATCCACGCCACATCCTTTTCCCGGTTCCCCGCATTGATGACCAAACTGAAACTTTTCGGCCCCAGACGGTAGGCTATCAGATCATCCGACACCCCTCCACGCTCGTTGAGCATCAACCCATACTGACCCTTGCCATCAACCAAACGTCCCGCATCACACGCCAAAATCAACTGCAATAACCCCAATACATCCCCTCCCACCAAATCCACCACCCCCATGTGGGATACATCAAATACCCCACAACCACCCCGTACCGCATGATGTTCCTGAATCTGTGAGCCGTAATGCAACGGCATCTCCCATCCCGCAAATGGGGCCATGGTGGCTCCAAGTCCGACATGACGATCATACAGATTGGTTTTTTGCATTTTCTGCTTCCCTCATGAAGATAGATTTAATCAAATGTAAATATTTACATCTACTATCACATCTATTGTTACGTCTTAAATTGAAGTGCCGTTTTTTTGCACATCATCCAAACGTTTTAACCGGGTCAACATGGACTCCAATGAAGCAAATGGAATCATGTTGGGACCATCACATGGGGCATGATCAGGATCAGGATGGGTCTCCAAAAAAATCGCCGCCACCCCCACAGCCACAGCTGCCCTGGCCAATGGCGCAACAAAATGACGTTCCCCTCCCGAAGAATTCCCAAATCCTCCTGGTCGCTGCACCGAATGGGTCGCATCAAACACGACTGGATAACCATTGGCAGCCATGATCACCAGACTGCGCATATCCACGACCAAATCCCCATATCCAAACGCATAACCTCGCTCACACACCAAAATCTGTTCATTGCCCTCAGCACCCGCCTTCTCCACCACACGGGCCATGTCATGGGGGGCCAGAAACTGCCCTTTCTTGATGTTGACCGGCTTGCCAACCCTGGCCGCAGCCACAATCAAATCCGTTTGCCGACACAAAAAAGCCGGTGTCTGAAGCATATCCGCCACCTGCCCAACCACTCCCGCCTGTTCTGGCGTGTGAATGTCCGTAACCACTGCCAAACCCAGCTCCTGCTTGACAATCTCCAGAATTTTCAGCCCCTCTTCCAAACCCGGTCCACGAAATCCCCGCAACGAGGTCCGATTCGCCTTGTCAAACGATGCCTTGTACACCAACGGCACGCCCACCCGATGGGCGATTTGCTGAATGGTGTGGGCCGTAGTCAAACCAAATTCCCGTTGGGCGGAAAAATCCCGTCCCTCCAATACACATGGTCCAGCCAACAAAACCATTGGCAAATGGTTCCCTACATCCAACGAACCTACCTTCACGGCACGATGTTGAATACTCATGGAATCATCCCCGCCGGTTGGTCAAAGCCGCCTTGATAAAAGCCGCAAACAACGGATGTGGCACACGGGGCCGTGACTTGAACTCTGGATGATACTGACAGGCCACAAAAAAGGGATGATCAGGAACCTCCACCACTTCCACCAACTCCCCATCCGGGCTGGTCCCGGATATGATCAATCCTGCCTGGACCAGCTTGTTTCGATAATTGTTATTGAATTCATACCGATGGCGGTGACGCTCAGATATCGTCAACGCACCATATGCCAAAGCCGCATGACTGCCCGGTGTCAAAATACAGGGATAGGCCCCCAATCGCATGGTCCCACCTTTATCCATTTCCATGTCGCGACGATGAATTTCATTTTCTGATTTCCATTCGGTCAGCAAGGCAATCACGGGATCAGGTGTCTGGTCAGAAAACTCCGAAGAGTTGGCATAAGGCAACTCTGCCACATTCCGGGCAAATTCAACTACAGCCATTTGCATGCCCAGACAAATCCCAAGATAGGGTATTTTATTCGTGCGTGCATGATAAACCGCACGAATTTTGCCTTCTGCCCCGCGTTCGCCAAAACCTCCAGGGACCAAAATGCCATCCAGGCCGCTCAAAAGGGCATCGGGATCTTCCCTGGTGAGGTCATCGGCATTCACCCAGCGCAGAGAAACGCGACAATCATTGGCAATGCCTCCATGGGAAAGGGCCTCGGACAATGACTTATAGGCATCTTTGAGTTCCACATATTTGCCGACAATGCCAATGGTGGTCTTGTACGCAGGAGAAACAATTTTGTCCAGGACGGCTTCCCACTCATCCATGCGGGGTTCCTCACCACGCAGATTCAAAAATTGCAGTGCCTTGCGGGCAAATCCTTCCAGGTGAAGGGCAAAAGGAACGCGATAAATGGTCTCCTGATCCTGACAGCAAATGACAGCATCAGGTTCCACGTTGCAGAACAGGGCTATTTTTTTACGCACACTGCCGACAATTTCCCGGTCTGTGCGACAGACCAGAATGTCTGGCTGAATGCCGATGGCTCGGAGTTCTTTGACCGAGTGCTGGGTTGGTTTGGTTTTGAGTTCCCCTGAGGTGGGAATATAAGGCA
>JAMOBH010000431.1:0-3832 GCA_039908085.1 Magnetococcus sp. YQC-5
ACTCCCATGAATGCCATCATCGGCCTGACCAAATTGGCATTGAAAACAGAACCCGCTCCCAAGATGATGGATTATTTGACCAAAATCGACAACGCCTCCCATTCGATGCTGGGCATTATCAATGACATTCTTGAGTTTTCCAAGATTGAAGCCGGCCATTTGCAATTGAATCTGGCCCCATTCAATCTTCAGGAGTTGTTCGACCGGCTGGGAGACCTTTTCAGGAGCCTGGCGGTTGAAAAAGGATTGGAATTGATCCTGGCCGTTCCTTCAGATGAAATGCTATTGATGGGCGATGCCATGCGGTTGGAACAGGTTTTGACCAATTTGATCAGCAATGCCATCAAGTTTACGGAATCAGGAGAAATTCTGATTGAAACCAAAGTTGTTAAAAAAGAGGCGCAACAGGTGGAAATCGAATTTTCCGTGCATGACAGTGGCATCGGCATTGATCCGATTCGTTTGCCTTATTTGTTTGAATCCTTTGTCCAGGCTGACAGTTCCATCACCCGGAAATACGGAGGCACAGGTCTTGGGTTGGCCATCAGCAAACGCATCGTGGGGGTCATGGGAGGAAAAATCTGGGCAGCAAGCGAACCGAAGCATGGCAGTATTTTTCGTTTTACGGCTGTTTTCTCCATTTTGTCTAATGAACAGAAACCGCTTCGTCAATTGCCAAAGGTTATTGAATTACTTAAAGTATTGCTTGTCGATACCAAAAAGAACTCAAGAAAGATTCTGGAGGAGGCACTGCAAACTTTTGCTTTGGAGACCACATCCGTCGCATCAGTGACGGAAGCGGCTTTTCTGTTGTTTTCGAAACAAAAGACGCGCTCACCTTATCAACTGGTCATTTTGAATTTTCGTGACTCAGAGCAGGAAGGTGTCAAAAATTATAAAGATATGATCACGACACTTTCGACACAGAGTGGTACTGTCCACTTGCCCAAGGCCATCCTGTTGACCAACATTGCGCGGGAAGAGAAATGTATGCAGATGGTGGAGTCTGGCATCCATGCCTGTGTCGAGAAACCGGTCAGTCGATCACAGTTGTTCAATACCATTTTGGGGGTGTTCGGATTCGAAGCTTTCAGGAATCATACGGTGATCAATCAGGAAAAAATTCAGGAAAGTCAGATCAAGAAACAGTTTGGCGGGGCCAGAATACTGGTGGTGGAGGATAATGCCATCAACATGCAGGTGATCCGGGAGCTGCTGGAGAGGGTCGGTTTGATCGTGGAAGAGGCCAATCACGGCAAAACAGCCTGGAAGATGCTGCAATCGAGGGAGTATGCCGTTGTGCTGATGGATTTGCAAATGCCTGAAATGGATGGTTTTACTGCCACACGTTTGATTCGTGGCGATCAACGTTTCAAAACGCTCCCCATCATCGCCATGACCGCGCATGCCATGGAAGAGGATCGAAAAAAATGCCTGGCAGCCGGAATGAATGGCCATGTGGGTAAACCCTTCAATCCACAAGAACTTTACGATATACTGACACGCTGGATTGACATGTCGCCACCAACAGGGGTGGCTGACAAACCCATGTACTCCGTTCACGCACTGCCGTCAGAGCTGCCTGGTTTCAACATACGGGAAGGTATTGCACGTATGGGAGAGGATGCGGGACTCTATCGTCGGATGTTGCTACGTTTCCATCAGGAGCATGCCTTGGAAGCGGAAAAAGTGGCCGCTGCTTTGCGTGAGGGAGATCGTCCTCTTGCAGAGCGTTTGGCTCATACCATGAAAAGCACTGCCGGACAACTGGGTGCTATTCGTTTCCATCAGGCGGCCAGCAGACTGGAACAGGGAATTGCCTGTCAGGATCCAAACGAACCAGCGTTGCTGGCGGAATTCACGGCGGCACTGGATGAAATTATGCATGCTTTGCGTCAATTGCCATTGGACTCTGTCTCTCCAGCCCTATCCATCAAGTCTGCAAAGGAAGTCAGGGAAGTGGACCTGCAGCAGATCTCACCGTTGTTGAGGCAGCTGGCTTTCATGTTGACTGAACAAGAGTCGAATGCCGATACCCTTTTGCAACCTTTGCGCGCTGGGTTGCTGGGCCACCCCGCTTGTTCGTCACTTGATGAAGTTGCCAGGTATTTGCAGCGATATGACTATATTCAGGCTTTCAGTGTCGTGGTGGAGTTGGCCAAAGAGCTTGGCATTGCAGTGGATTAATAAAACAGATAACAGCCAGGTGGCTGCTATTGTGGTGGAGTTGGTCAAAGGGTTGGATATTTCAATTAGAAAAATGTTACAGGCATTCAATATATGGTTATGATGGAACAACGATATAAAATACTAATTATTGATGATGATCCGTTTGATATTGATATTTTACGTCATATTCTGGAATCGGAGTATCAGTTAAATATTGCAACCAATGGTATGCAGGGGTTGAAACGCGCCCGATCCGGTTCGCCGCCGCACCTGATTCTTTTGGATGTCATGATGCCGGGGATGAATGGATATGAGGTTATTCAGCAATTGAAGGCTGACCCGGATACCAGTGGCATCCCGGTTATTTTCATTACGGCCAAAAGTGACCCGGCAGATGAAACCAGAGGTTTGCAATTGGGTGCTGTGGATTATATCTCCAAGCCGTTCACCCCTTCTGTGGTGCAGGTCAGGGTCAACACCCATCTGGCATTGTACGCTGCGCATCAAAAACTGGAGGAATTGGCTGAGTGTTTATTGGAGGAACGGGAAATTGTAGAGGAGATCATCAACAATATTCAGAACTCCAAGTCATTCAACACCACCCATGTACGTTGTTTGATCGAGCCTGTGGAGAAGACCTCTGGTGATTTCATTTTATCCGAATTTCGTCCTGATGGGGGGCAGCATGTCATGCTGGGAGACTTTATTGGTCACGGAGTGACAGCGGCCATCGCGGCCCCGCTGGTGGCGGATACGTTTCACACCATGACCTTGTTGAATCATGGCATGGGAGTGATATGTGCGGAGATCAATCGAAAATTGTGCGAAACTTTACGTACTGGCATGTTCATGGCGAGTGGTTTTTTGGAGTTGAACCCGGAGCGTACAGAGTTGCAGGTTTGGAATTGTGGTTTGCACGACCTGTTGATTTTCAGAAACAGTCTGCTTTATAAAGAGGTTCCATCCACCCTTTTTCCTCGAGGGATTAACAAGCGTCCCCAAGATGCTCCAGAAACCGTTGCCGTGCAATCTGGAGACCGGGTCTATCTTTATTCAGATGGAATCATGGAAGAGCGGAATCCCAACAATGACATCTTTGGAAAAGCACGTTTGCAAGCCTTTTTGACAGAGATGATCTCGCATGATCAATCCATGGAGCGCATTATGGAGATTCTCGCATCTTTTCGTGATGGTGTGCAGAGGAAAGATGATGTCAGTTTGGTTGAATTGACTTGTTGACTTTAATGAATTTATTTTTGTATTTAACAATCATTTTGTGAGAAAACCATGATGAAAGATGAATCGTGTTCGTTGGAGCGGACAGGAGATGCTCTGATTATATTTATTGATGATGTTTTTGATCATGCACAGAGAAAAAGAATTCAAAAAACATGCGAAAAGCAAACAGGTATTGACAAGTATATACTGGATTTCAAGCATGTTACCAGAATTGAAAGTTCTACTTTGGGTTGGATGCTGTTTTTGCGTGTTCGATTGGGTGAGGACAAAGCTAATATTACTCTTCGTAATGTCAACAAATTGATTTTAGAAATTTTTAGAATGACTAAATTTCATGAATTATTTAAAATTGAATGATACAATAAAGACCTTGGGGGGCGGAGAACCGCCCCCCAACACCCCCCACCCTTTTTTTTATTAATTA
>JAMOBH010000076.1:0-18843 GCA_039908085.1 Magnetococcus sp. YQC-5
GGGTTTTTTCACTCATCCGCCCAGCAAAAACCCCAAAAAAACCATGGCACCAAACCATTTGTTGGACAGGAAGGCATGCAGCAGGGCAACAGGGTCTCGATGACGAATAGAATAGATTTGCCAGAATGCATGACCCAATGTGGCTATCAGCATGAAATAAAATGGGATGTTCATGTGAATGCGAAAACCGGTGACTGCGAGAAGTCCAATGCTCATTATATACATCATTGCTGTGGCAGCAATGTCGTATTGCCCGAAAAACAGGGCTGTGGATTGGACACCGATTTTCAGGTCATCGTTCCGGTCCATCATGGCGTAGATGGTATCGAAACCCACGGTCCATAACAGGGCGGCGGAAAACAGGAGCCAGGCTTCCAACGGGACCGAGTCTTTCGCAGCTGCCCAGGCGATCGGGACACCCCAGCCAAAGGCAACCCCAAGATGAAATTGTGGAATGGGTATGAAGCGTTTGGCAAAGGGATAGGTCATGGCCAGTACAGCTCCGGCAAATGAAAGTTGAATGGCCATCACAGGCAACAGCAATCCCAAAAACAAGGCGATGGTCAACAGGCCAAGCAACAAACGTTTGGCAGCGACCAGAGAAATGCGACCAGCAGCCAAAGGGCGGTTTTGGGTACGGGTCACCAGGGGATCAATATCCCGATCCGTAATGTCGTTGGCAACACATCCTGCCGAGCGCATGACAAACGAGCCAAGGGCAAAAATCAACAGGAGGTGCCAAGAGGGGTGTCCTTGTTCGGCAGCGACCAATCCCCATAGCGCAGGCCACATGAGCAGCCAGGTGCCGATGGGACGATCCACACGCATCAGGAGGAGGGATTCCCGCAACCATGGTGGTGAAACACGTTCGGACCAGTGACTCACAATGACAAGTCCGTTAAAAAGAGTTCCAGGATACGACCACAGATTTGATCTGTGACCATGAAAAGGGATCTGCGACCAATAAAGATCTTATCTTCTGGCAATTGCAAACGCTGGGCCAGGGTAGGGGCAGAGGCTGCGGCCAATTGCAACATGTGACGCGCCACGGGTTTGTCGCGGGACAAAAACAGGGATCCCAAAGGCTGTTCCCCTCGCCGGATGGCCTGTTGAGTGGTTTCCGACATGCCTGTCAGTGTGAGTTGAGAGTGAGCGAATACAAGATCATGCTCACCAAAAGCCAACCAGGCGTTGCGTGTCAAGGCCGGGGAGGAGGGATCCAACGGATAGTCTGGACTCCAGACATCAGGGAGATCCTGGGGGTTCGATTGCAGTTGTTGGGTTTCCAGGCGGATATGAGAAGGCTGTCCTGTGAGTATTTCCAGACGTCTTGTGAGAGAGTCGGTACTGGCCAGAATGGCTTGAAAACGCATGGATATCAAGGCACCAGCAAGGTCTGGAAACGGTGATGGCAACAGCCATGGCGTCAAAAATCGTGTAGGAAATGGCAACGGCATCGGATACTTTATTGCTGCGAATGGATTGGAACAAAGGTGGATGATATCAACAATGAGTGGTAAAAAGTATCTCGTAATGGTGTCGAGGACAATGTCCCTCGGCAAGACAAGTCACTCAAGAGCCTTTTTTTTGCCATGAGCCGATTTCCACGCCTTTTTGTGCCGCATTCCTTGCAGTTGGGAGGAGAGATCATTCTGGAAGATGCGGAGCGTCACCGTCTGGTGCGAACCTTGCGTTTGCATCGGGGAGATTCCGTACAGGTATTCAATGGCACGGATGGGGAGTGGCTGGCTGTGATCCGCGAGCCTGGTCCTCCCTTGCGCCTGGAGATATT
The DNA here is from genome assembly GCA_039908085.1 of Magnetococcus sp. YQC-5. Lineage (GTDB taxonomy): Bacteria > Pseudomonadota > Magnetococcia > Magnetococcales > Magnetaquicoccaceae > Magnetaquiglobus. The sequence goes on from JAMOBH010000076.1 coordinate 1,793, forward strand.
GCAAGGACTTGCAAAGGGTGGGGATCCCGGATTGGCCGTCACATTGGTCTTGGGGTTGACCAAAAGCGGTTCCATCGAAGTGGCGGTGCAAAAGGCTGTGGAAGTGGGTGCGGTGACTCTCATTCCTTTATTGACTCGTTATGGGGTCAGTCGTCCTGATGAGCGACAGACCGACAATAAATTACGACGGCTGCAACGCATCGCAGTGGAGGCGGCCCAGCAATGTGGCCGTTGTACGCCTCCGCTCATTCATGCCCCTGTGGAATGGAAAGATCTGGCCGCGCTACTGCCAGACAGCCCCCGTTTGCTGTTTTGGGAAGAGGAACGAAACCATAGTGTCGGGTTGATGGGGGTGCCTGACCCTGGAGATGCGGTCACGCTGCTGGTGGGACCGGAAGGGGGCTTGACCATGGATGAGGTCCAGTATGCCCGTGAAGCGTTGGGATTTGTCTGTGTGACCTTGGGACCGCGCATCTTGCGGGCCGAAACCGCTGCCATTGTCGCGGTTGCGGCTTGTCAGATGTTATGGGGAGATATGGGGTGATTCAACGTTGGGGACGTTGGGCGGGTGTTGTCGTCATGGTGTCAGGACTCCTTGTCCTGATGGTTCGTTGGTATGTGGCTCCAGAACCGCCTGGTGTACGTGTGACCACCCGGTTGTTGATGGGAACATTGGTTGCCATTTCGACTTGGGGTGGTGATGAGCATCAAGCAACGCGGGCAGTGGGATTGGCCTTTGAGGAGATGGCCCGCATCGAAGCCTTGATGAGTCGTTTTCGACCCCAAAGTGCTGTGTCCCTGTTGAATGGTGCCAAAAGGGGGGAGGAACGACCCATTCCAGAGGAATTGGCTCTCTTGTTGGTCAAAGGGGTGGAATTGGGTCGGCTCTCTGGGGGAGCCTTTGACATTGGATTGGCCCCTTTGTCGGATCTGTGGGGATTCTCCCGCGAACCGCCTCCGGTGGCTCCTCCTGTCAGGGAGTCGATCGCCAGTTGGCTGACGGAACATGCGTCACTGAATGGCCTTGGGATTGCAATTCAATCCACACCAGAGTTTCGAGTGAAACTCTCCAATGCCAGCGTGGGTTTGGATTTGGGCGGCAGTGCCAAAGGCTATGCTGTGGATCGCGCCATGGAGGTGTTGCGTCGCGAGGGGGTGGTTAATGCCTTGATCAATGCCGGTGGGGACATGCTGATTATGGGCAGTAAAGGGGAAACGCCTTGGCATGTCGGTTTACGCGATCCCCGTGATCCCTCCGGGGTGGTGGCGATATTGGATAGGGTTGGACCTTTGGCTTTGTCCACCTCTGGGGATTATGAACGATTTTTTTGGGCTGATGGGGTGCGGTATCATCACATTTTGGATCCAAAAACCGGATATCCCGCCCGTTCTGGCTTGATATCGGTATCGATTCAGGCCATGGATTCCATGACTGCCGATGCGTTGAGTACGGCTGTTTTTGTGTTGGGGGAACAGGCGGGATTGGAATTGTTGCAACATTTTCCAGGATCTGAAGCCTTGTTGATCCGGGAAAACGGGGAACATGTCAAAACGCCTGGTTTTGTTGGACGTTGGAGCAAAACTCCATGAAGTGGTTGGCACTCTTGCGACGTGGCTCCACAGTGGGGGATCGTTGGGTGATGGTTCTGACGGGCCTGGGTATTGTGACGCTTGGCATGGCCATGAGTGCGGAACCTGGAAGGCGCGCTCAGGTGTTGCGAGACAATCGACCTTTGTTGATGTTGCCTTTGGATCGGGATGTGACCACCCAAGTGGAGGGACGTTTGGGTCCGGTGACCATTCAGGTGGAAAAGGGACGGATTCGTTTATTGGAGTATAACAGTCCAAGGCTCATTGGCACGCGCACCGGATGGATTCAGGGTGCGGGTCAGACCACGGCTTGTGTTCCATGTGGAATTCTGGTGCAGGTGGAAGGGCATGCCAAGCGTTCATCCACCGAATTGGATGCCGTGGCTCAATGATGGGTATCCATGTGTCACATCAGGCGAATGATCTGGAGTCAATCCCCAGGTTGAGGAAAGATTTATTGGTGGCCTATCTGGCTGCTGCCGCAGTGACGACGCATGTTCTGGAGGCGGCTTTGCCTGGTCCTGGTCCCTGGTTCAAGCCTGGTTTGGCCAATGTATTTACTTTGGTGGCGTTTTGTCGTTTTGGCTGGCGTGCGGCTATGGCAGTCACCTTGATTCGGATTCTGGTCAGTTCCATGGCCTTGGGGATTTTGTTTACGCCGGGATTTTTTTTGAGTTTTTTCGGGGCAACCGGTGCGGTGTTGATGCTGGGAGTGGTACGTTTGCTGCCTTTGGGTTTGGGGCCGGTGGGGATTTCCTTGTTGGCTGCCATGGCCCACATGGTTGCTCAAACCGTGGCTGCGTGGCTGTTGATTATTGGTCATGTCGGGATTTTTTCGGCACTTCCTTGGTTTTTGGCCGGGTCATGGATTTCGGGGATTTTGAATGGCCTGTTGGCGTTTCTCCTCCTGGAACGGCTCGATCAACACCATCATTTGCAAAGATAATAGGATTGGATTCATGCGTGGAGATGGCTGTGGATTTGGATGAGAATGCAGATGTTGATCTGACAGGATATGTCAGAGTCAATCTGGATGGTGTCGATGTGGATCTGGCTGGTGATCCTGGAGGAGATGCGGATGGGGTCGATCTCCCGGTTGCCAGGAGTTGGTTGAAAAAACATTTTTTCACAGTCGCCTTGTTGGCGTCCTGGCTGTTTCATGGGGTTGTGTTGGCCTGGTTGGGATTTTTTTGGCCGGAAGTCAAGCCGTCGCCAATCGAAGCCATTCCGGTGGAAATTGTATTTCTGCCACCCCCAAAGAAGCCGGTGGATCCCCCCAAACAGGTGGAAGCCGTGGCTGCCGAAGATCATCAAGCTGCCGCGAAGCCATCCGAGCAGAAACAAGCCGAAGTTTCCCCCACGCCATCCGAGCAGAAACAAGTCGAAGTTTCCCCCGCGCCATCCGAGCAGAAACAAGCCGAAGTTTCCCCCACGCCATCCGAGCAGAAACAAGCCGAAGTTTCCCCAACCGTTCAAACCATACCCGAATCAGCTCTGCCTGTGCCCCCTGTCGCCCGCCCGCCAGAGAATTCATCCTCCACATCTGAGCCTTCGTCCCAGGAAACCGTATCGATTACTTCGTTGTTTCCGCAACCCCCATGGATTCCACCCCGTGCCAAGCCTGCCACGCAGGGCAAATCCGATGCTGCCATGCCACTGGTGAGGGAGCCTCCACCGCACCCAGGCAGTAGGGTGCAGACCAATGCTGCCATTGGGTCGATTCCCTCCAGACCTGCTCCAGCAAAGCCAGCCAAAGAACCGCCGATGCCTCATTTAAGTCTGAATCCCTCCCTGGGAGAGATGGCCCGTTGGGATCAGGAACGGCATAAGCGGGAGCAGGAGGAGGTCTACAAGAAACAAGAAGAAACCGTAAGTCTCAATACCCAGAAGGTGCGTTACGCAGCCTATTTTGCCCGTCTCAAGGAGCGGATACAGCAGGGGTGGGTCTATCCGGCAGAGGCCAAACGGGCCAAGCTCTCTGGTTCGGTTGCCATGAGTTTCACCATCAACCGGAGTGGAGAAATCACGGGTATTCAAGTTTCGAAGAGTTCCGGGGTGTTGGTGTTGGATGAGGCTGCTTTGCTGGCCGTGCAGAATGTAACGCCTTTCATGCCGTTGCCGGATGATTGGGAATTGGAAAAACTCCACGTCAAGACCATTTTTGAATACATTCGGGGTGGATTCAAATGGAGTCAATGAGAGATTTTGTTTGGTCTCTGCCAGATCGGGAAGCCATGGTGCAACGATTATTGATTTATTACGATGCCAATGGACGTGATCTGCCGTGGCGTGGGGTGAAGGATTTATATCGGATCTGGGTGGCGGAGATCATGCTTCAGCAAACCGGGGTCAAGACGGTGTGGCCCTATTATTTGAAATTTTTGGCACGATTTCCAGACATAGGCTGTTTGGCCGCAGCGTCAGAGGAAGAGGTGTTGAGCTGCTGGCAAGGTTTGGGATATTACCGGCGCGCCAGGCATTTGCATGCAGCGGCCTGTCGGGTGGTTGGTGAGATGGCAGGGCGTATGCCAGAGACCTTGGAGGGTTTGGTGGGTTTGCCTGGGATAGGGGTCAGTACGGCAGGGGCCATTTTGGCCATTGGATTGAATCAACCACAAGCCATTTTGGATGGTAATGTCAAGAGGGTCTTGTCGCGTTTGGTGGCTTTGGAGCATGAAGTCGATTCTGTGTCTGGTCGTGCCATGTTGTGGGGTTTGGCGCGTCATCTTACGCCGGTGAATCGTTCAGGGGATTATGCCCAGGCCATTATGGATTTGGGGTCGGAAATCTGTCGTTTGCGACAGCCAGATTGTGGAAGGTGCCCCTGGTCGCCGTGGTGTCAGGCATTGGCCATGGGTCGTCCAGAAGGGTTTCCTGTGGTGGCTCCCAAGGGAGTCAAACCGCACAAATTTCAGTTCAAAGCCTTGATTTTTCGGGATGATGGGTCAGTTTTGCTGCTGCAAAGGCCAGCGCGGGGGTTGCTGGGTGGGATGTGGGAACCTCCAGGGGATGATTTTCATTTATCCACGGATCCGCCGGATCCCGATACCGTGCGTCAGGTATTGGCGGATTCATTGGGTCTGCAAGTGACACTCCCAATGGGTTTGCCTCTGGTGCGACATGTTTTCACCCATTTTCGACTGACGGTGTTTCCGTTTTCATGCCATTGGTTGGGGGGTGAACCGGGAGATGTGACACCATTTCGATGGGTTGTGCCACAGATGCTTTCATCCCTGCCCATTTCAACCTTGCATCGAAAAGTATTGGCGCGAGGTCTCTAAGCTGAAATCATTTCGTTTCGTTGGGTGTGGTCCGTACGGTTTCTGACAAGACATTGGTATCCAACAGATAGCTCACAGCACGACATCCCGATTCATAGAACGATCCAAGTCAAGATCAAGTTCCATACCAGAAAGAGGGGAGGTACGCATGAACTCCACGAAAGAAATTTTTTTGTTCGTCAAGCGAGAGTAATCCTCTCGGCTCAATACGACGGCTGTCTGTTGTCCATGCATCGTGATCTCCTGTGGTCCATCGGTAACTGCCTTGCGAATGACTTCGTTGAAACGCGCCTTGGCTTCTTGCAACGGCCATGTGTCCATATGTTTCCTCCAATTTTATGGTTAGACTAATGGCTCAACCGCTATGATTTTCCAGGTTTGTTTTTTTCAGAATTTTTGTGAGTATCAGCCTGTTTCAACCAATTGAATCCGTTTGATTGTGCCATTTTAGCAAAATATTCGCTTTATGTGTTAAAATGGATGCTTGCATGATTGTGAAATTCATGACGATCAAATGGTGTCAATTAATTATTGGCACAGAATTTGCTTTTCTTGTTGCGTCACTATCAATAAATAATCGCGTTATGGCTTGTATGAAAAAAAAGGCTCCCAGATGCTAAAAACCATTCTGTCCCAACTATTGATCATTTGTCTACCGTTGATGGCAGGGTGCCTCACCTCGCTGACCCCTGTGACCCAGACGACTGCCAACAAGCCTGCCACGGCTACCCGGATTGCTGACATTATCATGCAAGAGGAGGCACTTGGGACCAGAATCACCCTGAAAGCAGACGCGCCTCTTGTTTATAAAGTGTTCCAAAAAAATGATCCGCCTCGACTGCTGCTGACATTTCCTGGGATCAAAATTGACTCTGCCATTCAACCCAGACTCGTCAACCTGTCTACCATTATTGGCATTTTTCCCTCGGAAACTTCAGACCAGAATGGTCAATTGGAACTTACATTGCCAAGCTTGTTGGAATATAAAATCAAAGAAAATCCAAAAGGCCTTGACCTGATTGTGTTGGCAAAAAATCAAGGTGCGACCAAAAACATGCCAGAAATCCGTGATGCTCGCATTAGCCGCGTCAAGGAAGGAACTGAAATACGGTTCATAGGTACTGGCCCCTTCCCGGAGCCGAAAATTTTTCGCACAGACAATCCAGCCCGCATGGTGGTGGATTTTCCTGGCATGGCCGGGCCAAAGGAAAACCGTATCATTTCCGCAGGAACCACGGAAGCCAGCAGCAGTCAACTCATCGGGTCAGCAGACAAAACCCGTATGATTGTGGAACTGGCTGGTCCTGGCATTGCGTATCGTGTGACTCGTGACAAGGAGACCCCGGTTCTCTATCTCACCCATAGCCCGGATGTTAATGGCATACCCAGTGTACTTGGCGTCTTTTTTACCCGTGATGGGGATGACAGCCTTACGCGCATTCAATTGGATCGGGAAGGGTTGGCGGCTCAAAGCCAACGTAATGGCCAGGATATAACATTGTTGCTTAAAAAAACCAAAACGGATCCAAAATGGATTCGTCGCATGGATGTGCGTGAATTTGGTGGACCAGTGGAATCCGTGGCTCTGCAACCCGAAGGTGACAATTTGTTGGCCTCGATACACTTGAACCAGGAGGCCGGTCTGCACGAAATTCTGCAAAAAGATCGGGAAATCCTCATTCGGGTTCGGCCCGTCATGGATCGTGACAAGCCAGAGACGTTGTCTTATTCAGGCAAGAAAGTTTCTCTGGATTTCAAAGATATTGATATTCAAAATGCCCTGCGTTTCATGGCAGAGATTGTCAAAATCAACATCATTTTTTCTGAAGCCGTCACCGGAACCCTTACCATGCATATCGAGGATGTGCCTTGGGATCAAGCCATGGAACTCATGTTGGCGGCCAAACAATTGGGTCAAGTCAAAAAGGGCAATGTACTTATAATCGCCCCTTTGAGCGAAATTCAAAAATCGCATGCAGCCAATCTCGTCGAGCAAGAGAGTAAAACACAATTGGAGCCGGTGATAACGGAAATGATTCCTATCAATTTCGCCAAGGCTGATGATCTTAAAGGGTTGTTGGAAGGGGGAAAGGAGAAACAAAGCAAGATTCTCTCCAAACAGGGGTCTGTTGCTTTGGATACACGTACAAATACTCTTATTATTAAAGATGTTGCCAGTAATCTGGCTCAAATCAGGGAGATGGTGGAAAAATTGGATCGACCCATTCTTCAGGTGTTGATCGAAGCCCGCATTGTGGAAGTGACACGCAACAGCATGGAAGCCTTGGGTATCAACTGGGGTTTTAACTTCAAGCACAGCAACACCTTGGCGATTGCCAACAGTATTACCAACGCCTATGAAAATCAGCAGTTTGATACAACTGGTGTGACATCGCCTCGTGTTCAAATGTCCAAGGCTCCCCCCAGGAATGTCAACTTGATGCCTAATGCGGCTGGCACCATTGGCATGCATCTGGGAACACTCTCCCCACTTGTGGACCTGGACATTGAACTGGGGGCCATGGAAACTTCCGGCAAGTTGACCGCGATTTCCAGTCCTCGCATTTTGACGACCAATAACCAGGCGGCCAGTATCAGTCAAGGCTCCAGTCAACCTTATCCCACCAGAGACAATACAGGAGGAACGACCTATTCTTATATTGAGGCTACTTTGAGCCTGACAGTTACCCCACAGATTACATCCAATAAGTTTATTATTATGGATGTGCTGGCCACCAATAATACCCCTGGGACATCCAATTCAGCAGCACCCCCTCCCATCAACAAACAGGAGATCAAAACCCGCGCCCTGGTGAAGGATGGTGAGACCATCGTGTTGGGAGGCATCTACAGAACAAGTGATTCCAATGATGTTACAGGCGTGCCTCATTTGTTAAATATCCCAGTTTTGGGTTGGCTGTTCAAACAGCAGACACAAAACAACTCACAGAGAGAATTGTTGGTTTTTCTTACTCCAAGAATTATCAATTCCTCCTCGTTGTGAGGATATGATTCTGTTAGGTTTGCCTCCCCAGGGCAGCACATCTCTATGAACGGCTCGAACTTCTGGATCTTTCAAGCATACACGAACCCAGCTTCATGTGGCATGATTGTACAGACCTGTCATTTTTTGGATACCCATCCATCCCTATCGTAGCTTTAAAAATTGCGGTAAGTTCCATACTGCCATCTTTTTTGATAGAATGTTAGCATAGAGAATGCGTGTTGACGACCTTGCATGCATTGCCTTTGTAAACATTCTCTTGCATCATTCAGGGTGGTGTCTGGTCGACAGGGCTTTCAAGTGGGAGGCTGGGAAAATCAATATGATCCATCATTGGGTTGATACGAAGACAAACGTCTCGGCGGTTGCGGTTTTGCGTCCTGAAGAGGGACGTTGTCTCATTGGACGTGCTGTGGCTGCTATGCCATTGGTTCGGGAACGGACTCAACGGGGGCGCATGGTGATTGTGGGAGGAACCACGACCCGACATGTGGTGGCCTCTTTGTTGGGCGAAGATCCAGGGCGGGATACGTTTGCGGTTGGTTGGATCCGGGATGGTCTGCTTGGAGAAACCCCCAAGGAGAGTCGCGGACCAGGTCCGTTTCTGTTTGAGTCTGGACGGGTCTCGCGAGGGTGGCCTGGAACCCTCCTGGAACACTTCGAGGCTGGGGATGTTTATATCAAGGGGGCCAATGCGATTGATCCAGCAGGCCATGTCGCGGTACTCATGGCCTCGTCCACGGGTGGGACCATTGGGGCTGCCATGACTATTCTTATGGCGCGTGGAGGAGAGTTGATTGTACCGATTTCCTTGGGAAAAGCGATTCCTTCAGTACCAGCGGTATGTCGTGTGCTGGGGCAGGGGCGCAGTGTTCGGGTGATGGGTTCCCCGGTTGGGTATATGCCCATCATGGCAGGTGCAGCCACGGTGATTACCGAGGTAGAAGCCGTGACGATTCTCTCCGAGGGGCATGTAAGGGCGATACCCGTGGCAGCCGGAGGCGTGGACGACTGTGAAGGGGCTTTGGTAATGGCGTTGGAAGGTCTGCCCCAGGCCGTGGACCAGATGATGGATCTTTTGGAATCGATTCGTCGTGAGTCGTTGTTGACCAATCATCCTGCCTGAACAAGAGAAGAGCGTTTTGCAGATGTTTGATCCCCCATCCATCCACGCCGCCCGTCAGGTCAAGGTCAAACAGGAACATGCTTGATCCTGCATCCACCCGCGCCTCCCGTCAGGTCAAGGTCAAACAGGAACATGCTTGATCCTGCATCCACCCGCGCCTCCCGTCAGGCCATGGTCAAACAGCAATTGGAATCACGCGGTATCCGGGATCTGCGGGTGTTGCAAGCCATGGCAGAAATGCCCCGTGAGCGATTTGTCTCCCCTGACTTGTCCTATCTGGCTTATTGGGATGGTCCTTTGGCCATTGCGCATGGACAGACCATCTCGCAACCTTACATGGTGGCGGCCATGGCCGAGGCCTTGGCTCTGACAGGTACGGAAGTGGTGTTGGAGATCGGGGCGGGTTCTGGTTACGGGGCGGCTCTGTTGTCGCGCCTAGCCCGGACCGTGATTGCCGTGGAACGGATCGCCCCCTTGTTGGAGGAGGCACAGCATCGCTGGACCTCATTGGGATTGAGGAATATCATCGGTGTTTTGGGTGATGGTTCATGTGGTGTGGCTGAATATGCACCGTTTGATGGCATTTCGGTTACGGCTGCGGCCCCGGTCATTCCTCCATCTTTGGTGGCCCAGTTGCGTCCTGAAGTGGGTCGGATGACCATTCCTGTTGGTGAACGTCATTGGCAATATTTATGTTTGGTACGTCGCTCCATGACAGGGGCAATCACCATGACCAGAGAATTTCCCTGTACCTTTGTGCCGCTGCTGGGAAAGGAAGGGTGGTCAGAATGATGAAATCAACCTTTTTGGCAGGAGCTGTTTTTTGAATAATGTTTTTAATAGGGATCATCCTGCTGCCCCGGAAACATTTCAATTGTTGCTGGTGGAAGATGATCAGGTAGACCAGATGGCTTTTCGTCGCATGATGAAACAAGAGCGTCCGCCTTTTGTTGCCACCATGGCCGGGTCTGTGTCCGAAGCAACTCAATTCATCAACCAGCATGTTTTTGATGTGGTGATCTGCGATTATTGTCTGGGTGATGGCACTGCAATGGACCTGTTTCCGCTGCTACCCAAGATTCCTGTTGTTGTGATCACGGGTGGCGGAGATGAAGGAATCGCTGTTTCTGCCATGAAGGCGGGTGCTTATGATTATTTGATCAAGGACCATGAGCGCAATTATTTGAAATTTTTACCGGTCGTGGCCCGGCAGGCCGTGGAGCATCGCAACGCAGAGGCCAGAATTCAGAAAAATTTTCATATTCAAGGTGCCCTGAACGCCATTTTGAAAATTGCCCTGGAAAACATCTCTCTGGAAGAACAGTTGAGCCGCATTCTGGATCGGGTGCTGGCCATTCCCTGGCTGGTCCGTGACACCAGTGCGGGTTTGTTGTTGACTGACAAAAACCACCCGGAAGGGATGGTGACGATGTTTTGTGAGCAATTGGGTCCAGAGGCGTTGCAACGTCAAATGATGGAGTTTAAACAACTTTTGGTTGAATCCGGTCCAGCAATAAATTATTCAAATTTTACATGTTATTCTGACACGGTTTGCATGTATCGTGTCCCAATTGTTTCGGTTAGTGGTCTTTTGGGTTGTTTTTTATTGCAGGTGCGTTCAGGGGAGGTGCCCAATCCGGAAATTGAAGCATTCCTGCTGGCCGTGGCGGATGCGTTGGTGGGAATCATTGAACGTAAACGTATGGAAGCGGATTTGCGTCAGGCCAAAGAGGCCGCCGAAGCAGCCAGTCAGGCCAAAAGTGCGTTTCTGGCCAATATGAGTCACGAGATTCGCACTCCCATGAATGCGATTATCGGGTTTACCGGTCTGGCATTGAAAAGCGATTTGACAGCGAAATTATATGATTATTTGGCGAAAATTGAAGGGTCTGCGGATATTTTGTTGCGGGTTTTGAATGATATTCTGGATTTTTCCAAGATTGAGGCGGGCAAGCTGGATTTTGAACAGGCCAATTTTCAATTGCAGGCGGTTTGTGATCACCTGGCAGACTTGTACAGGAAGCAGGCTGCCGAGAAAGGGGTTGAACTGGTCATAAACCTGCCAGCCAAGGTTCCATCTGCGTTGATTGGTGATCCTTTACGATTGGAACAAGTTCTGGTGAACTTGATTGGCAATGCGATCAAGTTTACTGAACAAGGAGAAATCGTCTTGCGGGTCAAGGTCATGGAACACTCTGCGGACAAGGTTTCGCTTGAATTTTCGGTTCGGGATACTGGCATTGGGATGCGCCCGGATAAAATTGCCAGCTTGTTTGATCCTTTTACGCAGGCCGATGAGTCTACCACTCGGCAGTATGGGGGGACTGGTCTTGGTCTGGCGATTTGCAAGAGTCTGGTCACGCGCATGAGTGGGCGAATCTGGGCCGAAGGGACACCAGGCCAAGGAAGCGTGTTTTATTTTACGGCGACCTTCGCGTTGCAAACGGTTACAAACACACAGTTATGGGTTGCGCCAGACTCCCTGCAAGGGATGAAGGTCTTGAGTGTGGATGATAATATCGAGACGCAAGAAATGATGGAAGAAATGTTGAATCAGTTTTCCTTCCAACCCACCCTGGTGACTTCTGGTGAGGCGGCTTTGCAAGCATTGGATGCAGCCGAACAGACCGATTACCCCTTTTCATTGGTGTTATTGGATGCAACCATGCCGTTTATGGCTGACATGGGTAACGTTAATAAGATTATTGAAAGGCAGAAGCGACCCAAAATGGTCATGATGACCGCATTTGATCAAGCTTCAGTGCGAAAGAATGCGCAAGGAATGCAAGTGGATGGTGTGCTGGCCAAGCCGGTTTGTCGCTCCAGGTTGTTCGATCTGATTATGGATCTGTTTGGCCAGATATCTGCCAGAAAACGAAATACGACACCTACAGCCCACTTGGAAAAAGACGTCATTGAACAGATCGGGGGTGCCCGAATTTTGCTGGTGGAAGATAATCACATCAATCAGCAGGTAGCCCGTGAAATCCTGGAACGTGTCAAGCTGTTTGTGACCATTGCCAATGATGGTCGTGAGGCGTTGCATCTGGTTGGACGGGATGCTTTCGACGCGGTGTTGATGGATCTGCAAATGCCGGAAATGGATGGCTACGAGGCCACACGTCGGATGCGCCAGGATCCGAAATTTCGTGAATTGCCCATTATCGCCATGACCGCCCATGCCATGGCAGGTGAGCGGGAAAAATGTTTGGCTATCGGGATGAATGATCATGTCGCCAAACCGATTCAACCCGTCAAGCTTTATCGCAGCCTGATGCAATGGATTGCTCAAAAAGAGCGCAGATTGCCACAGATGGGGTTCAACCAGGAGACACATGAATTGAATGGGGGGGATTTGCCTCCCTTGTTGCCCGGTATTGACATAACTTCCGGGGTGCAAAGGTTGATGGGCAACACGAGACTGTTCAAGTCGTTATTGTTTCAATTCAGACGGGATTTTGCCACAGTGCATCAGAAGATTCGCTTGGTGTTGTGGGGCAAACGTAAAACCGATGCGGAAATGGCCAGGGAAACGGTCCATATGATTAAAGGGTTGGCAGCCAATCTTTCTGCCAATGATTTGCATGTGGCGGCACGCAAATTGGAATTGGGCATCAAAGAGAATGCCATCCAAGAGCTTCCAGGGTTGATGGATCAATTTGATGTGGCATTGCAAGAGCTATTGACTTCCATTGACAGTTTGGGACCAGAGGAGGTTGGGTCTGGATCCCAACCTGTCAAAATCAACTCCGGGAGTGGGGCTGACTCAAAGCGAACAATCGATGTGGATCAAGTGCAGCCGATCTTGCATGCTTTGCTTGGGATGTTGCAAAAAAATGACATGGCCGCTGAAGAAGCCTGTTTTGCTTTGCTGGAAAGGGCAGTTGACACCCCCATTCAATCGGTGGTGGAAGAGCTTGCCCAACAGGTGGATGACATGAATTTTACGGATGCCTTGGAATCTGCGCGTAAACTTGCCGCAACCTTGCATATTGAATTGGATGAGCTATGAATAATCAGCATCAAAAGCCCAGAATATTGATTGTGGATGACATTGTTGTTAATCTGAAGTTGTTGCGACAGATTTTGCGTGATGATTATTTGATCTCTTTTGCCTCCAGCGGTCCAAAAGCGTTGGAAATCATTGCCATGCAGCAACCGGATTTGATTCTGTTGGATATCATGATGCCGGAAATGGATGGCTTTGAGGTCTGTCAAAGAATTAAAGCCAATCCGGTTACCAGTGAAATTCCAATTATTTTTATCACGGCCAATGAGGATGTCGTGGATTCTTTGAAGGATTTTGATCAAACGGGGATCGATTACATTCTCAAGCCGGTTGAAGCAGCGATTGTCCTTGAAAAAATTCAACGTTTTCTTGGGTTGTCAGCGAAAGAATAGGGTTTTCTGTTCAAAGCGGGATAAATGGTTGGGGGGTGAACCATTCCGTCAAGTGCAGGGGAACGCCCCTGGTGGGGTTTGGGGGCGAGTCACTATCCATCAAATGACTCAAACTGTCCCGCTTTCAAGTGGAAGAAACCTGTTTGCATCCATAATATATGATATAAATTATTAATTATGCCTGAAGTCAAGGTCGCTTGAAAATGATTGGTTGGATGCAAATTTTTCATTGCAATGATCTCTACATCATGGTAGATATCATTGCAAATAAATTTTCATGGAGTAATCAGACGTGTCAGTGGAGTCCATACCCTTTTTGGCACTTGTTTTCAGCCTGCCTGCTCGCAATGCCACAGAGCGCATGCGGGCATGGCGGGCACTCAAGGCCATGGGCGGGGTGGTATTGCGCGATGGGGTTTATTTGCTGCCTGCTAAGACTGCGCAAAATGAACGACTTTTTTCGGTAGCCAATGACATTCAAACTTCTGGTGGCATGGCCGAGGTCGTGGGGATTCTGCCGCACTCCCCAAATCAGCTGGAAGCATTTCGTACCCTGTTTGATCGGTCTGGGGAATACGTCCTGTTGCAAACCGACATGGCGCAGCTCGACCCGGAACGCGCCGACCTTACGGCATTGAAACGCACCTTGCGCGGGATGCGACGTCGTTTTTCCGAAATCGCCGCCATCGATTTTTTCCCAGGTCAACTGCAAGAAATCACCGCCGCCTGTTTGACCACCTTGGAAACCGTGCTGGCCAACCGCCTCAATCCAGACGAGCCAACATCGGACAATCGCGTCATTGCGCCACTGGATCTCAAAAACTATCAGAGCAAAGTATGGGTCACACGCGCTGACTTGTGGATTGACCGTCTGGCATCGGCGTGGTTGATTCAGCGTTTTATCGACCCTGATGCCCGTTTTCTTTGGCTGTCATCCTCTGACATGCCACCGACCGGTGCCATTGGTTTTGATTTCGATGGTGCCCAGTTTACCCATGTCGGGTCTTATGTCACCTTTGAAACCTTGTTGGCCAGTTTTGGCCTGGAAAAGAATACGGCCCTGCTACACCTCGGACGCATGATTCACGCCTTGGATGTCGGTGGCCACTCCCTGGAAGCAGCCGGGTTCAGTGCGTTGGTTAGTGGTATGAAAATACGTATACAAGATGATGACGTCTTGTTTTCTACTGTTCAAAAGATTTTAGACGATTATTTTATTTATTTTTATAGTCAGGAGAACTCCGATGGATGAATTACCCAAGCAACCTCCTGCGCATCCCTCGTTTTGGGAGGCGTTCCGCTATTGGCTCAAACTCGGTTTCATCAGTTTTGGCGGTCCAGCCGGACAAATTGCCCTGATGCATCAGGAATTGGTGGAAAAACGCCGTTGGATCTCGGAACAAAGATTTTTACACGCCTTAAACTTCTGCATGGTATTGCCTGGACCTGAGGCACAACAACTTACCATTTATATTGGCTGGTTGTTGCACCGCACCTGGGGAGGGGTGGTGGCCGGAACTCTGTTTGTGTTGCCATCATTGTTGATTCTTGTGGCTCTGACGTACATTTATATTGCTTTTGGCGACTTGCGACTGGTCCAGGGGATTTTTACCGGGATCAAGCCGGCGGTGGTGGCGATTGTATTGTTTGCTGCTTGGCGTATCGGGTCGCGGGCACTCAAGAATGGGGTGTTGTGGAGCCTTGCAGTCTGTTCGTTTCTGGCGATTTTTTTGGGGCATCTGCCATTTCCTTATATTGTATTGGCAGCTGGTGCCCTTGGATGGCTTGGGGCACGGGTGGCACCTGTTTTTTTTCAGGCAAGTGGGGGTCATGGCACTTCTGGCCAGAGTTATGGTCCGGCTCTTTTGGATGATGATACCCCCAAACCAGACCATATCCGTTTCAAGTGGAGTCGATTGCTCATCCTGTTGATGCTTTTTCTTGGGACATGGGGTTTGGTCATGGCTCTGTTGGACAATCCGACTTTGCATGCCATGGGGCTTTTTTTCACCAAAGCGGCATTGGTCACATTTGGCGGGGCTTATGCGGTTCTGCCATACGTCTATCAGGGCGGAGTGGAGCATTTTGGCTGGCTGACCGGGGTACAAATGGTCGATGGTCTGGCTTTGGGCGAAACCACACCTGGACCCCTGATTATGGTGGTGGCTTTTGTGGGATTTGTCGGAGGGTGGACCAAGGCATTGTTTGGGCCGGATGCTTTGGTGCTGGCCGGGGTGGCTGGGGCCTGTGTCGCCACTTTCTTTACTTTTCTGCCCTCCTATTTGTTCATTTTGATTGGGGCACCTTTGATCGAGACCACCCACGGTGATCTCAAATTCACGGCACCCCTGACTGCCATCACCTCTGCCGTAGTAGGGGTGATCGTCCATTTGACCCTCTTTTTTTCCTGGCATGTCTTGTGGCCTAATGCGACAAACGCTGACCCATTTTCCGGCGGATTTGCCTGGTTGCAAGCTTTGGTCGTCATTGCGGCTTTCATCGCCCTGTTTCGTTTCAAACAGGATATTCTGCGCGTCATCGGTGTTTGCATGGGCATCGGTCTGATTCATGCCTTCATCATCAACTGAAAATTCCACCATCCCTGTTTTTTGGACCAAGGAGCAAAAAATATGTCCAGTTTGGAAATTCACCTTCAACGCAGTTTGGCCAGAACCGGAAAAGAGTATCGGGAGATTCATGAATGGATCGACGAACCAGGCAGAAAAGCCGAACGCCATGACCTCGGTATGATTCTGGAAAACGCCAAAATGTGGACCGAGCGTTATGGCGAGGAAGGGGCACGGGAGTATCTTTTTCATTTGCAAGATGATGTGGAAGCACGTTTCAACCATCTGTTGGATGATATGAAAAAAATAATGATGGATAATCTGCATTATTTTGGTTGTGACAAGCATTCTTGAAACTGTTTCGAAGGGTCCAATGAACAAATCAAATGCACACAATAAAACTGGAGAAAAAGCATGAAATGGATCACACGTTCTCACGTTCACGTTGACCGGGTGGCCTGTCCCTGGTTGATCGCTCGTTTTATCGATAGTAAACCGGAGTTTTTGTTTGTTCCCAAGAGTCAAGTGTTGGAGGTCGCCAGCAGGGAGGGGGCTATCTCATATGACGCCCCTGGTGCCGAATATGATCATGATGGGGAGTTATGTACTTTTGATGTTTTGATCCGTGCTTTTCAACTCACGGATAAGCCGTTGTTGCGTCTGGCCAAGGTGGTCAATGGGGCCGATACCCGTTATTATGACAAGGATCCTTTGGCGCGTGGTCTGGAAGCGTTGGCTACGGGCTATGGGTTACGTTTTCCAGATGATCAGGAGAACATCAAGCGGCAGTTTGAACTGTATGACGCTTTGTATGCTTGGTGTGCCCTGGAGACGGCCAGGGAGAGTTGAGCCAAAACAAGGTATCCATTTTGCTGCGGTGAAGCTGACCAGCTCTTTGAAAACAATAGAATTATTTTATTGAAAAATATGTTCTATTTTTTCTGCACCCAAAATTTTCTTGCTCCATGTTTTCAGCCGACATTCCGCACACCATCAGTAGCTATGAATAATTTACAATAATCTCTTCAAATGGCTTCCATTATTTTTCATATTGGTTTACAATAACCCATTCAACGGCTTTT
>JAMOBH010000432.1:0-3808 GCA_039908085.1 Magnetococcus sp. YQC-5
GGATCTTTGGTGCCAAAAAAGGATTCAGAAGGATCAGCGTTTGAATGCGTCTCTCTCCTTCCAGTTTCAGAAGACTCTCCAGAAAACTGATCAGGATCTCCTTGGCGTCCTCGCTGCCAAAAATCTTCTTGAAAGCAAAATCAATGCGAGGATCAATGAATTTTGTTTTGTTGTTCATGGCCATCCCATTGGGTTCAATCTTCGCGTTTGATCTGCTACCTTCGGGCAAAAAGTCAAAGTCAAAGTCAAAACCCTGGGGGATGAATCCCCCAGACCCCCTCTTTTTTTTGATAATTTCAAAAATTGGGGGGCTGTGCCCCCCTTTTTATTTCGATTTTTGCACGGCAATGGCAAACGGTTTGAGCGTGCCAGATCCTTTGAAAGAGGCTTCCTGCTGGTGTTTCTCGGCTTGTTGTGAAATCTTTTTCTTGTTGTTTGGCAATTCTTCCTGAATAAAGTCGCCCAATGCCGTCACCTTGACTTGTTTGTCCTCCCGGACAGCGGCCCGGTCAAGACCCTGTATCAGCGTATAGGTAAACAATCCGTGACCGCTCTTGGGAAATTCATCCAGGGCCTGTTGCGTGGAACTGGCCGCACCAATCATGTAAATGCCTGCGTCATTGCTCAGATTGTCGATGCCATCCAACGAAATGGCTCCTCCATAACAGGTATCGAGTATCAGCAACAATTTTCCTGTTTTGGCGTTGATCTTGCGTATACGTTCAAGCATCTCTCTGCCGCTGACCGCTGCTTGTTGGATGCGTTCATCTTTGTCAGAGTTCAGATCAATGGGAATATAATAGAATTGTTTTTGCACATTGATGCCATGGCCGCCAAGATAGATCACAACACTGTCATTCTGGGATTGTACGGTCTCGGCCAAGGCATCCAATGCCGCAAGAACATTGGTTCTGGTCACTTGGCTGTCTTGAAGTATGTTTGTATTTGCATTTTCTTTTTTATAGTCCGAAAAGAGAATTTCACCTTTCGCATTGGGGGCGTTGACGGTCAGAAACTGGTCGAACAGGGAGCCTTTCCGTTCATGAAGGCTGGTTACAGTGCCAAGGGCGTCCTTGACCACGAAGTTCAAGGCAGGCCATCCAGTAGTGCCATTATATTCATTGATACCTGTGGCCAATACGATCATACGCGATTTGGGGGGCGAGGCTTCCCCAGCCCCTCTGGCTTTGTTTGCTGCCGTGGCATCCGCTGTTTTGGGCGCATCCATGACCTGAAATTCAATCGGAATGACAGATCCATGGCTTGTGTTTGATTTCTCATAAAAACGTATGCCAATGATGTTCGTTTTTTCGTTGATTTTGACTTGTTGTTCAAATTTTACCGTTTTATCGTCCTGTTCTGTTTTGGCAACGTTTTCGGTTTCGCGGCTTCGGCCTCTGGTCACCACTTGCTCGTCCACGTTCCGACCATTCACCAAAAGGCTGGTTTTACCAATACCGCCTCCACGATCAACGACCTGGTAGCGGATTTTAAGCGTGTCGCTCCCTTCTGGAAGGGTGCAACGGATGAGTGGTTGGTTGGTATTGGTTTGTGCGTTTTCCTGGGAGGCCTCTGTGGAGGTATCTCGTGTCCGGCCTCGTGTCTGAAGGTCTGATGCAACCGCTGCCACACTGCACCCGGCTTTTTGCACAGCCTGGTTGGCTTCACCTGCTGCGGGGGAGACCTCTTCACTATCCCGACTTCTCCCACGGGTTTTCAAGGCCAAGGTCATGGGTATGGGCGCGCAAATCTCTTTGGCATCCCCTTGTGACGGTGTATAACAAAACTCCTGCGGAGTGGCCTCTGGCAAACGGCCCTCCTGCAAAAAGGCTGTCAAGTCGCCGTTCTCCTGAATTCTTTTTTGCACGGCCTGTTCATCTGCCGGGCGGTTGGAAATTTTGTTGACCAGCATGGCGCGACTGTGCAAATGATTATAAAGCTGATCCACGCCGATCCAGTCTGGTAATTTTTTGCGTCCCTTGTTGATATGGTATCCCACCAGATCCTTGCCACCATTGGAGGCGTGGTCAAAAAAACCTTCCGGTGTCCATGCGATCCATTTCTGGGGATTGTTGGCATCCATGAAGAATGAAACCAATTCTTCCAGTGGTTTTTCCTTGGTCAATCCATACCAGCGCAGAGTGCCATCATACAGCGCGGCCACGGCTTTTTGTCCATCTTTCGTGATCACCACCCCGGCCACGGCAGCAGGAACCAGGACATCGTTGATGACCAGACCATGGTTATCCATGAGTCGCAGATGAAAATCGCTGCCCAACAGAAAGCGTTGACCATCCGGGGAAATGGCCAAACTGCGAGAAACCTCGTTGGCTGCGATGGGGATCGGTTGACCATTGAGCAAAGGCTTGCTGGAATTGGCCCAGTTTGTGATCTCCAGGCCGGGTTTCTTCTCCGTGACAGGTAGTGTCATGGTGGCGTCGGGTGTGGAGACGGGAAAAAGCGTGGCAGAAGGGATGTCAAAACGATAGGTCTTCTTGCCTAATGCGGTAAATTCCACGGTCATGCCATTTTCCGCGACCGCCAAGCGTCTGCCTGTTATGTTGCGGAAATCAGAGGAGGGGCTGCGTTGTTTCTCTTCTATACTGATTTTCTGTTGATCCGTCGCATGGATCACTCCCCAGGAAGTGCTGGTGCTATAAATCGCGCGTTTGTCAGGCATGGTTTTGATCTGCATGACAACATAGCCTGGAACTGTGACATCTTGAAACGATCCCTGGCCTGCCTTGTTCCAGGCGCGGATGATTCGGGTATCTGGTTTTTTGTCTGCGACAGTTCCTCCGGCAACCAGAATGGGATCGGTGGCCGTTGCAATCCAGCCAATACTGGAGAGACTTCCCTTGCCAAGGCCATCGGTTTTGGGAACATGTTTGATACTCAAGTCTGCGGTTGACAGCACCTCGACACGTGTCGTGTCATTGGATCCCACAGCCAGCAAAGCATTGTCCGGGGAGAATTCGGCTGACCATGGTTGTTCTTTTCCTGGAAATTTGTGTTTGGCCAGCAATTTGACATCGGGCGTATATAAACGGACATAGCCATCCTGGGAGGTGGTGACAATGCGTCCACTGCGGTCCATGGCAACCCAGTTGGCCGGACTTTCATATTGCAAATCTTTACCAACTATTTTCCCGGCGGTGTCATACAAAAAAAGGCCATCTCCTGCCACCACAGCGAAGCGTTGACCATCCTGGCTGTAGGTCATGTGACGGATATGGCGATTATGTCCGGGCAAAATCCCTTTCAATTTTTTTTTGGTGGTGTCGAACAGGTAGGCGTTGTATTTGCCGTCCCAGGCTTTGCCTGTTTCCCCTGCAATAAAGAGTGATGCGCCATCCGGGGAGAGGGCCGCAGCATAGAGTGCCCCATCGAAATTGGCTCCGATGGGAACCCGGAGTGTGCTGACAAGGCGACCTTCAGGCAGGGTCCAGAGACGCGCGGTTTTGTCATCCGAAACAGTCACCGCCAATTGTCCTTCCTGATCAACATCAATCCGATTGATCATGGCTGTATGCATGCCTGCTTCCAGGCGCAGAATCGGGGCGGTGGGAGGCTCTGAGAGGGAAGCGTCCGTGGCCAGAACAGGAAGGGGGCCGTTGGGAAAGCCGGTTGCAAAAAATAAAACAAACAACCAAAAATATAGTGTCTTCATCGGTTTGCGCTCTTTGAAATCATTCAGAATGAACAGGATGTTTTTCGGGGAATCAAAGTCAAAGTCGAAGTCAAAGTCAAAACCCTGGGGGATGAATCCCCCAGACCCCCTCTTTTTTTTAATAAATAATAAAAAAAA
>JAMOBH010000433.1:0-3804 GCA_039908085.1 Magnetococcus sp. YQC-5
TTGTGCTCACCAATGCGCAAAATGCGCTGGTGTTGGCCGTTTGCGTTGACCAGCATGCGGCGCAACCCGAAACCGGCCATGCCACCCTGTCGGTAGCCCAGCTCGATCATGCTTGCCTGGGAGAGCGTGGGTGTGGGGACAGGTGGTTGCTGTGGCGATATGTTCCCGTGAAGCGGATGAGGGTCAGCAAGTCCGGGGTGCGGCCTCCCATTTCCCAGTGGTCCATGCGCTGGTTCCAATCCCCATAGCCAGTGGATTTAACAGGATGTTGCAGTGTGCTTTGCAAGCCAAAAATCGGGCAAAATTTTTGGACAAAAAGGGGCGTTTTTGGACACCCCAGCCTTGCCTGAGGTGAACCGTCTTTAACGCAAAGAGGGGTTGTTTTTGATGAACACATAGTAGGGCAAGCGTTCGAGGTGATGAAAAAGCGTAATATATGCTGCAGAAAATACGAGCAAGGATGCAGCGAGGTAACCAAACCCGTAATATGGCAACCCGAAATTCATCGCCAACACTGTAAATAAAATGTTAAGTGACAAGTATAAAGCGTTGATCATTAATACAGGTTTCTGTAAATCGAAATAAGTGAGGATAGTTAAAATAAACAAGGTCATTATGTAAAAAAACACTCCCAATGCACCAACACGAAACATGCTTAACTGCAAATAACTAATCTCCAAAAAATCAAATAGAGGCTGAGACGTGAGCATGACAGTAGCGGTAATCGTACCCTGTAGAATAAATAAGTTGCGCCCAGAGTGCAGTACATCCTCCAGTAACGCGCGTCGTTGATTATCTATATCGGAATATGAGTGGTGCTCATAAATACTCTGAAAAAACATTAAATATCTCTCAAAAAATCGCGTTTCCGTACTGACCATGAAGGCCGCCATGGAAGGAATTATGGTCATATAAGCAAGAAACATGGCACTGTCATAATCTGGATAGGAGATCAATCCACTAGCAGTTTGTTTTCCCTGGGGAGACAGCCACATGATCCATTTATCTGCCCATCCTGATATATTCATCAATAATCCGTTGATTGACAACATCCAATAAGTGGGAAATTTCCGTAAAAACTTAAAAGGGTGACGTACCGGATATGGATATTCGGCAAGAACACGAGCCAGCAAGGTGAACAGTATCACAGAAACTCCAATGTTAAAACCAGTCAGCATTCCCACCAACCCATACCGCATGGCAAGCGAACTGGAAAGAATTGTTGCCAAAAACAAACCGATAAAAAATGATAGCACTATTGTACGATATCCTTTCAACGCAGAAATAAAAATTGTAATCAGCCAAACACCTGAAACAAGAAGATAACCAACAATACTTTGTAATCTCTCCATAGATGACATATTCGACTGCAAGTAAAACGGTACCGCCAGCAATGATTGTCCACCAAGCAAAACGATTAAAGAACCAACCAGAAGTCCAGTAGCTTCAGTAACCTGCTTTTGGTAGATCATGTCCGATAAAAAACGCGTAGCAACTATAATTATAGGACCAGAAAACACAAGAGAAAACGAGAAATTATATATAATGATTATTCTGAATGTTTCTTGGTCATCATGTGATATAAATGTAGAGCCAAGCATCAGTGCGCATACAACAGTAATGCTTGTCAATATCCATGGGCCTGAAGAAATGATAAAGGCATAGCTGTAACTGAGTGCTACACTCAGCAGATCATCTTTTTGTGCCAAACGGCGAAGAATAAAGCCGATACCCGCCATTTATATGGTTTCCTTCGTCTGGGGTGGGTGGGATTCCTGGTTGATCTCCTCGCAATAAATAGTGCGATAGGCTGCCTGAAGATCCCGTTTGTTGTAGTAGATACGGACGCGCTCCCTGATGGCGTGGGAACATTGTTCCCACCAGGCTTGGTTGCGCAGCAATTTTGCCAGTTCATTTGCAATGGCCACAGGATCGGTTACAGGGGAAACCCCTCCCCCAGGACCCAGAGGAGGATGTTCATCGGAGCGTCCAAGGATCATCTCCCGACAGGCTCCTACATCGGTAGCCACTGTGGGTATGCCCGCTGCACCGGCCTCCAGAATTACCAGAGGCTGGCCCTCGCTAATGCTGGTCAGGACAATCACATCCAGTTGATGCAAATAATCCAACACCTTTACCCGGCCAAGATAGCGTACCGTCTCTTGCAGACCTAGATAGGTGGTCATGGCGAGACATTCATAATAATAATCTTCATCCTCCTCCGTGGGTCCCATGACCAGAACCTGTAGGTCCGGCACAACCGCTTTCAACTTTCCCATGGCACGCAATAGCGTTTTGACATCTTTGATAGGGACTACTCGTCCAATAAAACCAACGGTGGGTGGATGCGGCGTGGACCGTGGACGAATGTGGGCATACAAATCAAAATCGATACCATTCGGAATCACAGACATGCGCGATGGATCTGCACCGTCATCAATCTGAAACGGTTGATTGCCTTCGTAAATGGTCAAAATGCGACTGCATGCACTGTAGCAGATACGCGAATAGACGTGAAAAAAATTTATCCATAAATGTTTCAGATTGACACGGTCCATATCTATATGCAGCCCCTGTTCCACATCATCGTCATGCAACCAGGAGGCCATACCGATTTCAATCCGGCGTTCATTGGTATAGATCCCGTGTTCGGTGATGATGGCTGGACGTCCGGTTTCCAGCCTGGCTCTGGCCGCCAGCAGGCCCGCATAACCGGTGGAAATGGTGTGATAGACCCGGGCCTTTGGCAAAGGTGCCAGCATGATGCCGAACAGACTGCCAATCAGTGACCGAAAACTCCAGAAAAAATCAAGAAAAGAGTGGGATGGCAACATCTTCTGGTATATATCCAACTGCATTTGCCATGACAGATAACTGTCCTGCAAAATCCGGCGTCCAACCTTTTGTCGCACAGGAGCCAACAATTGGTTCAACCGGGATAAATGTTCCAATTGGCCATGTTCCAGCAGCTCCTCCAATGTGCTCCCGATTCTCTTCATTAAGGTGGCAATCTCTGCCTTGATGTGGCGGTTCCCCATTCCAGGATGTGATAACGGGATGACTATGACGGAGTGGTCAATAACATTGACCGGCAATTTGTAAATGTGTTTGCGCCCCTGTTGGGGCGGAATAATACTGACCAGATGAAAAGTGACTTCCGGCAAGGAACCAATAAGATCGTGTACCCAGGCCGAAACGCCACCGGATACAAAAGGATAGGTTCCCTCCAGAATGATGCAGACATCAGCATCTTTCGCCTTCTCCCGATCTTCTGGATGCATCATCTTTGGCATGAGGAACACCAGAGATTCAGGGCATCCAAAATATGCTGCGGTTGTTGTCCTTTGTGTACAACGAGGTCAACGTGGGCAAGTAGAGTTCGCTCCAGGTCGTCGTAGCGTTTCAGGTGAAACAGGACATCGAAATACCACATCAGCATTGAGGGGGTGACCTGCCCTGTGGCCAGCGACTTTTCCAGCACCACAGCCGCTTCTGCCCACTGGCCCGTGCGTATCATGATCCGGGCCAATCCCAGGCTGGCATCGGCATGATCTGGATGCAGGTTTATCAGATGCCGGTAGGCATTGGTCGCCTTGAGGCGATTTTCTCGTTCCCGTTCATGGTCCAGAAGGCCGGTAAAGGCATAATCATCAAAATGGCGGGCATAGCGCAGCAAAACATCTTTATCGGCAGGGCTTTTCTGTTTGTCCACCTCAAGTTGCATGCTTGTTTCCATGTATACCCCTTCAATGCGGGCAATCACAGCAGCCGTTTGTACGCGTAATGCATTGTTACTGTCCCGGA
>JAMOBH010000077.1:0-18748 GCA_039908085.1 Magnetococcus sp. YQC-5
GATAGGAATTCCCTGGCTGGATTCCAAAGCAAAACCCTGGCATGGCAGGAATTTGACCTTCGACACCAATTTTTTTCTGGTGGGTATTATGTGGGTACTGGAACAAAAATGGCCACCTGAAAAGTGGTCGTAACTATTTGATTTTGTTGGTGGGCAGTATAGGATTTGAACCTATGACCCCTACCGTGTCAAGGATCTGGCCAGATCGTTTTTCCATGTATTTCAATAAGATCCAGAAAAACTGGTGATACAAGGTATCCAACAAATCCACATCCCCTGATTGAAATCAACGGTGTCATGGATCATTTTTGGAACACAAGGAAGGGCGTCATACCTTTGGCATGGTTGACAGAAGTGACGCTTTTTCCTTGTTTCAGCTTGCTGCCCGCAACTCTTCACGAATGACTTGACGAATGGTTTCTGCCAATGGTGTTTTGGCCGTATCCAGATACTCCCGTAATGCATCATTGATCATGGTCTGGTAGCCCGTTCCAGCCGCTTGGGCACGATTGCGAAATTCCATGATGACATCGTCGGACAAGCAGATGGTGATCCTGGTTCTACCGATTTGGGGCAGGATCGGACCACGTTTGGCCTTGCTAAAATCAAATCCTTCTTTCGTTTTCATGGCTTATCCCTCGTAAAGTTTCCGTTCCCATTTTTCGGCCTTGCGGGCACTGATGATGCGGTGACAATCATCACGATAGGTAAAAATCACCGTCAGAATTCGCCCTACAGCATCCGCGCCAATCGCTTGAAACCGTTGTTCTCCCTGGCTGTCATCTTCTGACATCAAGGCCATGGGGTCATCCAGCACGGTAGATGCGTCCAAAAAGGAGACCCCGTGTTTCTTCTGGTTGCTTATAGCCTTGGCAGGATCGAATTCAATCTTCATGCGGACAGTGTTATGCATTTTATGCATATCGTCAATCATTTTTTCACCCCCCCCATATTGTTGCCAATGAACCGGATTTTGAGGTCATTTTTGTGGTTGCAGAGCGTAACCATGGCGCGGATCGACGGGACCACCCCCGTGGCCATCGTAGAACCAACTGACAGGACGAAACGTTGTAAGGGGACAGATGGGGATGCAGTTTAGAACGGAGAACAAAAATCAAACCATTATCATGCTATTCAAGTTATTGAAATGATTGATAAAAATGCCATATTTTTTTTCCGCGATCTGCTATAAAATCGATACAATAAAATGATCTAAGATAATATAGTTGTTTTTAAAAAAGCGGAATCTTGGAGAAAAGGAACTGGCAAACTAAATCATATCAATTGGTTGAACAAAACCGTATGTCAAGAGGGGCGTTAATTACCAAGCAAGGCAATATCGCACTTGACACATCCCTGCCTCCTGCCGCAACATCTTTCTCGGAGCTTGAACACCTCCAAAAGCATCACCACCCAAGGCGGTCATCCGCCCCCGAAAGCCCTGGCGGCTTTTTTGTGCCCGCAATTCCGTGCGGCACACACCTTGCTTTGTTTTTGTAATCGCCAGACTCCGGGGGCAACTGGGCTGTCCAAGGCGCAAGCCTAAAACCAGTTGGCCCAACCTTGGGTGGGGTGTTCAACCCCCGGAGTCTCGACATCTTGAACCATGCGGGACTCCGGCAACCTCAATTGCAGCCCAAGGAGTACACGCATGAACACCAGCACCCCCGCCACAGCATTTTCCAGAAACCGCATATCCTTCACTTTCGAGGCTCACCCAATTCGTATCATTGTGGATAAGCAAGGTGATCCCTGGTTTCGCGCCAGCGATGTTTGCGCCGTGCTTGGGTACGCCAAACCTCAACAAGCACTTGCTGCCCATGTGAACCAAGGTGACCAAACAGAGCATGAAGTAACTGAAGATCCGGGCATTTGTCAAAAAATCAACCATCTCAATGAGTCTGGTCTGAACGCCTTAATCGTCAGTTCTTCCAAAAAGAAAGCGCAACGCTTCAAGCAGTGGATCTGCTTGAAAGTCATGCCTGATCTTGGCATGATAAAACTTTTTGCAACTTTCAGAGATTCAGCATCAACGAGGAACCATGACCATGCTTTACGAGAAATCTTTCATGCTCTGGCTACTTTGATGCACCACTTGAGCAATAACTTATCATTGCCGTCCGGGAGATAAGCATTGAATACGTGAAGCAAGGGAGTTTTGCTTGCTGGGAAATATCCAAGCTTGGTGGAATCAGCCAAGCTTGGATAATTGACGTGTAAACCAAAAAACGCACATTCTTGACAACCAAATAACATATTGATTTCAAAATTTAAAAGTGCGTTTAAAATCTGCATACCTGTTGAAAATTGGTCTTCACTTGGCGGTTGATCTGGGTTTCCATCCTGTTCAAGTTCTGCCTTGAATCGTCGCCAATTTGGCGGAAGCACCACGACGAGCATTCAATTCTTCTGTATAGCGAGCCACCATTACTGGACTTTTCCACCCACCCGCTTGCATCACTCCCGCGATATCCAGACCGGCGGCCACCATGTCTTGTGCTGCACCTACCCGGCAAGAGTGCCCTGAAATTCCTTCCGCATCTTTCCCGGTCAAGGCCACCATCCTTTTGAAAGCCCGTGCCACCCCTTTGTCACTCAACCGTACTTCCATTGCTCCCGCATTGTTGATGCCACGAAACATGGCCCCATGAGTGATCTTTGAAACCGACAACCATTTTTTTACCCGTGCCACAGTGTCTGGGGCGATGTATCGCACTGATCCGGCCCCCTCCTGATCTGTCTTGCTGCGACGAATCAACACTGTCCCTGATCCATCTTCAGCAAAGGTGAAATCGGACACATCCAAAGCGGCCAACTCCGAACGACGGCACAAGATATCGTACCCCACCGACACCAAAGCCAAATCCCGCAAATCGCGAAAGGTGCCTCTGTCCGCTTCCAACATGCCATTGACCAAATGCCGGTTGATGGGGGTGGCCTGTGTCTGCCTGGTTCCTTTTTCCTTTGCCATTTTTTTCAGGGTCAGACGAACCGGCATGGATCGAGTGGGACTTTCCAGCCCTGCGGCCTGATGATAGGTGGAGATGCTGGAGACGTACCGGCGAATTGTGGCAGGGGCGCAACGGGCGGCCATGGCGTCCACAAAAGCGGCTACTGTTTCAGGCGTGGCGGGCAGGCTGGATACTCCGCATTGCGCGCAAAATTCAACGAACAGGGTGATGTCCGACCGTATCGCTCGTTCTGTGTTTTTGGCCAAAGCACCGTGAGCATACCGGGCGAATTCAGCCAACCGGACAACAATGGCGTTCTGATCGGCAAGCGCGGTAGTGGAGACGGTCACGGGGAGTGATGTGTCAGGCATGGGTTTTATCTCCGAGGGGGTTCTTTATATGTGTCCGATAGCTGTAATTATCGGACATAAAAATAGCCCATTTTCACCCTCCTTGCAAGCCTTTTTTGATCCTTATCGCGCCACTTTCCGCACCATCATTTTCAGGCCGCAAAGCCATGCTGGACAAGACCTTGTTGCGCTTGGTTCAGATGGGTAACGCGCCAGGATACCGCGCCGCAATCACACCGGTGCGAAACAGGAATTTTGATGGTTTGCCCCTGAACATGCCCACCAAGCCAAGCATGGGAAAAAGCTTTCACTGGCACACATATGCGTTAGTGAATGCATCGATGGTTCAATTTTCAGATTTTACATAAAAATCCATGCAAAATGTATCATAACTACTTGTTTTTGAAAAAGAAAGAATAAACTACTAATTTTTAGTGTACAATCCAAATTGATTCTGTTCTCTAATTTTATCGGTCCAAGTGGTTCACCCGGCTTTTCCACATACCCATGCGGTTATGACCTTCCCCAGGAAAATGGCCAGCTTGTATGTTTTTGGGTTGTCCAGCTTGTCCAAGTTGTCCGATGGCAGCAATTATGCGGGGTTAGGTTGGACAAGTTGTGACTTTTCCAGGTTGTCCAGGTTGTCCAATCCCGAAATGTCATGACCGCCCACCAAAAAATGTTGGCTGTCTTGTTTTTTTTGTTCGTCCAAGCCACGCCCAGGATTACGCACCGTATGCATCCATGCGCAAAAAAATTATTTTTCGATCGGATAATATAAAGATGAATTATATTTTGGTAATGTGTCTTCGTAGAGATATCTATCAGAGAAAGGATCTCGATAATCAGCATCATTTATTAACAAATCAATTAATCTGTTTGACTCATCTTTAGAAACTAGATTAAAAACAAATTGATCATTCAAAAATTTCCGTATTCTATTATAAATCATTGCCGCAAAATAAATTGGCTCATAGTCATCATCAAATTTATATCCTTTTTCTTTTGCTGCATGCTTAACAGATGCCCATATGTGAACCAATTCCATTGGCTCTATAAGATATTGCTCGCCGACTATTGTTCTGGGTTCTTGATAACGGAAACCTTTCCCACTAATAAGCCATTCTGGGTTTATAGACCATTTATCCATCAAGGTTGCGATAATATCTTTAGATAAAGGTCGCTTACCATACTCATAATACTGATAGGCCCGTAAAGATATTTGCAATTTTGATGCAAAGTTTTTTTGAGTAAACCCAATGCCTTCTCGAATCATTTTGAGACGATTCCCTGTTTGAAGTTCGTTTTCCATTTTTTTCTCCTTGACTAACGCACATCTGTGCATGCAGCATGCATATGCACAGATGTGCGTCTACTGAGTTTTTATTTCATCCGAGGACAGATGCTATGAATGATCACACACTGCAACCAAGCCGTGCTTTATATACCGCCATCCGCAAGGGATTCATCTCCCAGGGAACAACTTTTAACGCTTGGTGTCAAGCAAATGGAGTGATGCGGCAAAATGCAACCTCTGCGCTTATTGGTGCATGGGATGGCCCCAAAGGACGTGAGCTACGAAGACGGTTGTTTGATGCTGCCAAAATTCAGCCCAACGAAAATTGAGAGATGACGCATGAACACATCTCAAAATTTTTTCGAAGACGCCTATGCCCGACTTGGGCAAGGTGGTCAGCTTGCCATTTATAGCCGGTACGGTGCAGGTTCTATCAACAAAAGGCCCCCCATCAATCCCCTGAGCCAAGAAAAGGAAAACAGCCCTGCTTTCGGTTTACATGAAGGAAAAAATGGCAAAATTTTGTGGTATGACCATAAAACACGGGAACATGGTGATCTGCATGATTTTCTTTGCAAGGTAGCTGGCCAAGAGACTGCACGCCATGAGTTGGGGTTGAATGGATATCATGTTGTCACTCCATCACATAAAACAAACACGCCACCATCTGTGAAAACACCAGAAGAAAAACGTGCCATAGCCAAAAAGATTTGGGAAGAATCCAAGTCATGGCCGGACCATTCACCCGATTTGCTTTACCTGAAAAACCGCGCAATTTCTTGCGCTATCCCCCAATCGATCCGCCATCATTCCGCCATGGGGTTGCTCGTTGCCAAGGTGGAGGATATGGACGGTGAATTTTTGGGTATTCATCGGATTTGGCTTGCTGATCCCAAGCCAGGGGAAAGGCGTAGAAAACTCTCACTTGGTCCTATCTCTGGCGGTGCTGTCCGAATGGGCAATGATGTTGCTGGTGGAAAGCTGGCTTTGACAGAAGGTATTGAAGACGCCTTAAGTGTGCAACAGGCCACTATGATTCCAACATGGTCGGCACTTTCCACCAGTGGATTGAAAGGGATTCAGCTTCCAAGACGGGTACAAAAGATCTTGATTTTTGCGGATTCCGACCCCAACCAGGCAGGCCAAACAGCGGCGATGGATGCAGCCAAACGTTTGGTAAAAGAAGGACGTCAGGTTTGGCTTGTCTACCCGGTTGACCAGGGAACAGCACAATCCGAAAAGTTGGATTTTAATGACTTGTTGCGCCAGGATCCTACTGGACAATTAATCCGGGACCGTTTAAAGACGGCCAAGGAAATTCAATCTGAAATTGCTTGGAATCAGGATGAAATCCCAAAAGGTTTCAAACTCACTCGTAAAATGGTCTTTCTCGTCAAGGAAGACAAAGACGGTCAAGAAGAGCTTGTTCCAATCTCCGGCCCAGTCTGGGTTTCCGCTTTTACCCGCGATTTGCAACAAGGCGGGTGGGGTTGCGTTGTGCGCTGGTTGGATATGGATGGAAAAGAACACGAGAGAGCCATTCCAAGGGCACGTTTTCATGAACAAGGCCCTGTCCTGGCGCAAGAACTGGCCACCGATGGCTTGATGGTCATTCCCGGCAAGGAAGGAACACTTAAAACCTATCTTGGACACTTCGCCCCGGTTGCGCGCTGGCAATCTGTTCCTCGCCTTGGGTGGTTGGATGACCCTTCTGGACGGCTGGCCTTCATCCTCCCGGATCGTGTGCTTGAGGGGGGCAGTGGCCAGGGTGAAAAGGTGGTGTTTCAACCGGAACGCCACGCCCCCACCGCCAGCACGATCCGGGAAAGCGGCACTTTGGCGGATTGGCAAAACCATGTGGTCAAGTATTGCGCTGGCAACCCAATCTTTGTTTTTTCACTTTGCTTGGCGTTTGCTGGCACTCTCCTGAAATCCGCCCGGATGGATTCGGGTGGCTTCCATTTCTATGGTCGATCATCTGGAGGCAAGACCACAGCAGCACAAATCGCTGCAACGGTTTGGGGGTGTGGGGCTGACCCTGCCGAGGCTCCAGGCATGGCCTATGTACAGAGATGGAATACCACGGCCAATGCGGCGGAAGGATTGGCAGCAGCTCACAATGATGGATTGTTGGTTTTGGATGAAATCGGTTCATGTTCAGCAAAAGATTTTGGAAAAATGATTTATGATATTACTGGTGGTCAAGGGAAGGCGGCCATGGATGCCTCCCGCAATCTGAAAGATCGAAGAATGTGGCGTATTCTGATTCTTTCCACGGGTGAATACAGTTCAAAACAGAAGATAGAGGAAGGCGGCCAGACCGCCAATGCTGGCCAGTTGATTCGGATGTTGGATATTTCAGCCACCAACATCATTGCCAATCCACACGACGGGGACCATGTCACGCATGCAAAACGGATGAAACGAAATTGCAGCCAGTATTTTGGAACGGCTGGACCGCAATTTTTGAAAAAATTGCTTCAGACGTATCCCGATTCGCAAAAACTGCGCGATTCCATTTCCTGCTACCTGGAAGCCTCGACCACGCGCTTGACCCCAAAGAAAGCTCAACAGGAGCAGGCACGCGCCGTTCGGCGTTTTGCCCTGTTGGAAGTGGCCGGAATTTTGGCCGTCCGGTTTGGCATCATCTCTCTGTCTGAAACGGAAATCTCGCGATCCATCCAAATCATTTGTCAGGAATGGTGGACCAAAATGGATGTGTTGTCCGATGTGTCCAGAGGGGTTGAGGCTGTAAGGGAATTCATTTTGATGCATCAAGCCGCACGGTTCGGAGATGCACACGATACCGGCAACGGCGGCGTGACCCCTCGCAACCAAGTGGGGTATGTGGACAGTGTGGCTGGTCTGTATCTGTTCAGCAAGGAAGGATTCAAAGAAGCATGTGGTGGGCATGACTATATTGAAATTGCAAGAGAATTATCAAACATCGGATGGATTGTCAGAGACGGAAAAAACTTGATGACTCGTTATCAAGTCGCCGGACTTGCAGGCAGGCCCCGTTGGTATGCCGTCAAAACCGCCATCCTGGAAGGCCGAAATGATGATGAAAATAGCTAAGGCATATGAAAAGCGGTCGTCCAAGTCGTCCATGTCGTCCAATACCAACGATTACAATATATTGGCGTGGACGACTTGGCGGTTTTCCATGTCGTCCAAGTCGTCCATGTATGCGGCTTGTGCAAAGCAGTGGTCCATGTGGTCCAAGAGGTCCAAACCTTGTAACCATGCGAGTGTGAGCAGGCTTTTCTTGGACCATTTGCATGATTTGCATGTGGTCCAAATGGTCCACGCAAAAATTTATTGGTTTCTCTTCTGGACCACTTGGACCACCTGTCCATTGGGCAATTGGTCCAGCAAAAAACTACCGCAACCTGCATGGTTACAGGGTTTGGACCACCTGGACCACCTGGACCACACAAAAATGATGATGTGCATGAAAATGTGGACGACCTGGACGATTTGGAGAATCTGGACGACTTGGACGACCTGGAAAACCGTCAAGTCGTCCACGCTAATATATTGTAATGATTGGTATTGGACGACATGGACGACTTGGACGACCCAAAACATACAAGCAAGCCATTTTTCTGGGGGCGGTCATGACATCATGGGGATGTGGACAAGCTGGACAACCTGGAAAAGCACCAACTTGTCCATGCTAACCCCGCATAATTGTTGGCATTGGACAACTTGGACAACCTGGACAACCCAAAAACATACAAGTCGGCCATTTTTCTGGGGGCGGTCATGACCTGGACTGATCCATTCCCTGATTTGGCCAAGCCAAAAATGCCCCCAGAGGTGGAGAGTGATGGAATGGATCAAGGTGGATTGATCCCTGCGGACCACATGAAGCGTATCCGTGCTGGATTGGCACAATTCAGACAGCAGCATGGAAAGCAATTGGTTGCGCTTGGATGGAACCGGGAAAACCTCTTCCTTGGAACAATCCCGGAACAATCACGGACCTATGACGAACTTCACGGCATGGCCGCAATTCTGGCTGATGGCGCGAAGTTGATTCACGCTGATCAGGAACGATTGGGGTTTGATGCAAATGGCATGTACCTGCATTGGTTTAAAGCAGGGTTTTGGCTCGGTGGGCAAGCATTAGATGATTACATTAAGACAAGGACAGCACAATGATATTAGCGATACAACATGTTCAAGTTTATTTGGATGCATGGGTTTCATCAGCATCTGGAAAATATTTTTGGGATTGGGTGGTTGAAATTTGTCCATATTGCGGTGGAGAGCATAAACATGGTGGAGGATATATTCACGAGAATCCATTTGATGCCTTAAGCTCAAGACGTTCGCATTGTAAATCCAATCATCCAGGCGGTGACTATCTTTTAGTCAATGAGATGTATCGAGAACAAGCCGAAGCATTTATTAAGACCAAGAGAGCGTCAGTACGAGCAAAAATCAATAGGAAATTCGTATGCATCCCAAAAATTGGGAGGGGCAAATAAATCATGGCTCGTCCCTGCTCTGTATGTATCCACAAGCGATTGGAAGAAATCGACAAGGGCATTGGTCGAGGGCGAAACATTTCGCGCTTTGTCGCGCCAATACACGCTTTCCAGAGATGCCTTGCGGCGGCACAAAATGGAACACTTGCCAACGGCACTGGCCAAGGCCAAAGAGGCAGAGGAAACGGCCCATGGTGATAACCTTCTGGACCATCTGGGGGAGCTGCGGGAACAAGCCCAACGAATTGCCCAGAAAGCTGAAGAAGCCAAGAATTACACGGCGGCCTTGGCCGGGGTCAGGGAGTTGGTTCGCATCGTGGAGTTGTTGGCCAAGTTGCGGGGAGAATTGAACGAGGCATCTACCGTCAACCTGTTCATTTCTGCTGAATGGATCAACGTCCAGGCCGTGATTGTCAACGCCTTGAAGCCATACCCGGATGCGCGACAAGTCGTTGTCAAGGCCCTGGATGGGGTGGTGATTGAATGAACGCAATGATGCCTGTGCGAATTATGCGGCCATTGACCGAGGATGAAGCCGATGAAGCTCGATATGACGGATGCTCTCATTATCTTGTGTGTTTACAACGAGGGTTGAGGTATTGGCGGTGCCATCCAAGGTGTAGGCATTACATTGTGCCAGCAGACAGGATATCACCCGCACTTAACCTCAAGGATATGGAAGGGATTGCCCTGTTTTTGGAATATCTCTTTCCTGATTTCGACACCGGAAACGTTTTGGATGCAAGCATTGATGACAAACACTTTTGAATTGGCAAGCAATCTGGCTTGTGCCCTGGATCCTTCCAGGTTTGCAACTTCCCGGTTGGGGTTTGTCCCGGATGAATGGCAAATCCAGGCGATGCGGTCAACGTCCAAGTGCATCCTGTTGAACTGTTGCCGCCAATCCGGGAAAAGCACCACAACCGCCATCATCGCTTTGCACACGGCCATTTTCAAGCCTGGTTCTCTGGTTCTTCTCGTGTCGCCATCACTCCGGCAATCACGGGAATTGTTTGTAAAGGTGACCAATTTTTTAAAAGAGTTGAGCCAAAAACCAAAACTGGATGAAGACAACAAGTTGAGCATCACCCTGGCAAACCGTTCCCGTGTCGTATCGCTGCCGTCTTCCCCAGAGACGATCCGGGGGTTTTCCGCAGTGGATCTCCTGATCGAGGATGAAGCGGCTTTCTGCGAGGATGACCTTTACCGATCCGTCCGGCCTATGCTGGCCGTCTCCAATGGTCAACTCATTTTGATGTCTACACCCTACGGCAAACTGGGTCACTTCTTTGAGGAGTGGACCAATGGGGGGGATGAATGGGAACGCATCAAGGTAACAGCCCATGAATGTCCACGTATCACAAAAGAATTTTTGGAAAAAGAGCGTACCTCCCTTGGTTCTCTCTGGTTCAATCAAGAGTACATGGGGATTTTTGCGGAACGTATTGATTCCGTTTTTAGTCACGATTCGGTCATGACGGCACTATCATCAGAAGTTCAACCACTATTTTTATAACCTGGAGAAAGCAATGGGCAATGTTTATTTTCACACCGATTCAAAGAAGCGCATCAATTATCAGATGGAAATATCTGAAACAGGAAAGCCTGACGTGGCTCTGTCAAGCTATTCCGCACCAACCCCGTTCATGCCTATCCAAGTTGGTGAAAAAGTCAATCTTTTTGGCCTTCCGAATACCAGCAGGGATGAATATTGGAAAGGGAAAAAGTTGAAAGTGGAACGAATAGAACATGGATTCTTTGAAAATAAAAACACTATCACACAAAAAATCTTGGTGAGTGGGAAAATCGTTTCGGTCAGGGGGAAAAAAGATGGACAGCACAAACACTGATTTCCTGATTGGTCTGGACGTGGGGCAGGCCCAAGATTATACGGCCTTGACGGTTTTTGAACGCTTCCATCGTGAGCGTCCTATCTGCTACCACTTGCGCCATTTGTTGAGGTTCAAGTTGGGAACGCCCTACCCGGACCAAGTGGCCAAGGTGGCCGATATCACCAAACAGGAACCTTTGCGAGGGCGTTGCACACTGATTGTAGACGGGACCGGCGCAGGCCGTCCCGTTGTTGACATGTTTCGCAATGCTCGGTTTGGTGCCGCACTGGTGACCATTACCATCACTGGAGGGGATACCGTAAGTCAAGACAAACAAGATTTTCGTGTTCCAAAACGTGACTTGGTGGGGACACTTCAAGTTTTATTGCAAACGGAACGTCTCAAGGTAGCCAAGGGGCTGGAGCTTGCAGATACGATGGTTCGGGAGCTTTTGAATTTCAAGGTGGAAATCACCACCAGCGGACACGACACATACGAGGCTTGGCGGACCGGCACCCATGATGATCTGGTTTTGAGTGCGGCCATGGCTTGCTGGTACGGAGAACGCAATGCGCATTGGAATCCATATGACATCATTTCTTCTGGACCAAGTCAAATGTATAAGGATTTGCAACGCTACGGGGGAGGGTTGGGAGGAGCGAGTAGGACAAGAGGATGGGGAGAATTCTGAAGATGGAACAACAGGAGAGCATGACCATGAGCGCACCACGTTTATTAACAGCAAAAGAAGTGGCTGAAATATTGCAGATTTGTTATCAATCTGTTTTTAACTTGGTGAAGCATGCGGGGTTGCCCGCCATACGCTTGGGCGCGCCAGGAGCAAAGCGGACAATCACCCGATTCGATCTTGCGGAGGTGGAATCCTGGCGGCGTAGAAAAACCGTGAACGCACACATCAACGATGAATCGCAACCATCCATCTCCGAGAGGACAACATGTCGGTCTACCAACGCCCCAACTCCCCGTTCTGGTACATTGCGGTCACAGACACAAGCGGTAAACGAGTTAAACGCACTACTGCAACGACAGACAGGCGGGAAGCCGAGGCCCTTGAAGGGAAGTGGAAACACGAAATCCACCAACAACGCATCTGGGGTGTCCAACCCAACAGGAGTTTCGAGGACTTGATGGTGGAATTTCTCAAAGCCCGTCCAGAGGGAAAGTCAATTGATCTTGAAAAAATTCATATTCGTCACTTTTTACGTTACTTCAGTGGGCGTAATTTGAATGAGATCAAAGGATCGGACGTGCGCAGCTATGCGGCTTCACGGCAAGAATCTGGAATCAAGCCCGCCACGATCAACCGGGAGTTGAATACCCTGTCAACGGCCTTTAATTGGGCACGGCGGCATTTGGAATGGGAGGTTGTCAACCCGGTAGAAGGAAACAAACTGCCAGAACCGGAAGGACGGTTACGGTGGTTGACCAAGCAAGAACAAGCGGCCCTGATTGATGCGGCTCGCCAGCACCATCATGCTCCCCATTTGGTTGATTTCATCATTTTGGCCCTGAATACTGGATGCCGATCTGGTGAAATCCTGGGGTTGGAGTGGACACGGGTGGA
Source organism: Magnetococcus sp. YQC-5 (assembly GCA_039908085.1). Taxonomy (GTDB): domain Bacteria; phylum Pseudomonadota; class Magnetococcia; order Magnetococcales; family Magnetaquicoccaceae; genus Magnetaquiglobus. The sequence goes on from JAMOBH010000077.1 coordinate 12,512, forward strand.
TCTGGATAACAAACAATTTTATCTGGAACCGCATCACACCAAAACCAGGAAAAGGCGTGCCATCCCCCTCAATAATGCGGCCCACGAAGCACTTGTCAGTCGTGCCAACTTCCGGGCCGCGCATTGTCCAGCCTCGCCATGGGTTTTTGCTCACCCTGACGGGGAACGGATGCAGTCAGTCAAGACTTCCTTTGCTTTCATTTGCAAGAAGGTGGGAATCCAGGATTTTCATATTCACGACTTGCGCCACACGATTGCATCACGGCTGGTGCAAAGCGGTACTGCCTTGCAAGTGGTGGGCAACGTCCTTGGGCATCGTTCCATTCGTTCCACAGAGCGTTATGCCCACTTGGCACCAAAGCAGGTACGAGATGCACTGGCGACTCTGGACGAATCGACGACACAATGAGACGGTTCGGGGAATCACAAAATGGGGGTGTGGATCAAAAATGGATCACTGCGTTTTGGAAGGATGTGATATTTGCGCATAAGTTATTGATTTTATGGTGGGCAGTATAGGATTTGAACCTATGACCCCTACCGTGTCAAGGTAGTGCTCTCCCCCTGAGCTAACCGCCCATCACATCCGAATACAATCCGATGTAGATTAGACTGTACTTGGCAAAGTGTCAACCTTTTTTCCACACATCTGCCATGCATCCCTTTTATTTAATGGGGATTGGCATCCAGCAAAGCCCGATATTCGGATGCACTCAACAGTTTGTTGGTTTCATCAGGCTGATTGAGCTTGATGCGAATCATCCAGCCTCCGATATAAGGGGCGTCGTTCACCAGTTCTGGAGACTCTTCAAGCTGGGTGTTGACTGCTGTGACCTGTCCGGAAACTGGGGCGAACAGCTCTGAGACCGATTTGACCGATTCCACCACCCCGAAAGGTTTGCCAGCGTGCAGAGTGGCCCCGATTTTGGGCAGTTCCACAAAGACCACGTCACCCAGTGAATGGGCGGCAAAGGCGGTAATGCCAACTTCCACTTCCTCGCCTGCTGTACGTGCCCATTCGTGGTCTTTACTGTATTTCAATTCCTGCGGAATTTCTCCAATGTCAGACATGAGTCGTTTTCCTTACAGGCTGGATGAATAGTGAGTCATTGGGACAATTGAAACCGATTTTCCAAGGAAAAGCAATGCTTGACATCACTTATGCAAAAAAAAAATCGTTCAGGCATCCAAAAAACGGGATACAGAAATAAGGGCACCTGACAGCCCCAAGCTCGCACCAATGACCAGCAGCAACCCCAGTTGTGTGATCGGAAGAAATTCCAACTGCAACAAGGTTCCAAAAGAGTGCAGCAAGTTCAAAATGGGTTCCTTGGCACTCAGATAGAGCAGGCCTGTCAGAATCAAAGCTCCTGTTGCCCCGATCACACCTTGCAGAACCCCTTCGTAAATGAAAGGGGTCTTGATGAACCTATCATCCGCCCCCATGAAGCGCATGATTTCCACTTCATCGCGGCGCGCAATAATGGTCAGTTTGATGGTATTGGAAACAACCAATGCCACAGCCCCCAATAATAAAAAGGAAAGAATATTGCCTGTGTATCGAATGGCACTGATCACCGAAGCCAGCCGATCTGCCCATTGACGATCATAAGTGACCGCCTCCACGCCTGGCAGGGCACTGATTTCACGGGCCATGGTCGCAGCCTGGGTGCGATCCTCTCCGGAAAGCTTGAATTCTATGGAATAAGGCAAAGGATTTTCATCCAGTTCAGCCAACAATCCAGCATCATCGCCCATCATGTTCTTCAATCGTTTCAAAGCGTCTGCGGGGGATACGACCGTTAAGTTGTTTGTTCCAGGGCGGCTTTTGATGGTCTTGCCAACCAGGATCAAGTGATTGCGTTCCGCACTGCGTTGCATGAAAACCGTCACCAGGTTGTCGTCATCCCAGGTGTTTAATATCTTGTTTGAATTGACCAGGAGCAGGGAAAAGGCTCCATAAATGGCAATCGTCATCGCTATTATTAAAGTTGTGGTCCAGTGTGCCAAAGATCTTTCCGCGAAAGGACGCCACGCACGTTTCAAGGAGCGCAGATGGAAATTTTTGGCTATAATGGCATTCCCTTCTGTTTGTGTGGCAGAGGGTTTTTTGGGTTTGCGAGTGAATCGATTGCCAGCACCGCGCCGGGCAGAAAAAGCATCTGGCAGACGGAAGATCATGTCTCACCTCTGTTTTCCACCACGGTCTCATGCATGCCAACAATGCTTCCGTTGAGCATTTCAATGCAAGGATGACCGGTCTCTGCGGCCAGATCCAGATCATGGGTGGCCAGTACCACTGTGGTTCCTTGTTGATGCAGGGTCTCAAACAAGGCGATAATGCGTCGTCCCATTTCTTTGTCCAGATTGCCGGTTGGTTCGTCGGCAATGACCAGTGGAGGCCAATTGACCGTTGCCCTGGCAATGGCCAAGCGTTGCTGTTCACCGCCTGACAGCGAGATGGGATTTTGATACATGCGTTCTTGCAGTCCGACATTTTGCAAGGTGCGACGCACTTGACCTGGGATGCGGTCAGCAGCATGTCCGACCACCTCCATGGCAAGGGCCACATTCTCAAAAACAGACCGGTCATACAGCAATTTGAAATCCTGGAAAATCACGCCAATCCCACGGCGCAACAAGGGCAACTGTTTGCGACTGAGTTGCGCGACATTGCGGCCATCCACGAGTACACTCCCTTCAGAAGGCAGTTCAGCACGATAGATCAGTTTGAGGATCGAGGTCTTGCCCGCACCCGAATGGCCGGTGAGAAAATGAAACGATCCCTTGGACAGCGTGAATGAAACCCCTTTCAGAGCCTCATATCCGGTTGGATAACGCAAAGTTACATTATGAAATTGAATCATGGGTAAAAAGGGATAACCTTGGCTGATGGATTGTATCTGCTTTTCATGCTACAGTCTTCTCTCCAGGATCTCAAGAGAGCGTTTGCGTTCAGGGCGATTCCTGTTTTTTTTCCTGCTTTGCCCTACGGACGTTGTTGTTTAGCAGGGGTGATTTCCGGTATAGTGGCCTTGCAGACAAGTCAATTGTGTTCGTTTGGTTGCACAAGGTGGAGTCAAAGCGTGATTGTCCTGTGTGAGAGTTGCCGTGCTCAGTTTGACGTGGATGACGAGGTGTTGCGTCCTGCTGGACGCAAGCTGAAGTGTTCCAAATGTCAGGCTGTTTTTTTTCAGCCGCCGCCTAAACCCAACACGGGTAACAGCACGGTATCTTCTACTCCTGTGGTCCCACCAGCTCCCCCGGATTCCATCTCGTTTTCGGGATTTTTTGAAACAGCTTCTTCATCTAAAACTCAAGTTTTAAAAAAAATACCTGCCCAAGAAGATGATTTTTTGGTTGATGAATATTATCAAGAAGAAGAGGGGGAACTTCCCGACCCTGAAGAGATTCTTTCTGATGATGATGGAATTGATGAATTGCAAAAGTTGGAAGAAATTGGTTTGGACGAGGCTTTCGATGAGCAGCAGGGTGTCGAGGACTCTCTGGATGATGGATCCCATGACCCTGAAGAGTTTACCTCCGAATTGGCCATGGGAGGATATTCCGAGAGTTTCTCAGAGGCCGTGGAGGCATTGATGGCCAAAGAGGGTTTGATCGATACCTATATGAGAGACGAATCACAGAAGCCATCCAACCATGCTGTGCTTGTTGACCCTGATGAAGAGGAAACCGTGGTTGGACCAAAAACCCAAATGGCACTTGCAAAGCCCACCAAAAGAGAAATGGAGTTGGCGATGCTCGCCAAAGATCAAAAAGAAAAGGTATCAGAACCCCCTGTCAAGTTGGAAAAAACGGCATCGTTTATTAAAATGGAAACCAAACTGGACACCGATAAACTCCCTGATATGGATGATGAACCCGATGTGGAGGACGACTCGGCTCCTGTTGCCAGCCAACCTTCAAGACGTGTCTGGTGGTTGTCAATCATCTTGTTGTTGACCCTTGGCTTGAGTCTGCTCTCCATGACAGATTGGTGGACCTACAAACGTTATGAATGGACCAGTACCTTCCGGTTTGCTCAGACCCATGGGGAGTGGCGTCATTATCCTTATGGCATGGTATTGTTGGTGTCTGGGTCGGTGAGCAATACTGGACGGACAAACATGATGGTTCCGGGCATTCAGGTGGTACTTTTGAACCAGGAAGGCAAAGAGGTGGGTGTGTCGTTGGCCTATCCAGGCCGGGTACTTGATGACAAAACCTTGAATGAGAGCAGTGAAGCTGCTTTGCGCAGCATGGCCGAGTTGCAAGGCGAGGACAAGCGATTGAAAATGAATAAAATAGCACCTGGAAACACCCAGCCGTTTCAGGTGATTTTCGTCAAGCCTGACGGGGACGCCACTCGCTTTCGTTTGCAATTGGTACTGATGGATGGCAAGGAAACGGTTGGCAAAATCACCTCATTGCCCAGCAAGGGGGGGTGACATCCAACCCCCTCATTTTGAATAAGTTTTTTTAAAAAAAAGGGTGGGGGGGATTGGGGGGCGGTTCTTTGCCCCCCAAGGTCTTGATTTTTTATTGATTCAGAAATATCAAATCGAAACCTCGACATCCGTACCAATGAACACTTCTCCCTCTCGTACATGCACAGGCACGCCATCCAGTCCGACGCCGTCGCATTCCCCCTGGGCACACGCCCCGGTGGCCAGATGATACAAGGCTCCATGAACCCCGCAACGAATCAGGGATGAATCCTGAGGATGCAAAAAATTGCCCAGATTGTTGGGATTCAAAGGGGTTCCCAGAAAATGTTTGCATCCATTTATATAGGCCAGAATGGTTCCCGCGTGTCGAAAAACCATCATTCGGAACGGTTTCCCTTCGGTTGGGAGGATGAATTCCTTGCCTCCGAGCAAAGGCAAGTCAGCCACAGCGCATACCCTGGTGCCTCTCTTGGGTTGGTTGGTCAGGTCAGAAAGGGGCATATCCCTGTTTGTCATGCGACATCTCGATCATGGATTCTAGTGTTGTTTGGGTGCATGGACCAAGTCAGACCAGCACATCACGGGCGATCTTGTTCATTTGTGTGTCAACTGCGGGATCAAGAATCATTTCCCGGACCAATTCTTTTTCTGCGGTTTCGGTATCTTTCGGCTGTTTGTCTGCACCAAACAGGGTTTCCAACAGAATACGAGTCAGCACATTGCGCATTTTTGATTCAGTCACACCGGTGGCCGTGTCTCGCAAGGCCAATCCACCCTCCTGGGCGCAGCAAGAGAGATCCACCTGATATTCGGGTCCAAATCCATTGGCCGTCTGACTGGTCAAAAACGAACCACCGGTTTTGTTTCGGGAAACCGACAGCACCGTATCTGTGGTATTTGCGATCATCATGGCAGACTTCCTTGACCATTCAAAAGAGTTGTAGGAATCGCATATCAGGGGATTGACAGGTTCCCATTAATCTTTATTATCGGTTGGTTCGCAGCATACTTTAAAAATTTTTCGATCAGGATTCAAACGGACCGTGATAGACATCGATTTGCCAACTGACCTCAACGCGCCCCAACATCAGGCTGTGACGGCCACTGACAAGGCCATCATGGTATTGGCCGGGGCTGGATCCGGGAAAACCCGTGTATTGACCCGACGTTTGGCCCGTCTGCTGCATCAGGGCGAAGCCGGACCGGGTGAAATTCTGGCTGTCACCTTTACCAACAAGGCGGCCCAGGAGATGCGGGAACGGGTCACAGAGCTGCTTCAGCTTGACGAAGCCACGGCGCGACGTTTATGGATTGGCACGTTTCACGGGATGGGGGCACGTATTTTGCGCACTCACGCGGACAAAATCGGTTTTGATGCCAATTTTGTCATTTTGGACTCTGCTGACCAGCAGCGCGTCATCAAGCGTTTGACCGAACAAACCGATTTTGTGGATGCCTATTGGACCCCAAAACGTTTGGCCAATACCATCAGCCGATGGAAAGACGATGGATTGGGGCCTGATGACCTGGAAGAGACCAAACAATTGAAATTTTCCCGTGATCGCAAGCGGGTGGCTGATTTTTACGCCGCCTATCAGGATGAACTGTTACGCATCAACACCATGGATTTTGGGGATCTGCTGGCCAATTGTTTGAAGCTCTGGAGTCGGGCACCGGACATTCTGACCGAGTATCAGCATCGTTTTCGTCACATTCTGGTGGATGAATATCAGGACGCCAACAAGGTTCAGTATGACTGGATGCGTTTGCTTGCTTTTGGGGGTGGTTT
>JAMOBH010000434.1:0-3775 GCA_039908085.1 Magnetococcus sp. YQC-5
GATTGAAAATGGCTCTCGCACCAAACCTCACCAGGGGGGATTGGGGGGCGGTTCACCGCCCCCCAAGGTCTTCAGGATCCTTAGAGTGCAACCCTTGGCCAACAGGGGCAAAAAACTTGACTATGATTCAATAGGGATGTCATACTTGGCAAAGGCCATGACATTCTGGAATCGTCACAAGTCCCAAATCGTTCATGTGCGCATTGGCTGGATTTTGAAAGATTTGTCATAGGTTGGGTTTCCAACTGAATGCGGAACACCATGGATGCACAGAAGAACCATTCCCCCTGGTGAGGTTTGGTGCGAGAGCCATTTTCAATCAATTCAACCAATATTTTTAATGGTCCCGGCTTAAGGTGGAAGGCCAAGCCGTTTTATACAAGGATATCGATGCATGAACGGAATCTGGAAAATCGTTTTACTGGGTGTGGTGTTGGGCATTCTGATCCTGTTTGCCTTGGGACTGGAAAACGACCCACGCAACATTCCCTCGCCATTGGTCAACCGTCCGGCCAGTGATTTTTCAGCTCCTGCCTTGGATGGTGGCGCGCCTGTGACTCTGTCAGCCCATCGTGGAAAATGGGTTTTGGTGAATTTTTGGGGTTCCTGGTGTGTCAGTTGTATTGCCGAACATCCTTATCTGCTGGAACTGGCCAACAAGGTCAAGGCACGCCAGGATTTTGTCATTATTGGCGTGGATTTCCGGGATACTCCAGAAGCTGCCCGTGCTTTTCTGGCCCGACATGGTGTTCCAGGCTATCGACACGCCCAGGATCCAGAGCAAAAAATCGCCATTGACTGGGGCGTTTACGGGGCACCGGAATCCTATCTGGTTGACCCAACGGGGACCATCCGCATGAAACACACCGGTCCTTTGTATCCGGGTTGGTTTGAAAAACGCGCTTTGCCATTAATGGAAGGAGGGGGTCGATGAATGGTTTTTTCAGATTGCTGCTCATTGTTTTGCTCAGTTATCCGCTGTTGATCCAGGCTGAATCGCGCCAAGAGGATCCGACTGAGGCCATGGTCAGAAACATTGCCAAAGATCTTCGGTGCGCGGTCTGTCAAAATCAATCGGTGTATGAATCCAATTCGGATCTGGCCAAGGACATGCTGAGCATCATTCGAGACAAGGTTCAGGCTGGTGAACAGGAAACGACCATTCGGGATTATTTTTTTCAACGGTATGGGGATTATATCTACTTGGAACCCACCAAAGGTGGGATGAACTGGTTGTTGTGGGGAGGCCCTTTTGTGGGTTTGGGAGTGGGGGCTTGGGCTTTGTTGATTGCCATGCGTAAATGGCGCGCCCGATCCGTGCAACAGAATCAAGAGGTGATGCCTGTCGCGGATGAAGCCATGAAAAAACGCATTCAGCAGGAATTGGATCAGGTGCGACTGTAACTATTATACGTTAATCCTCATTCTGTGCAGAGAATCCAGAAAAATGGATTCTCATAAGATGTACTTTTGCCCTATCAGAGACTATGACTCTAGGAGTTGAAAAGAATGAAAAAGAAATTTTTAGCTTTTCAAATCATCGCGAATTGTACCTGTGGCACGCTTCCGGCATTGGCAGATACCAAAGTTAATTTGAATGAGTCTGTCTCCAACAACAAAACATCCAAAAACGATGCTGAATTGGCCATGGCTCAAGAATTGCGGTGGGTCCAGGCCGAATTGACCGCCACCCTGGAGGCCTACACTGATTTGGCCACCAAAACCACCTTGAATGCCGATCAGGTTCCTGGCATGGTGACGGTTTTGCGGGGCAAGGATCTTGAAGCACAGGGCATCCGTACTGTTCTGGATGCCTTGACCCTGATACCTGGAATGAGTGCTTCGTTTCACAATCCGACTGTGCGCGGCATTGAGGGGACCACTTCCGGCAAGATCAAATATCTGGTCAATGATATGCCTTTCAATGCCACTCTGACCGCCAGAAACACGCCCCCTTATGCCTTGCCTATAGAAATGATTGATCGTATCGAAATGATTCGCGGTCCTGGTTCGGCATTGTATGGTGAGTTTGCCTCGGTTGGTGTCATCAATATCGTCACCCGTAAGGAAGGGAAACGGGTCTATGCCCGTGCTGGCAGTGATGCTTTCCTTGCTGGGGGGGGACTCTATTCAGGAGCCATCCATAAAGATTTGACCGCATCTCTCCATCTGACTGGATTCAAGCAAGAGGGCCAAGAGATTCATCATGATCAGGATATTCTCCATTCAATGTTTGGACAACCGGCCATCTCCAATGCCCCTGGTAAAGAAACAAGCCATGAAAAACAGCGTGCAGGGGTTTTGACTGTACAATATAAAGATTTTTCACTGCTTGGGCAATACATGCGTCTCGAAACCGGGGCGGGCGTTGGAACGGCCAGTGCCCTGCCGCCAGCTGATCACCGTCTCGTTTGGAATGAGAGTCAATGGGGGGTGGAAGCAAAACAGGAATGGAAACACTCTCAGGCATTTCAAGCCACTTTCAAGCTGGGCGTGACTGATTATGCCATGACCATGGATAAAAACACGTTGTTTCCTCCAGGTTTCTTCTCGGCTGCACCTGCTGAACAGGATATGGTGGATCCGAATTTTCCTTTGTCGTTTGCCCACTTTCATCCCGATGGGGTGGTTGCCAGCACTTTTGCCGAGGAAAGGCGGATCTATGGTATTGTAGATACTACTTTAAGAAAGTGGGATCATCATATTATCAACATGGCATTGGAATGGGCTGACATCAAACTGGTGGATGTCCAGACTGAAGGCAACACCAAAAGTTCCAATGATATGAGTGCAGCATCTTGGAAGAGCTTTGATTCCTCTAATACATACATCAAGAGTGGTGTTGGACGACGGATCACCGGGGTGATGCTTCAGGATCAGGTTGCCATTACCGATCGTTTCGATCTCACTGCTGGACTCCGTTTTGATCATTATGATGATGTGGGTACGGCCTTGACTCCTCGCCTTGCGCTTGTCTATCGGGTCACAGACCAGCACATTCTGAAAGCCCAGTATGGCAATTCTTTCCGTCCACCCACATTTTTTGAAATGTATGCCAACAATTATATCCTGTCAGGCAATCCGCAAATCAAGCCTGAAATTGTGGATACTTACGAATTGGGATACATTTATCGCGATTCAAAGTCTGTTGCCCGGACCACCCTGTTTTATTCGGACATTCGAGATTACATCAATAACGATGCGACTGGCAAATACATCAATTCTTCAGGGATTATCCTCAAAGGGGTCGAATTGGAGTTGGAAAAAACCCTGTCAGATGCATTTAAAGTAAATGGCAATCTTTCGTATGTCACCACACACGACAAACTGACCGGATCAGAGGTTGGAGGATCCGCCAATTGGATGGGTCATGCAGGGCTTGTTTATCAACCAATGCAGGATTATGCTTTGGCCGTACACTATCGTTATATGGGACAACGTAATCGAGTGCCGGGAGATGTCAGACCCAAATTGGACAGCATCCAGACGTTCAACCTCACTGGAAGCCGTTTCAATCTGGTGCAAAAGGGGGTGACGCTTCGGGCCAATGTGAACAACGTGTTCAATGCCACGGTGACCGATCCCGATCCTACGGTTGCTTATCCAAAAGATTTCCCGCGTCCTGGACGATCCGTGATGATGTCGTTGATCTATGATTTTTGATCCATGTTTCGGAAAAAAATCAAGACCTTGGGGGGCGGTGAACCGCCCCCCAAACCCCCCACCCTTTTTTTTTAATTTTTTTTATTTTTTTGTTTTTTTAAAAAAATTAATA